>NZ_JASF01000005.1:327686-655372 GCF_000622405.1 Sulfitobacter donghicola DSW-25 = KCTC 12864 = JCM 14565
TGGCTGATGCCGCGATATAACCGCCCATCACGCCATAGGCTTTGGCAAGGGTTCCGTTAATGATATCAAGGCGATGCATCAGGCGATCCCGTTCGGCCACCCCTGCCCCGCGCGGGCCGTACATGCCCACCGCGTGCACCTCGTCGATATAGGTCAACGCGCCGAATTCATCGGCTAGGTCACAGATTTCTTCGATCGGGCCAAAATCACCATCCATCGAATAGATGGATTCAAAGGCGATCAACTTTGGGGCGTCGCTGTCATCAGCCTCAAGCAGCTCACGCAGGTGGGCCACGTCGTTGTGGCGGAAAATACGTTTGGCACCGCCGTTGCGGCGCACCCCTTCGATCATGGAGGCGTGGTTCAGCGCATCCGAATAAATGATCAGCCCCGGAAACAGCTTTGGCAGCGTGCTGAGCGTCGCATCATTTGCGATATAGGCCGAGGTGAACAGCAAAGCTGCCTCTTTTCCGTGCAAATCGGACAGCTCTTCCTCGAGGCGCTTGTGATAGACGGTTGTGCCGGAAATGTTGCGTGTGCCGCCTGATCCCGCTCCGGTTGCGTTGATCGCTTCGTGCATCGCCTCTAGAACAACGGGGTTTTGCCCCATGCCTAAATAGTCATTTCCGCACCAAACAGTGATATCCTGCGACGTACCATCTGGCTTGTTCCAGACTGCATGTGGAAAGTTCCCGTTGCGGCGTTCGATGTCGATAAACGTGCGGTAACGGCCTTCTTCGTGAAGACGGTTTAGCGCATTATCAAGCTGTTCCGAATAGCTCATGAAGTCTCTCCAAAATCGTCACACGATACACATAGGCCTCGTGATGCTTGTCGATCAGATATAGAATGGTTCCAAGTGCATCAATACACAATCAGGCGCTTAGTGTCGCAGGGTTGTTTCCCATCGGAAAATTCAACCACTGGACATCACATTAGCGCCTGTTAGGGTCGGACAAAATCCCCCTTATCAGGAGCTTACCTTCATGTCGCTCGACGCTGTCCTCGCCCAAATCGACAAAGACCTACCTGCCGCTACCGAACGTTTATTAGAGCTGCTGCGCATCAAATCCATCTCAACGGACCCTGCCTTTAAAGAGGACTGCCAAGAGGCCGCCGACTGGCTGGTGAAAGACCTGCAAAGCATTGGTATCCCAGCGGAAAAGCGTGAAACACCAGGGCATCCGATGGTTGTCGGCCATATTGGGCCAGAGACGGGCAAGCCGCATTTGCTGTTCTACGGTCACTATGATGTGCAACCGGTTGATCCGCTAAACCTGTGGGATCGTGACCCGTTTGATCCCGCCGTAGAAGAAACCGATGCAGGCCCCGTAATCCGCGGGCGCGGCGCGGCGGATGACAAAGGCCAGTTGATGACATTTGTCGAAGCTTTTCGCGCGTGGAAAGAGGTAAAGGGCGACTGGCCTTGCCGGATCACCTTCTTTTTTGAGGGCGAAGAGGAATCAGGTTCGCCTTCGCTGGTGCCCTTTATGGAGGAAAATGCGGATGAGTTGCGCGCCGATTACGCCATGATCTGCGACACTGGCATGTTCGAAAGCAAAACGCCCTCGATTGTGACCATGCTGCGGGGGTTACTGGGCGAAGAGCTGACCATCACCGCCCCTGACAAGGACCTCCACTCGGGTATGTTTGGCGGCATCGCCATGAACCCCGTGCGCGTGTTGTCTAAAATCATTGCCTCCCTTCACGATGATCAGGGCCGCATTACAGTTCCTGGCTTTTACGATGGTGTTCCAGAGCTGAGCGATGAATTGGAAGCCCAGTGGCAGGGCCTTGCCTTTGATCATTCGGCCTTTTTGGGGGATGTGGGCCTATCCGACCCAGCGGGTGAACAGGACCGCACCCCGCTTGAGATGATCTGGTCGCGCCCGACCTGCGAAGTGAACGGTATTGGGGGCGGTTATCAAGGTGACGGCTTCAAAACCGTGCTCCCCTCCCAAGCCAGCGCCAAGATTTCATTCCGCCTTGTCGGCGATCAGGACCCCCTCGCCATCCGCGAGAATTTCCGCAAGATGGTTGAAGACATGCTGCCTGCGGATTGCTCGGCCGAGTGGGCAGACCACGGCGCCAGCCGCGCCTCGGGGACCGCAACAGACGCCCCCGCATTTGGACAGGCGTTAAAGGCGCTCACCGACGAATGGAACGTCCCCGCCGCCTATATCGGCTGTGGCGGGTCGATCCCGATTGCGGGGCACTTCCAGAACATTCTGGACACCACGCCGATGCTGATCGGTTTTGGTAAGGACGACGATCAAATCCACTCTCCCAATGAAAAATACGACATGGAGAGTTTTCACAAAGGGATGCGATCATGGGCCCGCATATTGGACGCGGTCACGTAAACAGCTTTTGGGGGCGCGTTGAGCGCCCCTTTTTTCAATTCAAAACCGGAGTTTCTATGTCTATTTTTTCAAAGCTACCCTCTGTCGCAGCCGTTGCAATTGCCGCAATCGCCCTTGCTGCACCTGTGCATGCGGGCACTTGTTACAACTCGATCCCTGATCGAGATAAGTGGTTGGGAAATTGGGTTAAATCCATCCCACCAAAGGGCCAAAAGGCGCAAATAAGCGGCAAGGAATACTCGCGCGCCGCCGCGATTTCCCAAGCGAAGAAGGATATTACCGAAGGCTATTCAAAGCGCGGATCAGACGTAAACGAAAGCCCCGCTGGCCTGTCGGCATTGGCGATGATCAAGGCAAAGAACAACGAAGCGAAGGCGATGAAAATCTATGCCCGCTCCAAACAAGAAGTCAGCTGGGAAGATGCGACTGCCTGCTGGCGGTAATTTGCGAAACAAATTGAAAAAGGGGCGCGGCAAATCATCTGCCGCGCCCCTTTTTACGCTAAATATCTAAGGTTACAGAACCTTATCAACCACGGCCTTCAAACGGCCCAATGTGGCATCGACATCATAGAGTTTATCCAACCCGAACAGCCCCAATCGGAAGGTGCTAAAGCCGTCAGGCTCTCCCACCTGCAACGGGACCCCTGCCGCGATCTGCATGCCTTCGGCAGCGAATGCCTTGCCCGATTTAATGTCTGGGTCATCTGTATAGCTCACGACCACACCGGGGGCGCCGAAACCATCGGCGGCAACGGATTGGATACCTTTAGCAGCCATCATCGCACGCACACCGTCGCCCAGACGCCACTGGGCCTCTTTCAGGCGGTCAAACCCGTAGTCTTTGGTTTCTTGCATTGTGTCGCGAAATACCCGCAACGCATCCGTTGGCATTGTCGCGTGATAGGCGTGTCCGCCGTCTAGATAGGCCTGCATGATCGCGTGCCATTTCCCCAGATCAATCGCAAAGCTGTCTGATTGGGTTTCCCCCAGCTGCGCAATGCCGCGATCAGACAACATTACAAGCCCCGCACAGGGCTGCGCGCTCCACCCTTTTTGCGGTGCCGAAATCAGAACATCGACGCCAAGCGCCTCCATATCCACCCAAGCACAGCCAGAGGCGATACAATCCAGCACCATCAACGCGCCGACATCATGGGCAGCCTGTGCCATTGCGGCGATATAAGCATCTGGCAGGATCACCCCCGCCGAGGTTTCCACATGAGGGGCAAACACAACCTGCGGCTTTTGAGTTTTGATTGCCTCGATGACATCTTCTATCGGGGCGGGTGCAAAGGGCGCTGGTGCTTCGTTACCCTGCGCGCGGGCTTTCATCACGGTGGCGTTTGCGGTTAGGCCGCCTGTTTCGATGATCTGACTCCAGCGGTAGGAAAACCAGCCATTGCGCACAACCAACACATCACGGTCACGAGCAAACTGACGCGCAACCGCCTCCATCGCGTATGACCCACCACCAGGAATAACCACGGCAGATTGCGCATTGTACACGTCACACAGCATCGTGTGGATATCACGCATGACCTCCTGAAAGGCCGCGCTCATGGAATTGAGCGACCGGTCCGTGAATACAACCGAAAATTCCTCTAGACCGTGTGGATCTACGGTATCAAGTAACGCCATCTGTTTTCTCCTATCCCAATGTTACACTCTGCTTACGCAGTGCAGCGCCTCTTGGCAAAGTCTATCTTAAGCCGACCAAAGCCGCCCCTGTGCCCCCTTATAAAGGCCCCGCGAGGCGCTCTTCGCTCAACAAAACATTTGCCTCGACCTCCCCTGCGCCTGGCAGGGTCATGATACGGCGGCGCAAAACCCGTTCAAAATCTGGTAGGTCACGGGCAACAACCCGCAGACGGTAATCATACAACCCCAGCACATGCTCGACGCTTTGCACCTCTGGAATGGCGGTAACCGCGCGTTCAAAATCCTCTAGACTGACGCGGCCACGCAGGGCCAGTTTGACCCCCAGAAAAACCGTCACACCAAAGCCCAGCTTTTCCGCATTCAACTTTAGATGACGCCCACGGATCACCCCCGCCTCTTCCAAACGGCGAATGCGCCGCCATGTGGCGGGTTGGCTTAGCCCCAGCCGCCGCCCCATCGCCCCCGCCGATTGCGTGGCATCACGGGCCAAAGCACGCAAAATCTTTGCGTCAATCTCGTCAAGCTCGATCATAACGGCAGGCCCTCACTGCTTTTGATCCGCGCCACATGCATTAGGGCTTCGATCTCAGAGATATGAGGCAGCGTTAGAATGCGGCTGCGATAGATTTCCTGATAATGCGCCATATCGCGGGCGATGATGGAAAGGCGAACGTCAACGCGCCCTAGGAAGGTCTGCAATTCGATGACCTCGGGAACCAGACGCGCCTCGGCCATAAAGGCATCAAATGCGTTGCCTTGGGTTTTGTCCAAGGTAATGCGCAAAGAGACCTCTACCGCATATCCCAGCGCCGCCCAATCGATCACCGCGCCGATACCGTTCACGATACCCAGCTCTTGCAAGCGCGCGATGCGCCGCGTGACACGGCCTGTGGTCATGCCCGCACGCTCTGCAAGCTCCCCCTGAGAGAGGCTCGGCTCGGCCTGCCAATAGCGTAATAGGCGTCGATCCTCATCATCAAGCATGATTTTTCCACAAATTTAGAAATGGGCGAATAACTTCATTTATTTTTCACGAAAAAACCCGCCATTCAACACTTAAATCAAGATCAACATCAGATAATGTGCGGCCAAATCAACCCTCGGAAGGAAAAGAACATGCGCGTTTATTATGACCGTGATTGCGACGTTAACCTCATCAAAGATGCCAAAGTGGCGATCCTCGGCTATGGCTCACAGGGCCACGCCCACGCGTTGAACCTACGTGACTCAGGCGCGAAAAACCTCGTTGTTGCTCTTCGCGAAGGTTCCGCATCCATCGCAAAAGCCGAAGGCGAAGGCCTGAAAGTTATGGGCATCGCAGAAGCCGCAGCATGGGCTGACGTGATCATGTTCACCATGCCCGACGAATTGCAGGCCGAAACCTACAAAAAATACGTTCACGACAACATCCGTGAAGGCGCTGCCATCGCATTCGCCCACGGCCTGAACGTACACTTTGGCCTGATTGAGCCTAAAGAAGGCGTTGACGTGATCATGATGGCGCCAAAAGGCCCAGGTCACACCGTACGCGGCGAATACACCAAAGGCGGCGGCGTGCCTTGCCTTGTTGCTGTTGACCAAAACGCTTCTGGCAAAGCGCTGGAAATCGGCCTGTCCTATTGCTCCGCCATCGGTGGCGGCCGCTCGGGCATTATCGAAACCAACTTCCGCGAAGAGTGTGAAACCGACCTGTTCGGCGAGCAGGCTGTTCTGTGTGGCGGCTTGGTTGAGCTGATCCGCTGTGGCTTTGAAACATTGGTCGAAGCTGGTTACGCACCAGAAATGGCCTATTTCGAGTGCTTGCACGAAGTGAAGCTGATCGTTGACCTGATCTATGAAGGTGGTATCGCCAACATGGATTACTCGATCTCCAACACAGCTGAGTACGGCCAGTACGTCACCGGTCCACGCATCCTGAACTACGACGAAACCAAAGCCCGCATGAAAGACGTTCTGTCTGACATCCAGCAAGGTAAATTCGTACGTGACTTCATGCTTGAAAACGCCGTTGGCCAGCCAACAATCAAAGCGGCACGTCGCGCAAACGACGAGCACATGATCGAAGAAACAGGCGCAAAACTGCGCGGCATGATGCCTTGGATCTCTGCTGGCAAAATGGTCGACAAATCCAAGAACTAAGGCCTAGCCAGTTCTGAATATTCCCGAAAAGGGCCCGAGAGAAATCTCGGGCCCTTTTTGCGTTCCCGCCTTGCCCAGCACGGCAAACTCGCCCTAAGTGTTGCAATGGAAAACACCCCCCAAATCTCACCTTTGAACTGGCTTGCCATTGCGACCCTTGGCTTTACGTGGGGCGGCACCTTTTTGGTGACCGAAATCGCACTGGCAGAGGGGATGCCCCCCTTTTGGCTGGCGGCCTCACGTATTTCATTTGCCGCCATTTTGATGGGGGTGGTTTGGTTATTCCTTGGCTTGCCGTTGTTTGAAGGGCGACCATCAGCGGCGGTAAAACGCGATGTTTTTATTTTGGGTGGGATCAGCTCGACAATCCCCTTTGCTTTGATTGCATGGGGGCAGCAATTTGTAACCGCAGGGTTTGCTGGCGTCTCCATGGCCTCCATTGCCCTTATCGTGTTGCCGCTTGCGCATGTCTTTATCCCTGGGGAACGCATGACCCCGCGCAGGGCGTTGGGGTTCCTCATTGGTTTCGGCGGAGTGGTCATTCTGATCGGCAGCCAAGCCTTTGAAAGTTCTGGTAATACCTACGAAACACCTGGGCGCATCGCCTGTGTTCTTGCCGCTAGCTGCTATGCAATCGGCTCGATCATCATGCGACGCCTACCACCAGTCCACCCCATCGGCCTTGCAACAGTTTTGCTGATCATCGGGGCTGTGATGATTATCCCTCTTGCTTGGGCTACCGCCCGTGCCAACGCCAAAACTGCTGGCGGTACTTGCCTTTCTAGGGCTTATTCCAACTGCCGCTGCAAATCTGCTGAGGGTTTTAGTGGTCCGCAGCGCAGGCCCTGTCTTTATGTCACTTGTGAATTATCAAGTGCCGGTTTGGTCGGTGGTGTTAGGCGCCTTGATCTTGGAAGAAGCGCTCCCCAGCTCGCTGCTCTACGCTCTGGCCCTGATCCTCATCGGTGTCGCCCTCAGCCAATACGGAGCCCTTCGGCGCCTCTTTGCAGGCTAAGGACCCGTCCGGCGCGCACCATCAAGGCACGCGCTACCAAAAGCATATTGTGCAGGCTTTGCCTGCTCATCGGGATCAGGCCTTTACGGCGTCCTCAACAGCCGCAACAACGCTCATAACGGCTTGCGACATCAGCTTGGCATCTTCATGCTCTGCCATGACCCGCACCAAAGGTTCGGTGCCCGATTTGCGGATCAACAGACGTCCACCGCCCGCCAGATCAGCCTCGGCCTGCGCAATTGCTGCTTTCACGTGCTGATCTTCCAGTGGTGTCTGCCCAGCTTCAAAACGCACGTTCTCAAGAAGTTGGGGAACGGGATCAAACTGGTGCATCAGCTCGGAGGCTGGTTTTTCTGCGCGCAGCATTTCTGCCAGAAATTGCATCCCAGCCATCAGGCCATCGCCCGTGGTGGCATAATCTGTCATGACGATATGACCTGATTGCTCACCACCAAGGTTAAAGCCCCCTTGGCGCATCCGCTCAACAACATAGCGATCGCCGACGCTGGTTCGTTCCAATTTCACGCCGCGATCCGACAGGAAGTGTTCAAGCCCGAGGTTGCTCATCACCGTCGCGACCAGCGCGTCCCCCTTCAGGCGCTCCTCGGCCTTCCAGCGCGCGGCCATCAGCGCCATGAACTGATCCCCATCCCCAACGCGGCCCTTTTCATCCAACAGGATCACGCGATCCGCGTCACCATCCAGACAAATCCCCACATCTGCCCCATGCGCCACAACCGTTTCCGCCGCTACTTGCGGGTGGGTTGAGCCACAGCTGGCGTTGATGTTGTGACCGTTGGGCGAAACGCCAACGGGAATGACCGTTGCGCCTAGCTCCCACAAGGCCATCGGCGCCACGTGGTGCGCCGCGCCATTTGCGCAATCAATGACCACCTTTAGGCCATCCAAACGCATCTGCCGTGGAAAGCTGGATTTCACCCGCTCGATATAGCGGAAACGGCTGTCATCGATACGTTTCGCACGCCCGATCTCCGGCGCGGTGGTTGGCTCCACCCCTTCCGCGACAAGCGCTTCAATCTCTGCTTCAACCTTGTCAGACAGTTTGAAACCGTCTGGGCCAAAAAACTTGATCCCATTGTCCTGCGCAGGGTTGTGGCTGGCCGAGATCATAACCCCCAAATCAGCCCGCATCGACCGCGTCAAAAGCCCGACAGCTGGTGTTGGCACTGGCCCCAGCAGCAGCACGTTCATCCCAGTTGAGGTCAACCCCGCCGTGAGAGCGTTCTCAAACATATAGCCAGATAGGCGCGTATCCTTGCCAATCACCACGCGGTGGGCCGAATTTGCGCTCTCCCTGCGGAAGTAGCGACCAACCGCCGCGCCAATACGCAGCGCCATTTCAGCGGTCATAGGGTGAATGTTTGCCGTGCCGCGCACGCCGTCGGTACCAAATAGTTTTGTCATACCGCTATTGTGCCACGCAGGCCCGCCAAAGTGCAATGGCTTGCGCGGTTTCGGCGACATCATGCACACGTAAAATTTGCACACCTTGTGCGAGCCCCGCCAGACCAACAGCAATAGACCCCGGCGCCCGATCAGCGGCACCCTCAGCCCCCCCTATTGTGCCAATAAACCGCTTGCGCGAAGCACCTAAAAGGATCGGCACTCCAAGGCTGTGAAACAGGCTCAGCCGCGCAAGCAGTTGCAGGTTATGCTCTTGCGTCTTTCCAAACCCGATCCCGGGGTCGGCAATGATCTTTTCGCGTGCGATCCCTTGCGCCTCTAGCGCGGCAATGCGGTCTTCCAGAAAATCATACACATCAAGGATGACATCATCATATCGGGGGTCATTCTGCATTATTGCAGGGTCCAATGGCCCATGCATGACGCAAACAGGAAGAGCCGCCTGCGCTGCGACGCCTGCCAAAGCGGGGTCATAGGTAAAACCTGACACATCGTTGATCAGGTCAGCGCCAGCGGCGATCCCCGCACGGGCCACTTCCGCCTTGCGCGTATCCAGCGAGATAACCCCATCATATCCTCTCGCGCGCAGGCCCGAAACCACGGGAACAATACGGCGGATTTCCGTGTCTATTGCGACTGTCTCGGCGCCAGGGCGCGTGGACTCACCACCGACATCCAAGATATCAGCCCCAGCCGCCGCCATCGCAAGGCCCGCTGACACAGCATCCTGAGCCGCAGCGTGCAGACCTCCGTCAGAAAAGCTGTCTGGTGTGGCGTTTAAAATCCCCATGATATGGGGGCGCTCCCCAAATTGCGCAGGTCGTCCCCTGAGGGGGGGCAACGCCTCTGGCGGGATCTGGTCAATTTCCGCGATCTTTGGCGGTGCGCCACGGTGCAACACCTCGACATGGGTGAACCACCCCCACCCCTGCGCAAGGGTTATTGCCTGCCGTGGGCGGGCAACATCGCATTGAACAATCGGGCGGTAATAAGCGCGCGACATCTTACAGCGTCTCTTGTTTTGCTGACACCTTACGCAATGGCACAGATGCCCCTTCTGGCAGGTCCGCGCCAATCACCAGCATTTCGCGCGCCTCAAAGGTTGAGGCGAACCAAGCTGCCAGCGCAACAGCATCCGCCGTCTGGGCCGAGGGGGTATCCACGCTATCCAACACAATCTTGGAGGGCGCCCAAACGCTGGTCTGGCCGTTCTTCATGGCCCAATCCAGTTCTGTTCGCGTTTGAACAACCACGCAACGGTCGTCTTTCGAGGCCAAGACCCATGCGTTTTGCTCAATCGCCAAAAGGTCAATGCGCCGCTGGGCCATCTTATGGGCAACCTGTGGCGCCGCAATATCCGCAGCCCCAACGCATAAGATCAGCGGGCGGCCCTGTTCATGCAACTGATCCAACCACGCCTTTAGAAAATCTGATTCAATCGCCTCGTTGCTCAGAAATACCAATTCGGGATGCGGTGCTGGCTCGGCTGCGATTTCGGCGGGCGGGGCACCATCACGTGCCCGAACAATTTCAACGCCCAATGCCCCCGGACCGCGGTCCAGCTTTTCTATGCGTACAAAAACCCGCATGGCCTGAGGCTCTAGCAGAATGCGTTCGGCCACGCGTTCAGCCAATGTTTCCAGCAGCGCCAGACGTTCCACGGCAAGCTCCGCAGAAATCGCTTCGGTAACGCGATCATAGGACAGGATGCGATCTACATCGTCATCAATCGGCCCCGTAAGCGGCTGAACCTCGACAACGATGTTAAAACATATCCGTTGCTGAACACCGCGTTCAGCCTGAAATGCGCCGATCTCAACCTCGACAGTGTGATCGCGGACCGAAATGCGATCTAACGCGTCGATGGTAGAGGTTGCCGCCGCCCGTTCGGACGGGTGGGCAAAAGCAAGGCGCGTTTCAGAGGACATGGAAGACTCCCAACTGGTCTGGTCATGGCGCGTTTATACTGCACCACCGCAGAGGTCGAGGGCGACAAACGGCCTCAAAGGGGCGCTTTGCGTCAGGGAGATAAAGTTCAGGAACCGCGGCGGTAAAACAGATGGACGCCAAAACGGGCCGTTCTGGTGAATTTACGGGACCAGCTGGGGCTAACGGCGGTGGTATGGTAAAAGGTCGCGCCTTTTGTGATGTCGGGTGATTTTCCGTCAATCGTTGCGCGGGCAACTTTGGAAACCTGCGCATAGGCCGCATGTTCCGAAACAACTTCGGGGCGGCCATCACAAGTGTAGGTAAACTGGCACTGGTACTTTTTGCCTGTGCCCTGATTGATCACACCACAATATGTGTTCGGAAAGCGGCTGGATTTAACGCGGTTGCGGATCACCTCGGCCACAGCAAACTGGCCTTTGACGGTTTCGCCCCGCGCCTCAAAGTAAAGCGCCTCGGCGAGGCATTTGAACTCGGCCGAGCTTTTGGGTTTTGGCTGGCTTGCCAACCATTCACGCGAAAACACAGCATTTGTTGCGTTACCACTAGACGAAGCCGCCGCTGCCGCAATTGGCGCTGGCTTTACAAGCAAATTGATACGGTCTTGGGAAAGGTTCGCGAGCCCTTGAGCCTCGATTTTCGCCAATTTTTTTGCAACGGAATTTGCCATGGCACCAGTCGGCAAAGCCAATGCAACAGCCGCCACCAAGGCAAGCCGCATTCCGCTAAAACTGGTTCCAAACCGTATCATTCATCTCTCCGGCGTTGTTTCACAGGGAGTTGGCCTAGCCTGAAAGAGGCTTCACAACAACCCAGAGCAACAAATGCCAGCGTTTCAAGGCACGAACCTACCGCATCTAGTGGGTAAGATTAGGAAAAATCACCCGATCTTGTCCGCAATTGCCAGTTGTGCCGCCGCCAATCGCGCAACCGGAACGCGAAAAGGAGAGCAAGAAACATAGTCAAAACCCGCTTCGCGGCAAAATGCTATCGATTCGGGGTTGCCGCCATGCTCTCCGCAAACCGACAAAGTGATGTCTGGTTGAGAGGCGCGACCACGCTGGGCACCCAGCGTCAGCAACTCCCCTACGCCATCATAATCCAGCGTGTGAAACGGATCTTCGTCAAAGACACCTTGCTGCACATAATCTGACATAAACCGCCCCGCATCGTCGCGGGACAAACCATAGGTCATCTGCGTCAGATCGTTTGTGCCAAAGCTGAGGAAGGCGCAATTGGGCGCGATTTCACTGGTGCGCAAGGCAGCGCGTGGCGTTTCAACCATAACCCCCAGACGGTATTCAAATTCGACACCGCGTTCTTGGCTAACCGCATGGGCAACTGCGTCGATCGCGGAACGAACCAGTTCGACCTCGCGGCGCGCCGAGACAAGCGGGATCATGATCTCGGCAATCACCGCATCGCCATCCTCACTGGCATCTACAATTGCCTCAAAGATCGCCCGCGCCTGCATTTCGTAAATCTCAGGCACAGTAATCCCTAGTCGAACACCCCGTAGCCCCAGCATAGGGTTATATTCGCGCATCGCCTCAATACGGCGGGTCACATCCGAACGCGGCAGGCCCAATGCCTCGGCCAGTTCCCGTTGGCCACTGGCGTCCATGGGCAGGAATTCGTGCAAAGGCGGGTCAAACAGGCGAATGCACACTGGTTGGCCACGCATAATACCGAACAGCTGCGTGAAATCTTCGCGTTGCATCGGCAATAGGCGTTCCAAAACCGCACGGCGCCCATCCGAAGTATCGGCAAAGATCATCTCGCGCATCACGGTCAGGCGACCCGCATCAAAAAACATATGCTCGGTCCGGCACAGGCCGATGCCCTCGGCGTTAAAGTTGCGCGCCGTTTGCGCATCCGCAGGGGTATCCGCATTTGCGCGCACCTTGATGTCGGCGCTATCTGTCGCCCAAAGCATAAGCTTTTGGAAGTATTCATCTAATGCGGCTTCTTGCATCTTTGCAGCGCCCACAAGGATCTGCCCCGTCGACCCATCGACCGTAATCTGATCCCCCTCACGAAACACCCTACCGTCCTCGGAGGTAATGGTTTTATCTCTTGGGTTGAACTCGATACTCGACGCGCCGACCACACAAGGCAGGCCGATCCCGCGGCCAATCACTGCGGCGTGGCTGGTGATGCCGCCCTTTTCCGTCAGGATAGCGTTTGCCGCATGCATCCCGCGCACGTCTTCGGAAGTGGTTTCGCGGCGCACCAGAATACAGGGCTCATCCCGCGCTGCACTGGCCTGTGCCTCGGCGGAATCAAAAACCAGACGGCCCGTGGCCGCGCCGGGGCTGGCGGCAATACCCGTTCCGATGATATCGCGTTGTGCAGCAGGGTCGATCTGGCGGTGCAACAATTCGGTCAACAGCCGTGGTTGCACCCGCATCAGGGCCTCTTCGCGGCTGATGATCCCGTCTTCGGCCAATGTCACCGCGATCCGAACCGCCGCACGGGACGAGCGCGATACACGCACACCGTCAAGGATGTGCACAACGCCATCTTCAATCGCAAATTCAACGTGCATCTCGGCACGCAGACGTTTGCGCATCAGGCTGGCATAGGTTTTGAGCGTCTCAAACGCCTCGGGCATCTTTTCTTCCAGCGAGGGACCCCGTGGATCGCGGGTCAGATACAGCGCCTCGGCATTTCCGCCCAGCGCATCACGGCCTTGGCTCTGGCTCAGATAGCGGCCCGTGACCTGAGGCGCGCCTGTTTCGCTGTTGACCAGCTGCAAAACGCCCGAGCCACATTGCCCTGCCCCCAGACCAAAGATCATCTGTTGCACAACTAGGCCCAGCCCCGCATCCGCTGGCGCGCCTTTGGCCTGCCGCAGCAGGCGCGCAGAGGTTCCGTTCCACGCCCGCGCCATAGACCGCAGGACTGCAGCCAATTGGGTGCGGCGGGATTGGGGGAATTTCTCTTCTGTTTCATGCTCATAGGCAGAAATCGTTTCTTCCAATGCACGGCGGCCTTCGCCCTGCACGTCGTCAAACATGTCAGGGTCCAAACGCGCCACGTTGATCGCGTAGGATTGGATGAAACGGGTATAAAGCGCGGCGGCGGCGTCTTCGCCCATCACCTTGCTAAAATTTTCGAACCGCGCGTCGTTCATACCAATGTTCAGCACAGCACCCGGTCCGCCCCAATCGGGGTCTTGGCTGGAGGGGCGCACACATAGCAGCGCGTCTTTGGGGAACTGATCGACAACCGCATCGACATCGGGAAGCTCACCGTTCGCGATGTTTCCAACGGTGGTGAAGGATAAGGCGACCGTGGCCGGCACAGGCAGATCAAGGCGCACAAGGCGCTGCAAGCATTTCGCGCGCCCGCCATGTGTTTCCGTGGCGATCGGCGCGGTTTGTGTCACATAGGTTGTGTTGGGGTCACTCTGCACTGCAGCATCCTTTATGTTCCGACGCAGCATAGGCAGAACAGCGCGCAGAGCAAGCCTTTGCTCACCCTACGCGCCGTTGCGTTAATTACCCTTCAACGCGGGTTAGATCCGCAACTGACGTGCCCAAGCTGCGAATGCGGCTGAGCAGGTTTAGACGGTTGCGGCGCACAGTGGCGTTGTCCGTGTTGATCTGAACCGTCTCAAAAAACGCATCCAGCGGCCCCCGCAGCGCAGCCATGGCTGACATCGCTGCAGTGAAATCTTGGGCCGCCATCGCTGGAGCGATTTTCGCCTCTGCTGCATCCAGCGCGGCAAACACGGCCGTTTCCTCATCCGTCTCGGCGTATTTCACTTCTGCGCCGTAGGAGTATTCAACGCCGTCAGCTTCTTCCGCTTGGGACAGGATGTTATTGGCGCGTTTGAAGGCTTGGATCAGGTTCACACCGTCATCGGTTTTCAACGTCTCATTCAGGGCGCGGGCCCGTTTGACCAGCAGGGCGAGGTCGTCATTACCGTCCATGGCTATGCAGGCGTCGATGATGTCGTGACGAATGCCTTGGTCTTTGAGGTAGACTTTGAGGCGATCGTGGAAGAAGGAGATGAGGTTATCTACATCTGCTCTAGCATTAGGAATTGCTAAAAGAAAATCAGGCCAATTTTCAGTCTCTTCTGGGTGGCTTTCCCTTGTAACAATTCTACCATCTTCGGCGGCCCGTGAGACGACATCATTTTGCAAAGCAGCCATACTCTCCTCGCCAACACCTAGCTTTTCCCCGATCTCCTCAACACTTTCCTGATCGGAAATATAACTTTTCCAATTTTGACTTGCAGCTAAGGTCGCTGCCTGCTTGCTAAGCGGCGGCAACAACTGCAAACTCAGATCATTCTCGACCAAAATCCGAATAACCCCCAGCGCCGCGCGGCGCAGGGCAAAGGGATCTTTGCTACCTGTAGGCTTTTCATCAATCGCCCAGAACCCTGTCAGCTTGTCGATCTTTTCGGCCAAGGACACGGCGATGGACACTGGCGCGGTTGGCACATCATCTGATGGCCCCAGCGGCGCATAGTGTTCTTCGGCGGCGGCGGCGATTTCGGCGCTCATGCCAGCGGCGGCGGCATAGTAACGGCCCATCAGACCTTGGAGTTCGGGGAACTCATAGACCATTTCGGAGGAGAGATCAGCCTTGGCAATGCGGGCGGCTTTCTCGGCCGCGTCTGCATCCGCACCAACCATCGGGGCCAGTTCGCGGGCCAAAACGGCCATACGCTCGATCAGCTCGGCCTGTGTGCCGAGTTTATTGTGGAAGGTCACGTTTTTGAGGTTCTCAACCCATGCGGCCATGCCCACATCAGATTTGGCAATGCGCAGATCATTGTCCCAGAAGAATTTGGCATCGGCCAAACGCGCGCTCAAAACCTTTTCGTTGCCTGCAAGGATCGTCGCGCCATTATCCGCAGTGGTGCGGTTGGCCACGGTGATGAATTTCTCGATGCGGCCTGTCTTGGGGTTGCGCACGGAAAAGAACTTTTGGTGCTCTTTCATCGAGGTTTGCAAAACCTCTGGCGGCAGGTCGAGGAAGTCATCGCCGATGCGCCCCATCAGGACGACAGGCCATTCGACCAATCCCGCGACTTCGGCCAGCAGGCCTGCGTCTTCGACAACCTCCAGACCGCTGGCAAAGGCGGTGTTGGTGGCATCATGCCAGATCGCATCGCGCCGCTCGGCGCTGTCCAGAACGACAAAGGCGCGTTTGAGTTTGGTTGTGTAATCCTCAAACCCAGTCACTGTGATTTCATCAGGCGCAAGGAAGCGGTGCCCGCGTGTGGTGTTGCCAGACGTGATCCCGTCAACCTCCAGCGGCACCACCTCAGAACCGTCTTCACGGCTAAGAAGGCACAGGATGGAATGCAACGGGCGGACCCATTTCAGCGTCCCTGCCCCCCAGCGCATGGATTTGGGCCATGGGAAGTTGCGGATGGTTTGTTCCAGTGTCTCGGAAATGATCTCGGCGGCGGGGCGTCCCTCTTTGGTGATCTTGGCGAACAGGATTTTGCCCTTGGGCGTATCGCGCTCTTCCAGATCATCGCGGGTGAGGCCAGCGCCACGCAGAAAGCCTTCGATGGCTTTTTCAGGGGCGTCGGCTTTGGGGCCTTTGCGTTCTTCTACGGTGCGCGGGCTGGCGTCTAGCAGACCCTCGATGGTCAGACACAAGCGGCGCGGTGTCGCAAAGGCGGCGGCAGAGGCATAGGTGAGCCCTGCGTCAACCAAAGCGTTGGTCATCAGCTTTTTCAAATCATCCGCGGCGCGCGTTTGCATGCGCGCTGGGATTTCTTCGGAGAACAGTTCAATCAGCAGATCAGCCACTGGGATACCTCGTGTTTGCCTATGTCAGGCGTTATTCTGTTGGCGCAGGCGCCGTTGGCAGCGCAGGGCATTCTTCGCCCACAACCGTGCCGTCATATGCTTTTTCACCGCAATCGTTCAGCTCGTGCCAGACATAGCCGCGGCCATCGTCGGTGATGGCGACAATGCGGTCGACGCCGTAGTGCACGTTCTTTTCGCTGAGGAATGTCAGGGCGGTGCCTGCCTTTAGTTCATCCGCGATTGCGGCTGCATCGAAACAATCAAACCAACCCGGCGCATTGCGCGGCTCAACGCCTTCGACCATCTGAAATGTCTCGGTCAGCAGTGCAAGGCTATAGGGCGTTGTGAAACAGGCGCGGTAACGGATGGGCGAGCTTTCAGCATCAATGGCGCGGAACCCTTCCAGCGGGATCACTTCGCCTTCACCACTGGAGAGCGCCATCAGTTCGATCCCTTCGGCAGGGGCATCCACCTCTTGGTAAAAGCCGTAGATCTGAAGGTAATACAGCGCCGCACCGGCGATCAGAGAAGAAACCACAATAACGATCCCTATTATTTTGCCGTTCATGAACAGGCTCCTGTGACACAGATCATACTGCGTCCTCAGACCAGCCGCCTGCGCGGGTTTGAACAAAAGCATCAGCGCAAATTTTAGTCAGCGCGCGCACACGCCCGATATAGGCCTGACGTTCGGTGACCGAGATAACGCCGCGTGCATCCAGCAGGTTGAACATATGGCTCGCCTTGATCGCCTGATCATAGGCGGGGTGCGCCATGACGATGCGCTTGCCTGTCTTTGGGTCGACATGCTCTTGTGCAATGATGTTCTTGCACTCGGCCTCGGCCTCTTCAAAGTGGCGCAGCAAGACGTCGGTATTAGCCACATCAAAGTTCCAGCGCGCATATTCTTCTTCGGTCTGTTTGAACACGTCGCCATAGCTAAGCGGAATTGGCGCGTCTGGATCGTTAAACGGCATGTCCATCACGTGATCCACGCCAAGGATATACATCGCCAGACGTTCCAAACCATAGGTCAACTCACCCGAGACAGGGTGACAGTCATGGCCGCCGACCTGTTGGAAATAGGTGAACTGGCTGACTTCCATACCGTCACACCAGACCTCCCAGCCAAGGCCCCACGCGCCCAAGGTCGGGCTTTCCCAGTCATCCTCAACAAAACGGATATCATGCAGGGCCATATCCACGCCAATCGCCTCAAGCGATCCCAGATACAGCTCTTGCAGGTTGGGCGGGCTGGGTTTGATCAGCGCTTGGAACTGGTAGTAGTGCTGCAAACGGTTGGGGTTTTCACCATAGCGGCCATCAGTTGGACGGCGCGATGGCTGAACATAGGCCGCGGCCCATGGCTGATTGCCAAGGCTGCGAAGGGTTGTTGCGGGGTGAAACGTCCCTGCCCCAACCTCCATGTCATAGGGTTGCAAAATGGCACAGCCGTGGCGTGCCCAGTAGCTCTGCAAACGCAGAATAATTTCTTGAAACGATCGGGGCGTGTCGGCCATGTCAAAAGTCCTTTGCCAGTTGGCGCTCTTACTAGGGCGCGTTGGCGCAAGGGTCAATCAGTGGTGCAACTGCAGCGCAATGTTAATAAATTCTTTATGCAACAAATAGTTCACATATGGGAATCAGTCGAAAATACTGATTATGTGCCCGAAAGTTAATATTTGAGAGTTTTTACGCCAATGTTGCGAATTTTACTTATCTGTCTGACTGCCCTTTCTTTTGGCATCGCCAGCTCTGCGCAAGCACAGTCAAACAACCCCGACGAGGTCGTCTGGGTCCAGATCGAAGCGCAACAATCCCTTGCGCGCGCGACCGATCGCGCAACGGCCTATACAACTCTGCTAGAAGACGTGAACGGGTTTTCGGTTGGCGGATCGTGGTATGCGATTGTTGTTGGCCCCTACCGCCGCGCTGATGCGGAACTGGTTTTACGTCAGTACCGCCGCGATGGTCTGATCCCGCGTGACAGCTTTATTCAAACCTCAAACCGCCTGCGCCAGCAGTTCTGGCCAGTGGGGGCAAATATCTTGGGTGATGGCGCCGTTGACGCGCCAGATGGCACAACCCCAACTCCAACCCCCGAGGCCCCAGCGCCAGAAGCCGAAGAGACGCAAGAGCCAGAAGTTGCCGAAGTGACACCGGAGCCCGAGCCAGAACCCGAGCCCGCAGATGAAACACCTGCCGAGGCACAGCGTTCAGAGCGCCAGCTAAGCCGCGATGAAAAGAAACACCTGCAGGTTATGCTGCAATGGGCGGGCTTCTACTCGGCTGCCATTGATGGCTCGTTCGGGCGTGGCACCCGCAATTCCATGGCTGCATGGCAAGAGGCGAACAACTTTGACAAAACCGGTATCCTGACCACCCTGCAACGCGGGGAACTGAAAAAACAGTATAACGCCGTTCTAGAGGGGCTAGGCCTAGAGACCGTTCGCGATACACAAGCGGGTATCGAAATGACTCTGCCGATGGGTGTTGTTTCTTTTGACCGTTATGAGCCGCCTTTTGCACAATACTCCCCAAGCGGCGATGTTGATGCCCGCGTTCTGCTGATCAGCCAGCCAGGTGATCAGGATACATTGTTTGGCCTCTACGAAATCATGCAGACGCTCGAAATCGTGCCCTTGGACGGTCCGCGTGAGCGCGGCAAATCTAGCTTCACACTGGTTGGTGAAAACGCGCGCACCATCAGCTATACCGAGGCGAAATTGGAAAATGGCGAGATCAAAGGCTTTACCCTGATCTGGCCAGCAGGTGACGAAGAACGCCGCCGCCGTTTATTGTCAGAAATGCGCAGCAGCTTTACCCGTATGCCTGGTGCGCTTAGCGCGTCAGCGGGGGATGCGTCGCAGCAATCTATCGACCTGATTTCTGGGCTGCAAATTCGCAAACCAAAAACCGCACGCTCCGGTTTCTTTGTGACAAACGCAGGTGTGGTTGCCACGGCTTCCGCCGCTGTTCAAAGCTGCACACGGATCACATTGGATGGTGATACCGATGCCGAGATCATCCGTGATGATGCTGAAAACGGCGTTGCCTTCCTCAAGCCAAAAGCGTCGCTTTCACCGCAGGCGGTTGCCAGCTTTGTGACGCAAACACCGCGCCTGCATAGCGAAGTTGCCTCGGCTGGGTATTCGTTCGAGGGCGTGCTGAGCGCGCCTTCCATGAGCTTTGGAGCCTTGGCAGATGTGCGCGGCCTACAGGGCGAAGAAAACATCAACCGCTTGGCGTTGAAATCCCGTGCGGGGGATTCTGGTGGTCCGGTTCTGGATCGCACAGGCGCGGTTATTGGCATGCTCACAGCAGCTCCCGCTGATGGGCCACAGCTGCCCGATGATGTCAGCTTTGCTATTGATACTGTCACAATCGCAACAGCGGCCAGCGATGCGGGTGTTTCCTTGATCCCTGCCGCAGCCGATGGCGCGCCTAGCCTTACCGCCTATCAGCTTTCGCAAAAAGCCAGCGGCATGACCGTATTGGTCGGGTGCTGGGAATAACTCTTGGGCGTTACGCCCTTTGAGTGACAATTGAAAACGGGGGCTGGTTCATTCCAGCCCCCGTTTTTCGATTAGGCCGTCAGTTCAGGCGTCGCGTAGATGAGCGTTGGTCCGTCTGCTGAAAAGGCCTCGCGCACAGCGGTTTGAAACTCATCCAGCGTCTTTGGATGCGCTGAGCGCGCGCCAAAAGCCTCGGCCAGTTTGCAGAAATCAGGGTTGCGCGCGATGACGGCGTTTGGCGCGATCTGCGCACGTACCATGCTGTCTTCGATCTCGCCCAGCTTGGCATTGTCCCACAGAATAATGGGTAGGGTCAGACCCAGCTCAACCGCAACACCGAGTTCTTGGCAGGTGTAGTGGAACCCGTAGTCACCGATAACCGCCAGCGTTGGTTTTCCTTGGCGCGCAATGGCCCCGCCAATGGCAGCCGGCGTGGCATAGCCCAGCGTGCCAAAGCCATAGGGGTGGTGCCAATGGCTAGGTTGCTCCATGTCCCAGACCTCTTTTGCGACATAGGCAAATTGGGTCATATCGGAATAGATCATCGTATCGTCAGGAAGGCTGGTGCGTAATGCTTCGACCACTGGCACAATGCCGGGGCGTTCCAGATCAACCTCTGCGCGCCAATGGGCCCGCAACTTGGCGACTTCCTCTGCTGACCAATCGGTCGCCGCAACATGTCCACCCAGCGCATCCCCCAATGCATCCAGAAACACGCCTGCATCCATTTTCACTGGCATTTCCGCGCGCTGTGGGTCGCTGAGGCTTTCGTCATCAATGTCCACGCGGATCATCGGGGCCTTATGGCCCAAATGCGGCCGCCAGATATCAACTTCGGCAAATTCGGTCCCCACAGCGATGACCAAATCAGCCTGCGCGACAACATTTGCGCTATCGGGACGAGCCAGCGCCGCGCCAAAAAACAGCGGATCATCCGGCGCCATGATCCCGCGTCCGGCGTAGGATACAAAGCTGGCCGCGTTTAAGGCGGCGACGACCTGACGGGCCTGCGCACTGGCAGCAGACGCACCACCACCAAAGATAAACAAAGGTTTCTTTGCCGCTTTGATCTGATCAGCCAAGGCGGATACATCCCCGTTTAGCCCCTGCCCGATTTTTGCAGTTGTAACGGGCGCTGGTGCTGGCGCGGCATGCGCCTCGAGCTGAGAAATGGGAACCTGAATGTGCTTGCTGCGCGGGCGCGCTGTTTCGAACTCTTGCATCGCGCGATCCACCAGACCATAGGCCGCATCCGCGGACAGCGCCGTGTGCGACCAATCCGTAACCGTTCCCGCTGCGATTTCCTGATCGTTCATTTGATGCAGCTGCCCACGGCGTGCCGCCGTTTCATCCAGACAGGAAGAAATCACCAAAATCGGCACACTATCGCTATAGGCCTGCCCCATTGGCGTCATGACATTACACAGGCCCGGCCCCGTAATCACATAGGCCACCCCCGGTTTGCCAGAGGCACGGGCATAGCCATCGGCCATAAATCCGGCCCCTTGTTCGTGACGGGCCAAAACATGGGTGATCCCTGCTTCTTCGATGCCACGATACATCTCTTGGTTATGAACACCTGGAATGCCAAAAATCACATCGACGCCACGTGCTTTTAGCATATGCGAAATTTGTGCACCCAAAGGGCGGGTAACAGGTTGGGACATTATGCCCTCCAGAATTTGACAGTAAAGATAACGTAGACGACCATCAGCTCTAGCCGCCCTAGCAACATTGCAATTGTGAGAATCCATTTGGCGGTGTCGTTCAGGCTTGCGAAATTGCCCGCAGGGCCAATGATATCACCCAACCCCGGCCCGATATTGGCAAGCGCAGCCGCCGCCCCTGAGACCGAGGTCACAAAATCGAGCCCCGTCATAGAGAGCGCAACCGCCACCACTCCCAAGGTCACAATAAAAAACATGAAGAATGACATCACAGAGGCGAGGACTTCTTCGCTGACAAGGCGGCCATCATAACGCGGCGTGAAAACACCATGAGGCGAGCGGATACGCTGTAGCTGGGCACGGATCGAGGCAAAGAGCAGCTGATAGCGGAAAATCTTGACCGAACAGGCCGTTGATCCCGCACAGCCCCCGATTAGCCCCATGAAAAAGAACAGAGCAACGGCGAAACCACCCCAAAGCATATAATCAACCGAGGCATACCCCGTCCCCGAAATGATCGAGGTCACGTTAAACAAGGTCTCACGGAAGGCTTGCTCATTCCCGAGGTGAATGCCCTCTTCCAGAAACAGAACCAGCAAAACGATCAACACAATGATCGTCATCACAAAGCCACGCACCTGCGGGTCGCGGTGCAGGGCGGTTGGGTTACCATTGATCAGCTGCACGTATCGAACAAACGGCAAGGCCGCGAGGATCATAAACACCGTCGCAACATATTCGAGCGGCCCAGAGAACGTTCCGAATGAGGCATCGTAATTCGAAAAACCGCCCGTCGAAATTGTCGTCATTGCATGGGCTGTTGCGTCAAAGATATCCATTCCGAAATACAGATAGACCATCGCGCAGATCAGCGTGAAGGCCACGTATAGGCCCGATATCTGGGTTGCGATCTGACCAGCTCGTGGTAGGATTTTACCAAAGGTATCAAACCCTTCGGATTTAAAGATCTGCATCCCACCAACGCGAAGTTCTGGCAGGAACACCATCGCAACAACAATGATACCAATCCCGCCCAACCATTGCAGGATCGACCGCCAGATCAGCAGACCTTTGGGCAGGTCATCCAGCCCAGAAAAGACGGTTGCACCCGTCGTTGTCAGACCAGACATCGCCTCAAATACCGCATCCACAATGCTGGCGTCTGTCTGTCCCAGCACAAAAGGGATCGCGCCGAATAGCGGCAGCGCCAGCCACACCGAAGAGGTCAACAAAAAGGTCTGCTGGATTGTCAGCCCTTCCTTCACGCCACTGGCACAAGCCAAAGCGATAGCGATACCGCCCATCAGCGTGATGATCGCACTTTGAAGAAAGACCGGCCATTGCCCCTTGCCTTCGGCAAGATCGACCAACAGGGGAACCAGCATGGCTACCCCCAGCACAGCCACCAAAAGGCCAATTACATATCCAACAGGGCGCAGGTCCATGGGCAAAGGGTTGGCGCTCTCGCGCGCCAGTGTCAAGCAGACCGCAGCCTGCTCACACCGTTAAAATGTAAAAAACCCGCAGCGGTGCCGTTTTCGACACCCGCAGCGGGCTGGTTTTGACGGATTAAAAATCTAGCAGTGCTGGAGATCTTTAAAAACATGGTAGGCGATAGCCTCGCGCTGAATGCCCATTTCAGCCAATTCAGCGTCCGTTTTTGCGTTCAGGGCTTCCATTTTCTCAATGCGCGCAGATACTTGAACTTGGGTAGCTTGAAGCACCATTTTGCCAAAAGACGAAAAGAAATTCCCGATTTTTGCAAACGGATTGCTAAAACCGCCAAGCGTTGTCGAAACAGCGTTGTTATGCGCGTAAGTGTTTAGATCGGCCATTGCATTTTCCTTCTAACATCGGTTGCATTGTGAGGGGCGGCGATCCGCCCTATTTCATCCAGCCTAGCCATCGCTGCACTGCAGCACCACCATTCATTCTGCATAGCAGCATCCCACCCAGAGCACTCCATGCAGGCAAAGGATAGATTTCGTTCATGAATAACTTCACCAAATTTGCTGCCTCAGCAGGCCTTAGCAATCTGGCTGACGGAATTTCTGCGGTTGCTTGGGCGTGGCTGGCCTCGTTGCTCACACGGGATGCGTTGCTGGTTGCTTTGGTGCCGGTTGTTTTGCGCGCGCCGTGGTTTTTATGCGCATTGCCCGCTGGGGTTGTTACTGACCGCGTCTCGCGCCTTGGGCTGATCCGTGCGATGGATGGCCTTCGCGCGGCGTCTTATTTTGGGCTGACTGTCGCTTTGCTGCTCAATGGCCCATTGGATCAAACGCCCCAGACGGGTCTGGCACATCCCTTCTTGTACGCCACCCTTTTGTTGGCGGCTGCCTGCGTCGGCGTTGCCGAGGTCTTTCGCGATAATGCCGCCCAAACCATGCTTCCCGCTTTGGTCCCCTCAGATCGCTTAGAGCAGGCAAATGGGCGCCTTTGGAGTGTTGAGCTGGTTGGGAATGCTTTGCTGGGGCCTGCTTTGGGGGCGTTTTTGATCGCCGCGATGTTGTTCACGCCTTTTGCCGTCAATGCACTGGCTTGTTTGGCGGCCATGTGGTTGCTGCGCGCGCTCCCCAATAGCGCGCCCCCTGCCCGCCGCGAGCGGAATTGGAAAGCGGAACTAAAAGAAGGCTTTGCCTTTCTAGGTCAGCACAAATTGCTGCGCCAACTTGCATGGATCACTGGATTTTGGAACCTGCTCTATGAAATGTCTGCCATCGCATTGGTTCTACACGTCCAAGAGAACCTGAACCTTGGCGCGCGCAGCTATGGGCTGATCCTTGCGGCGGGAGCTTTGGGCGGCATTCTTGGTGGGTGGTGCGGACCATGGATCATCGGGCGGATGGGGCAGAAACGCACCGCCCAAGTCATGCTGGCGCTGTCTGCGCCAGCCTTTGCCGGAATGGTGCTGGCCAAAGGGCCGATCGGGTTGGCCTTGGTTTTGGCCGCCTTCAGCTTTACGGGGCTGGTTTGGAACACGGTTTCTGTTTCCTATCGCCAGCGCATGATCCCTGATGCCCTGCTGGGGCGGGTCAACAGCATCTATCGCATGATGGCATGGGGGATGATGCCCGTGGGCCTGATCCTGTCAGGCCTGTTGGTGCAAAACACCGAAGCGTTTTTGGGGCGGCAGCTGGCCCTTGGCGTGCCATTCTGGGCCTCGGCAATAGGGGCCGCTGTTTTGGGCATAGCAGGCTGGCGCGCGCTATCGCGTGGATTTAGCAGCTAAGCCGCTGTTACCCGACGTGGAACAACGTGTTGAACAGCTTGGGATCAAAGCTGGCCTGAGCAAAGGTTGGTCCTTCGGTCAGTACGCTGACCGCATCATGGCTGTGCAGGCTTTCTTGATGGCTGGCAATGATCCTGAAGTCTGAAACGCGTTCATCTTCCAACAGCTGTTCACAAAACAGCCGCGCCGCGTCTTCCACAAAAATCGGATTGGCCGCATTCAGCTCGGCAAAGGCTTGTTCGTCTTCGCGCTTTACCATCACTTGTGTTTCTGTTGGCACGGCGCGGCGGCAGGCCTCGATCAGGTTTTCGAACCACAGGCACTCTGCCCCGTCTTTCACCAGCACCGAAATCCGCGCGACAGATCGTTGCGAATGCGGTGTGGCCAATTGGTTGCGGGTGGCGCGCGCATGTTCGCTCAGCTCTAGCGAGCAAGGGCACGTGCTGGAGTAGACATAATCAAGGTGGATGATCTGTTGGCGCACACCGTCTTGTTCGACCAGCTCTAGCGCGACATCGTAATACTGGTACCCCTCCAGCCCAGAACGCAGGCTGGTGATTTTCATCGGAAAGGAAAACCGCATCTGGATGCGCGCATCAAAGCTTTCTAAATCCGTGATATAGTCGTCTAGCGCCGCCTCAATGACCTTGAAACTAAACGTCTGCTCAGCATGTTTGTAGAAACTGCGCATGATACGGGACATGTTGATGCCCTTTTTATCCGCCTCAAGGCTGACCGAGCCTGTCACCGATGTTTCAAGCGTAATTGGCCCACCCGAACGGGTTTCAAACTGCACTGGTAGGCGAAAATTGGAAATGCCTACATGCTGGATTTGCTGGTTTGCACCTTTGATCAGGCTGGAGGGGCCATTTTGAAGGTCAGGCAGGCTTGCCTTATACTCTGCCTCGATCTCAAAATCGGCGGGGTATTCGCGATCAAACAGTGGATAGGCTTTGCCCCCTGTCAAAACCTGCGCAATGGCAGGGTCCAACGCGGCCAGCTCGGAGGCATCAACATCCGCAGCCCATGCGCGCAGCGTCTCAAGCGCCTGTTCGGCCTCGGTGCGGTTTGGTTTTGGCGAGATCGGAGTGGAGATATTCATTGGCAGCCCCTTGTCTGTCAGGACCATATGTAGGTGTTCCCCGCCATATTACCAAAAATTAATTGGATATGGCGGGGGAATAACGCCAGTTTTGGTTTAGTTTACGCCATCCAGCGCTTGAAGGAAGTCTGCGATCAAATCGGTTTCATCTTCCAAACCGATGCTGACACGGACCAACCCATCAGCAATGCCAAGGCTGGCTTTTTGGTCTTCGGGCAGCCTTTGGTGGGTTGTGGTTGCGGGATGGGTCATGATGGTTTTCGCATCACCAAGGTTGTTTGAGATCACGCCGATCTGGACCGCATTCAGGAATTTGAACGCCCCTTCCTTGCCGCCCTTCACAATCAAAGACACCACAGTGCCCCCTGCCCCCATCTGGCGCTGGACCAGATCATATTGCGGGTGCTGCTCCAAGCCGGGGTAGATCACCTGATCAATTGCAGCGTGACCTTGCAACGCTTTGGCCACCTCCAACGCGGCGCTTGCCTGCGCACGCACACGCAAACGCATCGTTTCCAGACCTTTGAGCATAATCCACGCCGTGAACGGCGACATCGAACCGCCCGTATGCTTCATATAGGGTTCAACCGTGCCACGGATGAAATCACGGCTGCCAAGGATCACACCGCCCAGCGCACGGCCCTGCCCATCAATGTGTTTGGTCGTGGAATAGATCACCACATCCGCGCCCAGCTCAAACGCGCGGGAGAAGACAGGCGTGGCAAAAACGTTATCGATCAGAACCAGCGCGCCTTTAGCATGGGCCAAATCGGCAACCGCTTTGATATCAATCGCTTCCAAAGTCGGGTTTGAGACGGATTCAAAGAACACCGCCTTTGTGCCCTCGCGAATGGCTGCCTGCCACTGCGACAGATCGGTTCCATCTACAAAAGTCACCTCAACGCCAAAGCGCGCAAGGACCTCTTCGAGGATATACAAACAGGACCCAAACAGCGCGCGCGACGATACCACGTGATCGCCTGCCTTTAGCATTGATGTCAGCGCACCAGATACCGCCGCCATACCAGAGGCCGTGGCAAAGGCATCTTCGGCCCCTTCCAGCGCGGCAATACGTTCTTCGAACATTTTGACAGTAGGATTGCCATAACGCGCGTAAATGAATTCATCATCGCCCGTAGAAATAAACCGCTGTTCTGCATGTTCAGCGCTTTCGTAAACGAAGCCTTGGGTCATAAAAATGGCCTCGGAAACTTCGCCATATTGGCTGCGTCTTGTACCTGTGTGCACCGCTTTGGTGCCTGACTTCCAATTGTCGCTCATTCTCTATTCCTCTGCACACCCGTAATAAGGGGACGGGCACAAAAAAACCCCAAACGCGGCCAAGCGAAAGGGGGCTTTCATCCTGACCTTTTAGCGGCATATTTTACGTGGCCCGCAATCCGGTAACAAATCGCCACGCCGATCATTTAAGCCAGCCAGCCTGCTTGGTCAACCGACCGTGCGAAGCTGTAACACGATATTCATACCGCTGTAACACGCTCATCCCATACCCAAAACAATGAGCGCGCAAATCCTCGCGCATGATCAGAAGGATCAGCCATGCCGCTTTTGCGCATCAACGCAACCGCCCAAGGGCTTGCCCTGCATGGCTCTGTCCAATCAGCAAAGGCGGTATTATCAAGAGCCGCAAATG
The DNA here is from genome assembly GCF_000622405.1 of Sulfitobacter donghicola DSW-25 = KCTC 12864 = JCM 14565. Classification (NCBI taxonomy): domain Bacteria; kingdom Pseudomonadati; phylum Pseudomonadota; class Alphaproteobacteria; order Rhodobacterales; family Roseobacteraceae; genus Sulfitobacter; species Sulfitobacter donghicola. The sequence goes on from NZ_JASF01000005.1 coordinate 355,187, forward strand.
GGCAAGGGCCAGTGGTGATTATGGTCCACGGTTTCAAATACTCACCCTTTGATGAAAACCACTGCCCGCATGAGCGGATATTTCATGCCGACCATTGGCCACATGCCCTAGATCTGGCGCAGGAGAACACGCTGGGGATTGCCTTTGGCTGGAACGGGCGCGGCGGTTTGCGGCACGCCTATTGCACAGCGCATGAACAGGCGGGGCAGCTGGCCCAACTGATCAAAACCTTCACAGGCAATCGTCCCGTTCATCTGATCGCTCATTCCTTGGGCGCAACGCTGGTCCTTGCTGCCCTTCCCTATTTACATGACGGGGATGTTGGGCGGATTGTCTTGCTTAGTGGGGCGGCCCACCTTGGCTTGGCCCATCACGCGCTTCGAACTCCCGCAGGGAAAACATGCGAGCTATTCCATGTCACCAGCCGAGAGAACGCCCTATTCGATCATGCATTTGAGCACATGATCCCCGATACTGGCGCAATCGGGCGCGGCCTTGATTTACCCCAAGCAATTAGCGTTCGGATTGATTGCCCAAGAACCCTTGGGATGTTGGAAACGCTTGGCTATCAACTGGCCCCACCTCAGCGGCGCATCTGCCATTGGTCCAGCTACACCCGCCCCGGTGTGATGGCTTTGAATGCGGCCCTGCTTAGCGGCGCTTTGCCTCTTCACTTCCTCAAGGAAGCAGTCCCGCCTAGGCCCTGCCTTGGAGATCGCGCAAATTCGCTTGTCTCTCTTCAAAATAGTCGCATCATAGCGTGGTATAGAAAAGCCAAGGAACAGCCCCATGAACACGCCTATTGATCTATATTTCTGGCCCACGCCAAATGGTTGGAAAATTTCGATTTGCCTTGAGGAAATGGGCCTTCCTTATGAAACCCACCTCATCAACATCGGCAAAGGCGATCAATTTGCCCCCGAGTTCCTGAAAATCGCCCCCAACAACCGGATGCCCGCGATTGTGGATCACAACGGCCCCGATGGTGAGGCCATTTCGATCTTTGAAAGCGGCGCAATCCTGCAATATCTGGCCCGCAAGACGGGGCAGTTTTATGGAAACACCGACCGCGACCGCGTAAGCGTTGATCAATGGCTGATGTGGCAAATGGGTGGCCTTGGCCCTATGGCTGGCCAAGCGCACCACTTTCTAAAATACGCGCCCAAGGCAACCCCGCCACAGGACATCCCCTATGCCAAAGACCGCTACCGCGCTGAAACCGGACGCCTTTATGGCGTGCTTGACCGTCAGCTGGCCAAAAACGAATTTGTAGCCGGTGATTTCCTCTCCATCGCCGATTTTTCAATCTGGGGATGGGCCAGCCTGTGGGAAGGCCAGCAACAAACGCTGGAGGACAAACCCCATATGGCCCGCTGGCTAGACTTGATGGGCGCGCGCAAAGGCGTCCAAGCGGGCCGCGCGCTGCATGCTGATTTAAGAGGCTAAGTTCTGTGGTTGGGCGGGTACTGTGATTTGGGGCATTGGCCGCGAATGGCGGCAAAGAGCCCATTTTGACGAATGCTGCGGGCTGCACGTATGTCCGCTCCTCTACAGCAGAGGTCGATAGTCAAAAATCATTCAGGCGTTCTCTGCGAAAATTCCCTGGAGTGAGGTTGGTATGATTTTCTATTTGGGCCCAGAGCAAATGCGTCAAATCTGATAGCGCGATACGCTTTAATCACAGTGTGATAAAGCCCAACCCGACATACAGCAATTTCGAACGGTCCGAGCTCCACGCAGTATTGATCGACATTACATATGATATCGATGAAATTAGTCGTCTCATCGACTTGCGTGTCGGGAATTTTGGTCCGTTGTCCCGGATTGACCAATATGCCACTACTCGAAGTGTTCCATCGCGCTCCTCATACGGGTTTCGGGCATTGGAACTATTTGGAGACACTCTGAACCCTTGCGCTTCAAGCCAGTCCTCTGAATTGTCCATACCACCCAGACTTGCGAGCAGCCGGAACATACAAACTTCGGCTTCCTCGGAATTGTCGATTCGATCCCAATCCATTTGCGTGAGATCAATTCCTACGTCGCTGAACGCCTCTTTTTTCAGGCAGGTATCAGGGTTTGGAAAATCCAACATCGCAACTTTCACTCGAGCCGTCATCTCACGTTCAAATTGCGTAGTGAATTCTGGTGTGCCCCTCGAGGGCTCAAAAACTGAGACCCAAGCCAGTCTTGCGCCGTAGAAGAGCCCCCCTGCTATGATAAAAAGGAAATAGGCCACCACGGCATAGCCTGCGAAATTCAGGGCCCACCGCGCATTGCTTCTCGGTAGAAAACTTTTCAGGCCAGTGCTCTTGATCGTACTTTCGTCAATTGATGGCTCAGGTTTTGGTTCTGCACCATCGGTCATTAGCTCGTCGTTCAACAGGGCAAATTTTGGGTCCGCTCTTCCGCTCACGCGTCCGTTAATCAACCAATAAATCCCGCCTGTTATTGGGCCGACAAAAAGAAGACCCAATACTCCGCTGGTCAGCAATCCGGCTAAAATCCACGGTAAAAAAGCCGACCACCACGACTGGACACGAAACCGATCCAAAGCAAAAAGGATTGCCGCGATCGGAAGTGTGCCAAGAAACACATAAGCTGGCGCTCGAAACACAATGGCCCAGCCAAAATATAGCCATGGGCCAACCGGATCGGAAGGCATTCGATGCCTCAATCCAATGGCATATTCGGTGAATACTGCGAACAGAATGATGCAAAAAGCAGTGGTCGCTAGAATGCGTAGAAGCCTCAATGCCGGTGCCATCTCAGATATCCTAAATCTGTCAATTGTTTAGGGATATTCAACGAAAAGCAAACACGGGTAAAGGCAGTGATTGAGTGAAACAATAAGGAAGCCGCAAAGCTGCATGCAGGGGAGGCATTGGCGAACTGCTTGGCGAGACGTTGTTCCATCTGCGGGAGTCCTGAGACCCGACACAGGAGACATTCATGCAACTGCGAGGAACGGCAGCTTTGTCCGCATAGCTGATACTAACTAAGTGCAAAAAAGTTCTGCATCCTTAGTAAAAACCATTCTGCACTATGTCTGCGCCTTCATTCGGCCCCCTCATCTTCTTCGATCAAATAGGGCTGTAGCCGCGCAAATTGCCAGAACAGGAAAACCATGAGGGCGATGGGAAAGCCGAAGGTTTCGATCTTTACCCACGCGTCCGTGGACATGGTGCGCCAGACGATCTCATTCACAACAGCTAAGGTAACAAAGGCCATGGTCAGGCGTTTGGTCAGGATGATCCAGCCGTCGTGACGCATCGGCATCATATCCGACATCACATATTCCAGCCACGAACGGCCACGCAGTAGGCCGATGGTCAGGATCAGCGCAAGGAAGCCGTAGACGATGGTGGTTTTCATCTTGAAAAACCGCTCATCATTGAACCATGCGGTGAGACCGCCGAAAAAGATCACCATAAAGGCCGTGAACACCTGCATCCGGCTCAGCTGCCCTGTCAGTGCCCAAAGGATGCCCATCGCGATCAGCAGGATCGGCACAAAGACAACTGCAGCAACGATAAACCCAGTGTATTCCGTGCCGCCAAATGTGAACATCTGGTCTTTGATCCGCACATAGAGGACAAAGAACGCCAGCGTTGGCCCCAGCTCAAGAACCTGTTTCAGGATCGGGTTGATTTCGCGTGTTTCAGCCATTCTTGGGGCTAGCCTCCGAATTCTACAATAACCGCCCCTGCTGCGATCAATGCCATCAGCATGATCCGGCGCGGGCCGACCGTTTCTTTGAGCACCAGCCAGCCGATCAGGGCAGCAAACACCGTTGAAGTCTCTCTCAATATTGCCGCTTCGCCGACCTTATCAAGGCGTGTGGCCAACATTATTGAACCAAAGCTAAGGAAAGCGACGATGCCGCCGAAAAAGCCACGCCTGAGCAGCGGCCCCACCTGTGGCGGATTTTCCATCGCGTTCCAGCGGCGATAGGCGAGGATCGGAAAGAAGAACCCGTCGATCATGAAAAACCACGCCAAAAAGGTAAACGGATCGGCCGTGGCGCGAATGCCGTAGGCATCCAAGGTGGTGTATAGCGCCACAAACAGCCCCGTCACAAAGGCCAGCCCCAGCGCAACATGTAATGTGTCCCGCTCGGCCTGTAAAAAGATCAGGTTGTACAGCGCCAAGCCAAAGATACCCGCCAGCAGAACAGCCACGCCAAACCACTGCATCCCGCTAAAGCTCTCATCAAAGATCAGATAAGCCCCGATGACCGTGAACAATGGTCCCGTCCCGCGCACAACGGGATAGACCACCGTATAGGCCCCTTTGGTATAGGCCGCCGCCTGCAAGACCTTGTAAAAAATATGGATCACCCAGACGAGCGCAAAGATCGCCCACATATGCGGTTCGGGCCATGGCACAACAAACAAGGCAAAGGGCGCGGCCATCAGGCAATAGGCCGCGTCAATCGCCCCACGGGTTAGCCACGGATCATGGCGGCCCTTTTGCAATGCGCCGAACACCGCATGAAGGAAAGCCGCCAGCAGAGCCAGAGCAAGCGCAACACTATGCCCTGTTGCGGTGCCCTCAATCGAGATGAGCCAGTTGGTCATGATACCGCCCCTAGCGGTCCAGCCCCGTCAACGCATCAGCAAAGTCCTGCGGGTCAAAGGCCTGCAGATCGTCGATCTGCTCGCCCACGCCAATTGCGTGGATCGGAAGGCCGAATTTATCCGCCAGCGCCACCAGCACACCACCTTTGGCGGTGCCGTCCAGTTTGGTCATCACAAGGCCAGATACATCCGAGATATCCTGAAAAACCTTCACTTGGTTCACCGCGTTCTGGCCAGTGGTCGCATCCAGAACCAACAACGTGTTATGCGGCGCATCGGGGTCTTTCTTGCGAATGACGCGCACGATTTTGGCCAGTTCCTCCATCAGGTCCCCACGGTTTTGCAAACGCCCTGCCGTGTCGATCATCAACAGGTCTGCGCCATCTTCTTCGGCCTTTACCATCGCATCAAAGGCAAGGCTTGCAGGGTCGCTGCCATGCGCAGCCGTCAGAACAGGCACGCCAGCACGTTCGCCCCAGACCTGCAATTGCTCAACAGCCGCAGCGCGGAACGTATCGCCCGCCGCAATCACAACCTTTTTGCCAGCGGCGCAGAACTGGCTGGCCAGTTTCCCAATTGTTGTCGTCTTACCCGAACCATTCACCCCGACCACCAAAACCACCTGAGGTTTCTTGGCATAGATCGGCAATGGTTTGGCAACGGGTTCCATGATGCGCGCGATTTCGTCGCTCATCAGAGTTTTGATTTCGGTGACCGACAGTTTCTTGCCCAGACGCCCTTCGGCCATATTGGCCGTCACCCGCAGGGCGGTATCTACGCCCATATCCGCGGTGATCAGCAGCTCTTCGAGCTGCTCCAGCATGGCGTCATCCAGCACGCGGCGCGCCACCGGAGCCGCCCCGCCCCGCCCCATCAAACGGCCCAGAATGCCACGCTTGGGCGCTGGCTCATCTGGTTCTGCATCCAACATTGGCGCGACAGGCGTTAGCGTTGTGCGCAAGGGCTCGGTCGCGGTGGCCTGTTCTGCGGCCTTGCGTTCCTCTGCCTCCTTCTTCGCTTGCTCTTCGGCGCGGGCCGCCACTTCTACGCGCTGGCGCTCAGCTTCAGCGGCTTCCTCAGCCTGCTTTTCTTGCGCTTGCTTTGCAGCAAGAGCTGCGGCTTTCGCCTCTGCGGCGGCCTGTTCTGCTTGGCGCTTTTCGTCTTCTTTTGCGGCACGCGCTGCCGCCTCGGCTTTTTCTGCGGCTAGGGCTGCGGCCTCGGCCTCTACGCGGCGCGCTTCTTCTTGGGCGGCGGCCTCTCGCTTGGCCGCCTCGTCAGCAGCCGCGCGTTCTTTTGCTTCGGCGTCCAGTCGCTCTTGCTCGGCTTGGGCACGTTCGGCTTGGGCACGTTCGGCTTCACGCGCCTCTTCTGCGGCTTTCGCCTTCGCTTGCGCCTCTAGCGCCTCTTGTTCTGCCACTGCTGCGTCTTCGACCTCACCGCCATCGCTGACAATAGCCTCTAGCCCCTCGTCGATCTTGGACGAGGATTTGAACATGCGGTCTTTTAGCTTTTTGAAAAACGCCACGCGGCAGGTCTCCGGTTTGGAATGTCATACTGATCTAACCCCTCGAGGCACTGGATGGAAGGGTGTGCGATTGACAAGCCCCGACAAGCGGGTCACCAACAGCCTATGCGCATGTTAATCATCACTTTCTGGCTGTTTTTGGCGGGTTCGGCCCATGCCGATCCGCGTGCGCCGCAATGTAGCACGGGAAAATGGGGGCATGTGCACTGCATTCGAAACGAACATTTCGTCTATGATACTTGCAATGCCATCGAATTATTCTCCAAACGCCACGGGCTCGATTCTGGGTTCTTTGCGCGTCTGATCTGGCAGGAGAGCCGCTTTGACCCCAACGCGTTAAGCCACGCCAACGCCCGTGGCATTGCGCAATTCATCCCCTCTACCGCCCGTTTGCGCGGCCTCAAAGACCCGTACAACCCCGCCGATGCGCTGGAACATTCTGCACAATACCTTGCTGAAATGGCGCGCCGTTACGGCAACGAAGGCATGGCCGCGATCGGTTATAACGGTGGTGAACGCCGCGCCGAAGGGTTTCTGGCGGGTAAGGGCCTTGCCTCTGAAACGATCAACTATGTGCCGATCATCACCGGCCTAACAGCCGAGCAATGGCGCGATGCCCCGCCCAAGAACCACGATTTCAGATTGGCCAAAGACAAACCGTTTTATGCCGCCTGTTCCGAAATGGCCCGAAAGCGCAAGCTATCGCCCCTGAAACGGGCCAAGCCGCCTGTGCCGCCGCTCAAACCTTGGGGGGTTCAGCTGGGTTTCGGGACGTCCAAGAAAAGCGCACGCGCCAAGGTGCAGACCCTAACCCGTAGCTGCCGTGCACAAGTCAAACGTGAAAAGCTGGATCTGGTGTTTGTAAAGAACCGCGTGTCGGGCAAAAAGGGCTATTACTTTGGCCGTATTGGCCGCAACACCAGAGAGGGCGCGCAAAAGCTGTGCAACAGCCTAAAGCGGCAGGGATGCCGCTGCCTCACTGTGAACAATAAGAAGTAATTTCAGCTGGTTGCAGGCCACGTCTCATCAAAAGAATAAAGCGCGGCCCACCCCTTAAATCTCGTCAGGGAAGTGCTTCATCACCATGCGGATCGGGTTTGGCGCGGCCTGCCCTAAACCGCAGATCGAGGCATCGACCATGGCCGATGACAGCTCTTCCAACAGGCCCTGATCCCACTTGCCCTGCTGCATCAGCTTGACCGCTTTGCCACAGCCAACACGGCACGGCGTGCACTGCCCACAGCTTTCATCCTCAAAGAAGCGCAGCATGTTCAGCGCCGCATCGCGTGCGCTATCTTGGTCAGACAGGACCACCACAGCAGCCGATCCGATAAAGGTGCCGTGCGGTTGCAGCGTGTCGAAATCCAGCGGGATATCGTCCATCGACGCAGGCAACAGGCCAGAAGACGGGCCACCCGGTTGATAGGCTTTCAGCTTGTGACCCTCAGCCATGCCGCCAGCGGCTGCAATGACATCGGTGATCGTAGACCCTGCTGGCAGCAGATAGACACCAGCGTTTTTCACACGCCCCGAGACCGAATAGTTCCGCAGCCCGTTGCGCCCGTTATGTTCATGGGCTGACATGACTTGGTGGCCCTCGCGGCAAATACGCGCCACCCAGTGCAATGTTTCGACGTTATGAACCAAGGTTGGGCGGCCAAAAATGCCAACCTGCGCCACAAATGGCGGGCGGTGGCGGGGCATGCCGCGTTTGCCCTCGATGCTTTCGATCATTGCGGATTCTTCCCCGCAGATATAGGCGCCAGCCCCGCGGCGCAGATCGATATAGCCAGCCTCGACAACGCCGGCGTCTTCCAACGCTGCAATCTCGCGCGCCAGAATTTCCAGCACTGCTGGGTATTCATCCCGCATGTAGATAAAGGCACGCTCGGCTTCGACAGCCCACGCAGCGATCAGCATCCCTTCAAGGAAGTAATGCGGCTCACGCTCTAGGTGAAAGCGGTCTTTGAACGTCCCTGGCTCGCCTTCATCACCGTTCACGGCCAGATAGCGCGGCCCTTCATTGGCGCGCACAAAGCCCCATTTCGTACCCGAAGGGAACCCAGCCCCACCAAGACCGCGCAGCCCTGACGAACGAACCTCGGTTTGAACCGCCTCCCAATCGCCTTTTTCGCGCAGCTCAGCCAGCTTGGCATAACCGCCCTTTGCGACGTAGTCTTCATAGGTCTCATACTCTGGGATCTTGGCGTGGGTATCCCCCGCCTTGATCGCGACTAGTACTTTTTCAGGTGTCGCGTGGTCGATGTGGTTATGACCCAGCTCTAGAACAGGCGCGGTATCACAGCGCCCCATGCAAGGCGCGCGCAACACGCGGACCTCGGCGGGGTCTAGCCCGTCTTCCAATGCCGCCTTTAGCGCCTCGGCCCCTGCCAATTCGCAGCTGAGCGAGTCGCAAACGCGGATGGTCAGCGAAGGCGGCGGTGTCTCGCCCTCTTTCACCACATCAAAATGCGCATAGAAGGTGGCGACCTCATAGACCTCTGCCATGCTGATCCGCATTTCCTCGGCCAAGGCGCGCAGGTGCGCCGCAGAAAGGCAGCCGTATTTATCCTGAATAAGGTGCAGATATTCGATCAACAGATCACGGTCACGGGGTTCGGACTCTAGCAGGGTGCGAATCTCGGCCCATGCCGTGTCTTCCAATTGACGGCCCTTGGTATGGCGGCGGCCCTTGCCCTTACCCGATTTCCAAACGCCTTTGTCTGGTCCGTTGTCTTTTGTATCCAGCGCCATCGCCACAATCCCCTTGTTCTTTCGGCTGGTTTAGCAAAGGCCAGCCAGCGCATTGAGGCGAAAAACGACAATTCAGCCCCCCTTTGCGCGGTGGCGGTCTGGCGCTGACGCGGATCGGAAACACAGCTACGCCCTAGAACCTGCTGTGGACATCTGCCATCTTGCAAGGATGAGATATATTCTGCTGATCCTTTTGATGTTCACCACCCTGCCTGCTGCCGCTCAATCCTTGATGAGCGCAGAGGAGTTTGACGCCTATACCAAGGGGAAAACCCTCTATTATGGCAACGGCACGCAACCCTATGGCGCCGAGATTTACCTGCCCAACCGCCGTGTGAAATGGTCGTTTCTGGATGGGGAATGCAAGGACGGCCAATGGTACGAAGCAGACGGCCTGATCTGTTTCACCTATGATGATCGCCCAGAACCACAATGCTGGAGCTTTGAGAAAGGCCCAAAAGGCCTGATCGCACGGTTCGAAAACGATCCCGCCGTGACGCCGCTGTATGAAGCCAATGAAAGCACCGAAGAGCTGTTATGCCTCGGGCCAAAAATCGGCGTTTAGAGCTATTCAGGCTTAACCGCGACCTTACCGTCAGCGAATTGAATTTCCAGCCTTGGCTTTTGCTGTGCCTCAGCACCTGACGTCACGATCTCTGCGCCGTTTCGGACAACGGCAAATCCACGCTCTAGCGTCGCCTCATAGCCTAGCGTTTTGCGCAGGCGTTCTGCGGCCGTGATCTGGTTGCGCCAATTGACAAGCTGGCGCTGCCCCACATCAGACAACCCCCGCGCCGCCCTTGCATATCGCGCCGATTGCAGCAGACGTTCGCGTTCTAACGCAGGCGCAAGGCGCTTGGACAGGCTCGCGGCGCGCTGTTTATCTTGCTGTAACCTGCGGTGCAGCGTTGCAGGGCGTAATCCACCACTCAGATCTGACAAGCGGATTTTGCGCTGCTGAACACCCGCCATCAATGCAGGGTCAAGCCGCGCGGCAGCGCGTTCAAGGCGCAGCTTTGGGGCCTCGGTCAATGTCTTTGCGCGCGCCAGACGGTCGCTGGCGCGATCCAGCCTTTGGCGCGGGTTGTCCAGCAGGCTATCGGCGCGCGGTAGTGCGCGGGCCATATCGCGCAGGCGCTGGCCGCGTTGCACCAAACCTTGGCTCAAGGCGCGGCTCATCCGCGCGTGTTGCTGATCCAGATAGGCCATGAGTTCAACGCGCACAGGAACCGCCAGTTCAGCAGCCGCTGTTGGCGTTGGCGCACGTTTGTCCGAGACAAAGTCGATCAGCGTTGTATCCGTCTCGTGCCCCACGGCCGAGATGAGCGGGATGTCAGAGGCCGCAGCCGCGCGCACAACCGCTTCTTCGTTAAACCCCCACAGATCCTCGACCGAGCCACCACCCCGCGCGACAATCAACAGATCAGGCCGCGGCAGCGCCCCCCCTGGTGTGAGGCGGTTAAACCCCTCAATCCCGCGCGCAACCTCTGGCGCGCTTCGCGCCCCTTGCACGGCAACAGGCCAGATCAGCACCTTGCGCGGGAAACGATCGCGCAAACGGTGGAGGATATCACGGATGACCGCGCCAGAGGGCGAAGTCACAACCCCGATGATTTCGGGCAGATAGGGCAGCGGCTTTTTCCGCGAGGCGTCAAACAGGCCCTCGGCCGCTAGGGCGGCTTTGCGTTTCTCCAACACCGCCATCAGCGCGCCCATGCCGGCGGGTTTGATATCTTCGATGATGATTTGGTATTTCGACTGACCGGGGAATGTGGTGATGCGGCCTGTAGCGATCACCTCCATCCCCTCCTCTGGCAGTGTCGTCAGCTTTGCGGCGACACCTTTCCAGATGATTCCCGCCATGACGGCTTTGTCGTCTTTCAGGTCGAGATACATGTGCCCTGAACGCGGCAGGCTAACGCGCCCCACCTCAGCGCGGACACACACATGGCCAAATTCGTTTTCTATGACCTTTTTGATCGCGCCTGACAGCTCGCCAACCGTGTATTCAGGGCTATTGCTGCGTTCTGGGCCGTCATCAGGGCGATCGTCGAACAGATCCATCTCTGCGTCCTTGTGTATGGGTCGCGTGCAGCATAAAACGCCCAGCAACGAAGGCCAAGGGAGCGCACGTGATGAATATTCTAATCTTGGGCAGCGGCGGACGCGAACATAGCCTTGCTTGGGCTGTGATGCAGAACCCGAAATGCGACAAACTGATTGTAGCCCCTGGCAATGCAGGGATCGCCCAGATCGCCGATTGCGCCAGCATTGATATTAATGATGGTGGCACGGTTGTCGAATTTGTAGCCCGCAACAACGTTGATTTTGTCATCATTGGCCCCGAGGCCCCTCTGGCCGCTGGTGTAGCTGATCGCTTGCGCGAAGCTGGCATTCTGGTCTTTGGCCCCTCCAAAGCGGCAGCCGCCCTTGAGGCGTCCAAAGCCTTTACCAAAGAAATCTGCGATGCCTGCGACGCGCCAACGGCTGCCTATGGCCATTTCACCGATGTTGAAGCGGCAAAAGCCTATGTTCAGGCACAAGGCGCACCCATCGTTGTAAAAGCTGACGGATTGGCCGCTGGCAAAGGTGTGATCATCGCCGAAACCGTAGCCCAAGCCGAAGCCGCCCTAGACGACATGTTCGGCGGCGAGTTCGGCGAAGCGGGCGCAGAAGTGGTCATCGAAGAATTTATGCAAGGCGAGGAAGCCTCGTTCTTTATCCTTTGCGATGGTGAAAACGTGCTGCCCATTGGCACCGCCCAAGACCACAAGCGCGTCGGCGATGGCGACACAGGGCCAAACACGGGCGGCATGGGCGCCTACTCCCCTGCTCCGGTTTTGACCGATGAAATTGCCGAACGCGCCTTGGCCGAGATCATTCGCCCTACCATGGCGGAAATGGCAAAACGCGGGATGCCTTATCAGGGTGTTCTTTATGCGGGTCTGATGATCGAAAACGGCGCACCACGTCTTGTTGAATACAACGTGCGCTTTGGCGATCCTGAGTGTCAGGTTTTGATGATGCGCCTCGGCGCGCAAGCCTTTGATCTAATGCATGCCGCCGCCGAAGGCCGTTTGGCCGAGACCGAGGTCCACTGGGCGGATGACCACGCCCTCACCGTTGTTCTGGCGGCAAAAGGCTATCCAGGCGCTTATGAAAAAGGCTCCAAGATCAACGGATTGGATAAGCTGCCCGAAGACAGCAGCAACATGGTGTTCCACGCGGGCACAGCAAACCCTGATGGGGATATCCTCGCTGTTGGGGGGCGTGTTTTGAACGTCACTGCGCGCGGTGACACGTTGGAACAGGCGCAGCAGAAAGCCTATGCAATGGTTGATGCGATTGATTGGCCTGAAGGGTTCTGCCGCCGCGATATCGGCTGGCGCGCCTTGGGCTAAGCCCCCCGCTTTCCTCTTACGAGGTCGGCGCCCCTTCGCAGGTGATCGGCGTATCACTGATATCAGTGATACGCTGGGTTTCCCCTGAATCCGTGGCCAGCACCAAAAGCGTGCCCTCATCTATAAACGGGATCCAACAGTTTTCAGGGTCTGGCGCGTCTTCGTATAAAAAGCACAAAAGCGGCCCGCGGATTTCGATCCGCCCATAGGTGCAGCGGCCCGTTTTATCCGCCCAGACAGATAGATCACGGCGCAGGAACTGCTCCTCGCCGATCAACTGCCCTGACAGCACGCTGGAAAAGCTAAGCGTCCGGTTGACCGCAATATCTAAAAACCCGTCGGGGGTGAGTTGATCCTGTGCCTGCGCAGGCACCGCCAGTGTGGAAAGCAAAACCGCTATGAAAAGCGCCTTCAATCGCATGAAAGCGCTTTTGCAAAGCTGGCCCGTCCTTTGTGGGGGCCAATATCTTTGGCAGTCAAAGTCGATCCATCAAATGTCACCGCGATCAGGCGCGCCCAATTCGCGCTTGCGACGATCATCTCGGGGCCATTGCCACACTCTCTGAGGCCACCAGCGATATCTGTCTCGCCAATCCGGTGATTTGTTAAACCTCCCAGCGAATCCAGAGAAACCAGCGCCCCATCGACATAGCGCCAAATGCGCAAGGTCTTGGCAAGGTGGGGGCGGTCGATATAGGCAAGCTCTACTGCGCCATCCCCATCCATGTCGGCAATGGCGATCGGGGCCAGCCAACGGTTTCGTGTGCCGATATAGGGGGTCGCGGCCAAAAGGCCTTCGCTTGTGTAAACCGCAAGGCGTGCGCCTTTGTCTTGATGGCTTTCCACAACAACAACTTCTGGCAAGCCGTCACCATCGACATCTACAAGGCGCGGCGCGGTATCTTCGAAAACACGGCTTTCAGGCAGTCGGATAACATGGCGTTTGTTACTACCTCTAAAACGTAGTTCCAGCGCCCCATGTTCGATCGTATCGCCCAAAACACCATGCGGATACCGCGTCGTTGGTTCCGCGTATGTGGCCGAGACCAAAGGTTGCGCCGTTTGCGCATCGGTTGCCACAGGCGCCAGCAACGCCAGCCCCGCGCAAGCAGCTTTCAGCCCGCGGCGCACATGCCCGAGCTGGCAGCGCAACAACAGACGCCGCGCCCCCGAAACCATCAGATTTGCTTCTCTGGCATTTTTACGCGCAAACCGTCCAGATCATCGGTCACTTTAATTTGGCACGTCAGTCGCGAGGTCGCCGCGTCTGGCTCATAAGCGAAATCAAGCATGTCTTCTTCCATGTCGTCCTTTGCAGGCACTTTTTCTACCCAAGCAGGATCAACATAGACATGGCAGGTTGAACAGGCGCAAGCGCCGCCGCAATCGGCCTCAATTCCAGGAATATTGTTGTCGCGCGCACCTTCCATGACAGTCATGCCATTGGCTACTTCTACAACATGCTCGGTGCCGTTGTGTTCAACATAGGTAATCTTGGCCATCAAAGGTGCCCTCTTGCAGATGATTTCTTCCTTTTCTACGCAAGCTCATGCCCCTACGCCAGCCCTCTTTTGCGCTGCATTCTGCTAAGAGTATTCTGGGTTCTAGGCAGCGCATAAAAAAGCGGCTAGGGTGCGCCAATACAAACAGACCCAAAGGCATTGGGCCATGGCACAGGCAACAAACATTCAGCGCAAGGCGCGGACGGTCGCGGCCCTTTTGGGCATGGCGGTTTTGGCCGCTTGCCTGCAATCCGAAACCACCTCGGAAAGCGGCGTTATTCAGGGAAATGGATTGGCCCCTCCCGGGGCGCCTTCTGGCACCTGTTGGGGTAAAATACCAACGCCAGCCGTTATTGAGACGGTGACGGAACAGGTGCTTGTCACACCAGCCAAGATCAACGCGGATGGAACAGTCGCGTCTTTGCCAGTTTACCGCGAAGAAAGCCGGCAACAGATTGTCACGCCCCGCACAGATCGGTGGTTTGAAATCCCCTGCCCTCCGGCCTTTACGGTTGAGTTCGTTTCAACCCTTCAACGCGCATTGCTTGCGCGGGGCCTTTACGCTGGCCAGATCACCGGAAACATGGATGCGGCCACACGCCGCGCTGTTCTAGCCGTTCAAAGCGCCGATGGTTTGCCCAGTGATGTTTTATCCATCGAAACGGCACGTGAGCTTGGCCTTGTTGCGGTTCCGCGCTCTCAATAGTCGGCCGACTAAAACTCTGGTTACCGCAACAAAAAAGGCGCCCTTTATCAAAGGCGCCTTTTTCAATTTATCTGGGCAGGCTTACTGCTCTTCGAGGGTCAGCGCCACAAAGCGCGGGTCACCTGCACGGCGCACCAACAGCAACAAGGATTTACGCCCTGCTTCGCGTGCGGCATCCACACGGCTGTTCAGATCAGCGATTGTTTTGACCTTTTGCTGTCCAGCTTCGGTCACGATGTCACCAGCCCGAAGACCTTTTTCAAAGGCTTCCGATCCCTCTTCGACATTTGTAACCGCCAGACCTTCCATCTGAGCAGATGCGCCCAGCTCTTCGCGCATTTCATCCGTCAAAGGCGTCACGGTGAGGCCCAGCAACGAAGAAACCTCAGGGGCTTCGCTGGTTTCTGGTTCCTCTTCTTGGGCTGGCTGGGCTTCACCATTGGCGTCTTCGCGGCGGCCTAGAACCACGGCGATTGTCTGGCTTTTACCTTCACGCAGAACCGTCACACGGACCGTTGCACCAACGGGGCTGTTGCCAACCTGACGCACCAGACCTCGGGTGTCTTCAACCTCGGCACCGTCAAAGGACAGGATCACATCGCCTGTTTCCAGACCCGCGTCTTTTGCCGGACCGTCTGGCACATCAGTAATCAAGGCGCCAGTTGCGTTTTCCAGCCCCATGGCATCGGCCACATCCTCGGTCACGTCCTGAATGCGAACACCCAACCAACCGCGGCGGGTTTCGCCAAACTCTTTCAACTGATCCACAACGCGGGTGACAACATTTGCCGCCATTGAAAAACCGATCCCGATGGACCCACCATTGGGCGACAGGATTGCCGTGTTCACGCCGATCACATCACCGTCCATGTTGAACAGCGGCCCGCCAGAGTTACCACGGTTAATCGCGGCATCCGTCTGGATGTAGTCGTCATAGGTACCTGACAGCGCACGGTTACGCGCGCTCACGATGCCTGCAGAAACCGAAAATCCCTGCCCTAGCGGGTTACCCATGGCGATCACCCAATCGCCAACACGCGACATATCGCTATCCCCAAAGCTCACAAAAGGCAGCGGACCATCTGCTTCGACTTTCAGCAAGGCGATGTCGGTGTTCGGATCGGTGCCGATAACCTTTGCAACCAGCTCTTCTCCTGAGAAGAATTCGATCGTGATTTCATCAGCGCCTTCGATCACGTGGTTATTTGTCACCACAAAACCATCCTCGGAAATCACAAACCCCGATCCCAACGCCGAAGAGCGGCGGGGCGTTTGGGAATCGTCATTCTCACGGTTGCGATCTTGGAACTCGCGGAAAAAATCCTCAAAAGGAGACCCTTCGGGCACAATCCCGCGGGGGCCTGTGCGCCCTTCGACCAAAGTCGAGGTGGTGATGTTCACAACTGAGGGGCTGATTTTTTCAGCCAGCGGCGCAAGGCTCTCAGGTTTGGCATAGGCCATGACCGTCTGCAAAACGACCAATGTCAGCGCCATGAGCCCGACAAGAGCGGCCTTTGTGGCCGTTGAAAAGGAATTAGTTTGTACTTTGGCGACCGCTTTGGGCTGCATAAATCGTCTCCTGATCGAAATATTGCCCAAGGACGGGCGTATTCTTGGCGACCAGACTGCATGCTGCTTGGCTGGATCGCAATATGAAACATGGGCCTTTAGCTATTGTTTTCAACCTAGCATGACAAAGCTGTGAAATGATTTCGCGCAAACTATTAATTGAACTACGTTTCTGGCTGTCACATGCTACGGGAAACAGATCACGATCATTTCAGGAGCAGATCATGAGCCATGTCCTTCACCGAAATTTGATGGCCAGCCAACCCAGTATCGTGGGCGGCGAAGGTGCATATCTGATTGATGACGCGGGAAACCGTTACCTTGATGCCTGTGGCGGCGCGGCGGTTTCCTCGCTGGGGCATGACAATCCGGCCGTGCGCAAAGCGATTTGCGATCAGGTCAACACGCTTGCCTTTGCCCATACTGGGCTTTTCACGAACCAATGGGCCGAAGAATTGTCGGACTTCCTTGTGGCTCATGCCCCCAAGGGCACGGGTGAAGGTCGGGTGATGTATCTGGGCAGTGGGTCAGAGGCGATGGAGGCCGCCCTGAAACTGGCGCGCCAATACCATGTCGAGCGCGGCGAACCCCAGCGCGCCCATATCATCGCGCGTGCGCCCTCTTATCACGGGAATACACTTGGCGCCTTGGCCGTTAGCGGACATGCAGGCAGACGCGCGCCCTTTGATCCGCTGCTGATCCAGACGCACCATATCGATGCCACCTATGGCTACCGCCTGCGCGAAGATGGCGAAACCGAAGAAGCATTCGGCCTGCGTATGGCCAACCAATTGGAACAAAAGATCCTTGATCTGGGCAAGGATAGCGTCTGTGCCTTTGTGGCTGAACCAGTTGTAGGTGCCTCTTTGGGAACGCAGCCAGCGCCAAAGGGGTATTTCACACGCATCCGCGAAATCTGTGACAGCTACGGCGTGCTTTATATTGCGGATGAGGTGATGTGTGGCATGGGCCGCACGGGGTCCCTGTTTGCCCTCGAACAAGAAGGTATTTGCGCGGATATTACCACCATGGCCAAAGGGTTGGGTGCTGGGTACCAGCCCATCGCGGCTGTTATGGCCTCGCAAAAGGTTTGTGATGCAATCACGGCTGGCTCTGGCAAGCTGTGGAATGGCCACACTTATATGAGCCACGCCGTAGCAACCGCTGGCGCGCTGGCGGTGATGAAAGAAATCCAAAGCAACGATCTGCTTTCAGCCGTCAAAACGCTGGGAACCCAGCTAGAAGAAGGGTTGCGCGCGCGTTTGGGACAGCATGCCCATGTGGGTGACATTCGGGGCCGCGGCCTGTTTTGGACAGCCGAGATCGTGGCAGACCGCGCCACCAAAGAACCCTTTGATGTATCGCGCAACATCGCTGGCAAGGTTCAGCAGGCTGCCCTGTCAGCAGGTATGATCTGTTACCCTGCGCAGGGATGTGCGGATGGCACGGCGGGGGATCATATTCTGCTCGCGCCCTGCTTTACCTCATCGCCGGAAGAGATCGACATCATTGTCGACGCCTTAGCCAATGCGATTGATCAGGCAACCACCTAACCAGAGCCGATACAGCAAGCTAGCGCAGTAACAAAAAGGGGCCGACACTGATGTGCGGCCCCTTTTCTATATTTCTGTGATGCCCAGCTTACTCAGCTGCGGCTTCGCCTTTGTCTGAACGCAGGTAGTTAAAGAATTCGCTTTCCGGGGAAAGAACCATCGTCGAATTTTCCCCCTTTAGCGCCGCCTCATAGGCTGCCAATGAACGGTAGAATTCAAAGAACTCTGCATCCTTGGAATAGGATTCAGCAAAGATACGGTTCCGTTCAGCATCTGCTTCACCTTCAATGATACGCGCATCACGGTTGGCTTCGGAAAGGATCTCTTCGTAGGTACGATCCGCCAGAGCGGTCACACGCGCCGCAGCCTCGCGACCACGCGCGCGTTCGTCCGTTGCTTCGCGATCACGTTCCGCGATCATGCGGCGCAGGGTCGCGTCAAAGTTCTGCTCGGGCAGGTTTGTCTGGCGCAGGCGCACATCCACAACCTCAAGGCCCAAGGCATTTGCACGCACGTCAGAACGGGTTTTGATCTGGTCCATCAGCGCGGAACGCTCTGGCGACAAGATCGTGTTCGATGTCACACCCTGCGAACCCAGAACCGCGCGGATCTGGGATTCGAGAATACCGCTCAGGTCGTTTGCAGCGCGGGATTCACCGCCGGAACCAACCGCTTGGCGGTACTGAACAACGTCATCAATGCGGTACAAAACAAAAGCATCCACACGCAGACGACGATCATCCGCAGGGGTCACTTCGATAACAGGCGTTTCCAAAGACAGGATACGGTCTTCAAAGCGGGCGATCTCGTCAACCAAAGGTACTTTGAAACCCAGACCAGGTTCGGTGCGAACCTGTTTGATCTGACCAAAACGCAGAACCAGCGCCTTTTCACGCTCATCTACGACAAAGACAGATGACAGGATGACGGCCGCGACGATTGCAATAATCGGAAGCAAAAAGCTGGACTTATTCATCAGTTATTCCCTCCGCTGCGGCGCAGCTCGTTGAGTGGCAGATACGGAACAATGCCTTGTCCGCCTCCCTCACCTTTGTTTTCAAGGATGATCTTGTCGACGTCACCCAGAACTTTTTCCATCATTTCCAGATACAGACGTTTGCGTGTTACGTCTGGCGCTGCTTTGTATTCGGTCAAAACGGCTTCGAAACGGCTCGCTTCACCGATGGCGCCGTTTACTTCGCGCGCGCGGTAGCCTTCGGCAGCTTCCAGCAGCTTGGCGCTTTCACCACGTGCTTCGGCTGTTTTCTGGTTGGCATAAGCGTCCGCCTGACGTTCTAGGCGGTCGCGTTCCTGTTCTGCGGCCTGAACATCGCGGAAGGCATCCACAACGGATACGTTTTCCGTGTTGCCCTGCGCATCAGTGACCATAACCGTTTCTTGTGGTGGGTCGACCTTGTTTACGTTGACACGCAACACTCTGATCCCCGTTTCACGGTTATCCAATGTTCCTTGGATCAGGCTTTTTACGGTTTCTTCAACCAGACCACGGTCACGGTTCAGGATCGGAGCAAGCTCGGATTGTGCGATAACCTCGCGCATCGCGGATTCAGAAATCGCCCGAACCGACGCGTCAGGATCGCGCAGCGAGAATTTGAATTGCTCCGCGTCTTTGATGTTCCAAACAACCTGAAAATCAATGTCGACGATGTTTTCATCGGTCGTCAGCATCAGGCCTTCGTCACCGTTGCCGCCGCGGCTCACGCCCAGCGTTTCGGTGCGGTTGGTTGTAACGTCAAATACTTCGGCAGTGACCAGCGGCCATGGCGCAAAGTTCAGACCCTCGGTACCAATGCCCGAGAATTCACCCAAGAACAGCTCGATCGACTGCTGTTCAGGACGCACCGTATAGGTTGAGGCAAACAGCCAAGCCGCCGCAGCAGCCAAAACGCCAAGGCCAACCGTACCACGCGTGAGCGCAGGACCACCGCCGCCATTACGCGAACCACCGCTACCGCCATTGGTGCGACCACCGCCGCCCATCAGGACGCGCAGTTGCTCTTGGCCTTTTTTCACCAGCTCGTCGATTTCGGGGATCGGTGGACGATCACCGTCCCCTCCGCCCTGATTGCCGCCGCCGTTGTTTCCACGGTTGCCGCCGCCATTGTTGCCACCCTGATTGCCGCCGCCTGAATTGCCGCCGCCGCCCCAAGGACCGCCCGTGTTGCCAGCCATATTTGTTTCCCTCTAAAAGTCGCCCCGCTCGGAGGCAGGCTTGTCGTATGTGTAGTGTAAACTGTGCGTTTACACCATGAATTCAAGATGTCCGCACTGGGTTTCGCATGGTTACCAGTTCTTCGGACATGGTTGGGTGCACAGCGCAGGTTTGGTCAAACTGCTCTTTTGTGGCGCCCATTTTGATCGCGATACCCGCCAGCTGGATCATTTCACCCGCATTTGGTGCGACGATATGGCAGCCCAAAACAACGCGGGTCGCCTGAGAGACCACCAGCTTCATCATCACCCTGTCATCACGCCCCGCAAACGCAGTCTGCATGGGTTTGAAGGAGGTCGAATAGACTTCGATCGGCTCTTGCGCCGCTGCCTCTTCTTCGGACAGGCCCACGGTGCCCATTTCGGGCTGGGTAAACACTGCCGAAGCGATCAATTCATGGTCGACGGGGGTTGGCTCGCCACCAAAGACGGTTTTGACGAACGCCATCCCTTCGCGGATCGCAACAGGAGTCAGGTTCACACGGTCGGTGACATCGCCAATCGCATAGACCGAAGGCACGGCCGTCTGGCTGTATTCGTTCACCTCGATCGCGCCATTGCGCGCCATACCGATGCCCAGCGCCTCGAGGCCCATCTCATCCGAGTTTGGTCTGCGGCCTGTGCCCCAGAATACTTTTTCGAAAATCTTTTCCTGACCGGTGGAGGATTTTACAAACACGCCGCCTTCGCGCTCTTCCATCTCCAGAACGCTTGCACCCGAGTGCATCTCGATCCCGCGCGCGCGCATCTGGTCTGCGACCAATCCGCGTGCCTCATCATCAAAACCGTTCAGAATTTGCGCGCCGCGATAATATAGCGTCACGTCCACGCCCAGCCCATGCAAAATGCAGGCAAATTCACAGGCGATATATCCGCCGCCGATGATCAGCATCGAACGGGGCAGTTCGTCCATGTGGAAAATGTCATCCGAAACGATCCCCAATTCGGCGTTTGGCACGTTCAGGCGCACAGGGCGCCCCCCCGTAGCAATGAGGATATGTTTGGCTGTCTTTTCTTCGCCCGTTGAAAGCGTGACGGTATGTGCATCCTTCAAGGTTGCGCGCGCATCGAATTTCTCTACGCCCGAACCGTCCAACAGATTGCGGTACACCCCTTCGAGGCGATCCAGCTCGGCGCGCATTTTGCCGCCGAAATTGTGCCAATCAAACGTGCCGTCTTTGACGTCCCAGCCATAGTCGCGGGCATCTTGCATCGCGTCACCATAGCCCGAAGCAAAAACCATCAGCTTTTTCGGAACACATCCGCGAATAACGCAGGTACCGCCATAACGGTCTTCTTCGGCGAGGCCGACCTTGGCGCCATATTCACCTGCGGCGACACGCGCAGCACGTACGCCGCCCGAACCGCCACCAATTACAAAAAGATCATAGTCAAAATCGCTCATATCGGAGCCTTTCAATCGTTCAGGTCGGAAAAGAGGTTATCGCTCTCTACAAAATCCAGCCGCTCGGTGGCGACTGTGCCTTCATTTATGTCGCGCACTTCAACCTTGCCATCCCCATAGCCGATCACAACTGTGTCACAGATATCAATGAACAGGCCGTTTTCAACAACGCCGGGCATTTGGTTCACCACCAGCGCCAGCTGACGCGGGTTGCCAATACGCCCCAGATGCAGGTCAAGGATGTGGTTGCCCTCATCTGTCACAAAGGGGCGGTCCCCATTCATGCGCAACGTGCTCGTGCGCCCCAGCACATCCATCGAGATCAGCGTTTCTTCAACCAATGCCTGAGTGGTCTGCCAGCCAAAGGGGATCACTTCGATCGGCAGGGGAAAGGACCCGAGGTGTTCAACCTCTTTGCCGATATCGGCAATCACCACCATCTGGTCGCTGGCTGTCGCCACGATTTTCTCTTGCAACAGCGAACCGCCGCCGCCTTTGATCAGGTTCAGGTCACCGTCGAATTCATCTGCGCCATCAATCGTCAAGTCCAGCCATTTGGCCTCATCCAGACTGATCACATCAATCCCGACTTCACGCGCCAATTGCGCTGTGCGCGACGATGTTGGCACGCCTTTGATCTTTAGCCCCTCATCGCGCACCATCTCACCCAGACAGCGCACCAGCCATGCCGCGGTCGAGCCCGACCCCAACCCGACCCGCATGCCATTTTCCACAAATTCTACCGCGCGCTTAGCCGAAACAAACTTGGCTTTATCAATTGGGGAAAGTTCGCCGGACATGGGGGCAGCTCCACGGGAATAATAACTATGCAAACCTATAGGCCGAAACGCGCCCGTGTGCGAGGGGCCAAAACAGGGTTTTTGATACATTCCCCTATGATACCCGCCAAATAAACCTGAAATTGCAACGGACCACCTAGACAGCGCAAAACAGCAGCCGCATGCGATTTTCTTTTGTTGCAAAACATCTCTGCCCGAAACAGGCCCCATCCGGTCGCTTTCAGACAAGTGGGAAGGCGCGCGCTGGCACAGGAATAATCCATGACTTATGTGCTACATTATGCCCCAGATAACGCGTCGATGATTATACGGCTTGCCCTCGAACATCTGGGCCTGCCCTACCGCGCGCAGCTTGTTGACCGCTCGGTTAATGCGCAAAATGCGCCGGATTATCTTGCCATCAATCCAAACGGGTTGATCCCGTCGTTGCAAACGCCTGCAGGGGTTTTGTTTGAAACAGGGGCTATTTTGCTATGGCTGGGGGATACACATAAAGGCCTTGCGCCAATGCCCGAAGACGACGCGCGCGCCGATTACCTCAAATGGCTGTTTTACACCGCAAACACCCTGCACCCCGCCCTGCGGATGATTTTTTACGCTGACAAATACATCGGAGAAGACACCGCCCATCAAGATGCTCTGCGGCTGGGTCTGCAGGGGCAACTGAAGGCCGCGCTGGAAAAACTGGACCAAATTGCCGCCTCAGAACCCAGCTGGCTGGGGGGGGCAAACCCGGGGGCATTGGATTTCTATATTGCCTGCTGTCTGCGGTGGTGCGCATTGTACCCGCAGGATGTCTCGCGGGACTGGTTTGACCTTAATCAGACACCCGCCCTCGCGCGGATGTGTTCCAATCTTGAAACACTGCCCTGTACGATTGCGTTACAAAAGGCCGAAGGGTTGGGCGAAACCCCTTTCACCGCGCCGTCCTATGCGAACCCGCCCCAAGGGAGTGCAACCTGATGTTCCTATCTGTTTTCGAAATGTTCAAAGTCGGCATTGGCCCCTCTTCTTCGCATACGATGGGGCCGATGGTGGCTGCGGCACGGTTTCTAGAGCAAATGCGCGCCTCTCCGTTTCATTTTGCAGGGCTGCGCGCATCGCTGCACGGCAGTTTGGCCTTTACAGGTGTGGGGCACGCAACTGACCGCGCCACGATCCTTGGCCTTGCGGGGTTCACCCCCGAAACCTATGACGCCGAGCAGGCCGAAAAGGTGCTAAAGGAGATTGCGCAAACCCGTATGATCCACGTGCCCGATCTGCCCCCCCTCAAATTTGCGCCCAAAACGGATCTGGTCTTTGATTACGACACACAGCTTGAGGGGCATGCAAATGGCATGATCCTGATGGCAACAGACGCCCAAGGCGATGTAACCATGCGGCAGGTTTACTATTCGATTGGCGGTGGCTTTGTCATGACCGAAGAGGAGCTTTCGGCGGGCAAGGACACCGAGGAAGGTGCGGCTGTCCCCTATCCGTTCAAATCAGCGGCCGAGATGTTGGAGATGGCAAAGACCTCGGGCAAAACGATTGCTGGGATGAAACGCGCCAATGAGGAATCCCGTGGCGGCGCGGATCATCTGGTGCGGGGAACAAAGCGGCTTTGGCAAGTGATGAGCGATTGCATTGATCGCGGGCTGGAAACCGAAGGCACCCTACCCGGTGGCCTGAATGTAAAACGCCGCGCCAAAGGCATTCACGACGCGCTGATGGCTGAGCGCGGCATGAACCTATCTGCCCCCCATACGATCAACGAC
Organism: Sulfitobacter donghicola DSW-25 = KCTC 12864 = JCM 14565; assembly: GCF_000622405.1. NCBI lineage: Bacteria > Pseudomonadati > Pseudomonadota > Alphaproteobacteria > Rhodobacterales > Roseobacteraceae > Sulfitobacter > Sulfitobacter donghicola. Next base: position 378,971 of record NZ_JASF01000005.1, read on the forward strand.
TGGATGAGCGTCTATGCCATGGCCGTGAACGAAGAAAACGCGGCTGGCGGCCAAGTTGTCACCGCGCCGACAAACGGTGCGGCGGGGGTCATGCCTGCTACGCTACGCTATTACCTTGACCATGTGCCCGGCGCTTCGGAAAGCCATATCGAGGATTTCTTGCTCACCGCTGCTGCGATTGGCGGACTGGTCAAATTCAACGCCTCTATCTCGGGAGCCGAGGCAGGCTGTCAGGCCGAGGTCGGCTCGGCCGCGGCGATGTCAGCGGCGGGGCTATGCGCCGTGATGGGCGGCACGCCGGAACAGGTCGAAAACGCTGCGGAAATCGCACTAGAGCATCATCTAGGCATGACATGCGATCCCGTGCGCGGCCTTGTTCAGGTTCCTTGTATCGAACGTAACGGATTGGGCGCGATCAAAGCCGTCTCTGCCGCGTCATTGGCCCTGCGCGGCGATGGCACCCATTTGGTTCCACTGGATGCATGTATCGAAACCATGCGCCAGACGGGCGCGGATATGAGCGAAAAATACAAAGAGACGTCGCTGGGCGGTCTGGCCGTTAACATCCCGAACTGCTGAAGATTTTTCAGACCAGTCAATCGCCAATGAGCTTGCAAGGTGTGCCCCTACCCCCTACGGCTGAACCATGAATGATGATCGGCCAGTTCTGGGTATTCTGTTGATGTTGGGATTTTGCATCCTTGCACCTCTTGGCGATTCAATTGCAAAAATACTGGGCGCGACCATCCCGCTGGGGCAATTGGTGCTGACGCGATTTGCGGTTCAGGCTGCCTTGCTTATCCCTGTTATTATGTTTGCAGGTCTGAAATGGCGCCTGCCCCCTGATGTTCTGGCATTGGCAACCTTGCGGACTGTGCTGCACATCCTCGGGATTGGCTTCATGTTCACCTCTCTCTTATACCTGCCCTTGGCAGATGCGGTCGCAATCGCGTTTGTGATGCCGTTTATTATGCTTTTGCTGGGGCGGTTCGTTTTGAACGAGGAAGTCGGCATGCATCGGCTCATCGCTTGCGCTGTTGGGTTTATCGGCACGCTTTTGGTGATCCAACCCAACTTTCTGGCGGTGGGGTGGGTTGCGCTGCTGCCTGTTGCTGTTGCGGTGATCTTTGCCCTGTTTATGCTGACCACCCGTCAAATCGCAAAAAAGGTTGACCCCATCGCCCTTCAAGGGGTCAGCGGGTGCATCGCAACCGTCATATTGTTACCATTCCTCGCGATTGGCTGCGCGATAGATTTTGCACCGCTGAGCGTGGTCACCCCGAACCCAACCGAATGGCTGCTGCTGGCCGCGATTGGCATTTTGGGCACATTGGCCCATCTGGTGATGACGTGGTCTTTGCGCTTTGCGCCGAGTGCGACACTGGCGCCGATGCAGTATCTGGAAATTCCAATGGCGACCGTTGTCGGGTTTTGGCTGTTTAGCGAATTACCAAACAGGATGGCCGCGATCGGCATTGTCATCACTGTTATGGCAGGCGTTTATGTTATCTTTCGCGAACAGGCCAACGCGCGCCGCCTTGCAAAAATTGCGCCACCAGCGGCCTGAGATATTTGCGCGGCAGGAACAACAACATCCCCGCCTCGTCTATTTCAATACTGATCTTGCCGGTTGCCATATTCGACGTGCCAATGGTTTGCATTGGCCCAAATACCAAACCGTCGATTGGCCATTTCAGGCCTGTACTGCGGCCTGTTGTGCGCATGATCGGGTAAAGAGACACCACCTCCCCTGCCTCCATATCCAATGACAGGCTAGGCGGCGCCATCACAATGACTTCCTCTTCCCCAACAAGAATGCAGGGGCGTTCTGCCCGCACCAATAACGTGTGAAAAGCCGCCAATTGGTGGTCGATCCGTTTACCGCCAAAGCCAATGCCAATCACCAGCGGGGCCTCGACATGGCGAAGTGCCTTGTCGAAATCAGTGGATTGTTGTTCACTTATGCGATGCTGGCGTTCTTTGGCGAGCTGGGCCAATGCCTCTGGGGGGGCGCTGTCCAGATCTCCGATAACGGCCTCAACCGCCGCGCCCGCCGCTTGCGCCGCAACCAAGCCGCCATCGACCGCAATCAGGCGGGGGGCTATGGTTAATGCCTCAGCAAGGTCTTGTGATTTAACATCCCCCCCACCAACTAATGTAACGGGATCGGTACTGATGATAATGGGTTTGGACATACTTCTTTCGCGTCTAAATAGTGAATGGGCCACAAATTCGTCACACAATGGCACCGAGGCCGGCACAGTTTCGGGCCGCTTTAGCCTTGGGTATCATGGTAAACAAATCATCACAAAGACGCAGAGGACGAGCATCCGATGATTAACAACAACAAGATTCTTACTGTTTCCTATGGCACATTCTCGTGCACGCTCGAAGGATTCGATGATTCCTTTGGCACGATGAAGGCTATTGCGGAATATTTTCGCGATCTATCCGCCGATGACAGGTATTTTGGTGCCGAACCGGCCCAACCTGACGCACAAATGTTGGCGCGCATCGCCCAGCGCGAAATTTCACGCCATGTTGAAGCGCGCGAGGATGAAGGCCGCATCGTTCTTTCTGCTCAGGAAGCGCAACAAGCAGAAAAACTGCTGGGCGACGCCGCTGAGGAAGTCGAGATCGAAACAACGGCACCAAAGGCAAAGGCCGCAGCCCTTGCCGAATCAGAGCCGCAGATCGAAGAGGTTGTAGCAGCCGAAGCCGAACGCGAAACCGCGCTGGACGACACACCCGTTGAGATCGAAGCCGAAGCAGTCGTTGCCGAAGAGGTTGAAGAGCTGATCGAGGTGGATGAACCTGACATCGTTCCAAGCCTGCCTGACGCTGATGTTGAAGCCTTCTTTGCAGCAAGCCTTGATGCTGATGACGCCGAGCAGGAAGAAGAGCAGCCAGCGGTTATTGCTGCGGCAGAACCAGCACAAGAAAAAGCCAAAGCAGACAGCATCGCAGACAAACTCAAGCGTATTCGCGCGGTCGTCTCGCAGCAGTCCGAAGCTGACGCAGATCCCGCCTATTCCGAAGACCAGCATGCTGACGCGACCGCTTTGAAAGCCGCCGCTGCGATGACGCCGCTCGCGACACTAGAGGAAGAAGCGGCTGAGCTGGGCGCGGACGAGGAAAGCGATGTAATCGCAGATACGCTGCGCGATCTGGAAGATGCTTTGGACGCGGATGACGCTGCTGAGGCACAAAATACGCCCGCTGAGGATTTGGAAAGCGAAGATGACGACATCACCGCAATTCTGAACCGCCTTGAACAAGAAGCAGACCACACCAGCGAAGCGCCCGTAGAAGTGGACGATGCGGATATGGATGACGACATCCTTGCCGCGATGGATAGCCTTGTTGCAGCGCCAGAGGGCGAAGATCTGGATGATTTGGATGACGGCAGCCTGTTTGACGGTGGCGATGACATCGAAGACATTGCCGACATCGAAGAAGTTGAAGAAGCCGCCCCTGTTGCCCCTCGCGCCCGTGTTTTGAAAGTGAAACGCGCAACCTTGGAAGCGGCCATTCGTGCGGGTCAACTTGAGGAATATGATGACGAAGAAGGCAATGTAGAGGCCGAACCTATTCGCAAGGCACCTCTGGCGAAAAAGTCGACTTTGAGCGATCAAGCCGAAGAAGAGCTGGCCCGCGAGCTTGCTGAACTCGAAGCGGATATGAAGGCCGAGGAAATCTCGGAAGCTGTTCAAGAGGTTGAGCCAGAAGCCCCTGAAGACGTTGCAAAACCTGTTGATGACCAAATCGACATCATGTCAGATATCCACGGCGATGCAGACGACGATCTGTCGCGCTTGATGGCGGAAACAGACAGCCAGATGGACGAACCTGAAGGCGCAAACCGTCGGGATGCTTTTGCACATCTACGTGCAGCCGTTGCCGCCAAAAAAGCGGACGAAGCGGTAGGTGGCTCATTGGATGAGCAAGGAACAGACGAAGCCTATCGCGATGATTTGGCAAGCGTTGTTCGCCCACGCCGTCCGGCTTCGGGATCGGGTTCGCGTGTACGGACGGAACGTCCTAGCGAAAAACGCCCCGCGCCTTTAAAGCTGGTCGCAGAGCAGCGCATCGATGTTAAAGAAAAGATCATCGTAAAACCCGTTCGCCCGCGCCGAGTTGCCAAAGTTGTCAAAACGCAGGCCGCGGAAACGGCACCTGGTGCGACCAGCTTTGTCGATTTTGCTGCTGAAGTCGGGGCAACCAAACTGCCTGACATTTTGGAAGCGGCGGCGGCTTACCTATCCTTTGTGGAAGGCCTTGATCAATTCTCGCGCCCACAACTGATGACAAAGGTCCGTCAGGTAGAGAAAGAAGACTTCACACGCGAAGACAGCCTGCGTTCCTTTGGAAAGTTGCTGCGCGAAGGTAAGATTGAAAAGCTGAAAGGTGGCCGTTTTCAGGCCTCTGACCAGATCGCCTTCCAACCCGAAGCACGCGCCGCGAGCTAAGTTTGAAAGCAAAGACAAAGAAAAGGCGGGCCAAACGGTCCGCCTTTTTTCGTTTTAGGGGCGCTTTAATTTAAGGGGTCTTCAGGCCCATCCGGATCCGCCTGACCAACGCCTTTAAAGACAGCCTTTAAGGGGAAAGCCCAAATCACGCCTGATCCGACGTAAAACAACAGCTCGACCCAGAAAGGCGGGCGCTCAAACAAAGAAATGACATAGACCAAAGCCACAATATACACTGGCAACGCCACCAGCAGTACAAATAGCGATAACCGACGGCGGGATTTATAGCTAAGAGCCATGTGGTTTCCTTTGGTTTGCAGCGGGGGCTGCCCGCTGCAATTTCACTGCGTCACATCAATCCGCGAAGGGGTCGGTTACCAGAATCGTGTCTTCACGCTCAGGTGACGTGGAAAGAAGCGCAACAGGGCATTCGATCAGCTCTTCAACGCGGCGAACGTATTTGATCGCCTCTGCAGGCAGATCCGCCCACGAACGTGCGCCCTCAGTGGATTGAGACCACCCTGGCATTTCTTCGTAGATGGGTTTGCAACGCGCCTGTTGGTCCGCAGCCGTTGGAAGGTAATCCAGTCGTTTACCATCCAGCTCATAGGCAACGCAGATTTTCAGCGTTTCAAAGCCGTCCAACACGTCAAGCTTGGTGAAGGAAATACCGCTCACCCCTGATGTGGCGCAGGTCTGGCGCACCAGCACCGCATCAAACCATCCACAGCGGCGTTTGCGCCCCGTAACCGTGCCAAATTCATGGCCCCGCTCACCCAAACGCTGACCATCCGCATCGTCGAGCTCTGCTGGAAACGGGCCTTCGCCCACGCGCGTTGTATAGGCTTTTACGATGCCCAGAACGAAATCAATTGATCCAGGGCCAATGCCTGTACCCGTTGCCGCCTGCCCCGCAATCACGTTGGAAGAGGTCACAAACGGGTAGGTTCCGAAATCAATATCCAAAAGCGCGCCTTGCGCCCCTTCAAACAAGATGCGCTTACCCGCGCGGCGTTTTTCATTCAGAATTTTCCAAACTGGTGCCGCATATTCCAGCACAGATGGCGCAATCGCGCGCAGGTCGGCCAGCAGCTTTTCACGGTCAACGGGCTCAAGCCCCAAACCACGGCGCAGCGCATCATGGTGCACTAAGGCGCGATCCACGCGCAGCTCTAGCGTCGCGTCATCAGCCAAATCCGCCACACGAACCGAGCGACGGCCAACCTTATCTTCATAAGCAGGGCCAATGCCGCGGCCTGTTGTACCAATTTTGGCAACTGCTGTTTGCTCTTCACGTGCGCGATCCAGCTCGCCGTGGATCGGCAGGATCAGCGGGGTGTTCTCGGCGATCATCAAGGTTTCAGGCGTAATCGTTACGCCCTGCCCACGCAGCTGAGCGATTTCTTTTTCCAGATGCCACGGGTCAAGAACCACACCATTCCCGATCACCGACAGTTTTCCACCCCGCACAATGCCAGAGGGAAGCAAGCTTAGCTTGAACACTTCTCCGTCGATAACCAGCGTGTGGCCGGCGTTATGACCGCCCTGAAAACGCGCGATCACATCAGCGCGTTCGGACAACCAGTCCACAATCTTGCCTTTACCTTCGTCACCCCATTGGGCGCCTACGACAACAACATTGGCCATGATATTCCTCTCAAAGCAGCGGTGGATCCGCCACATGCAGAATCCAAACCCGCGTCCGTATAGCGGTCTGTGCAGGCACAGGGAACCGCAAACTGCCCCTTGGCCATAGACTTTTGTATCCGAGCCTTTGATATTGGCGCGAATTACAGGTCAAAGGACAATCAAACATGGGCTTTCTACTGCGCTGGGTCTTCGCGTTTCTCTTGCTGGCAGCAACGTTTAACCCAACCGAGTATAACTATATTCAATGGGTGCGCAGCTACGGCGGCATGAATGTCTCCATTTCCGTGCTTGCTGGTCTGGTTCTACTGATCGGTTACATCATTTACCTTCGCGCAACCCTGCGCAGCATTGGTGGCTTTGGTATGGTGCTGGTTCTGGCCCTTGTTGGCGCTGGCCTTTGGGTGCTTTACGATCTCGGCGTTCTGCGCCTCCAAGACCCTAGCATGAATGTCTGGATCGGCCTCGGCGCGCTCAGCTTTGTTCTGGCGATCGGCCTAAGTTGGAGCATCGTGCGCCGCTCCCTGTCAGGACAGGCCGATGTTGATGATGTCGATGCCTGAAACGGGACGGTGGGTGGGGCGCCTTTAGCCCGTCAGGGCTTAACAGCGCCATCCAACGTGACAGGATCCCCATGCGCCGTGGTTAAATAGGCCCGCTCCCATGCCGCTTTCGTGGCGTCTACCTTCGCAGGATCGGCAAGGCTGCTATCGGCCAAAACCCCTTCCAAGGTCTCCAACCACGCGACAAAATAATCCTCGCCACCGTTCAACTCTTTTTCCACCCCGTGTTTTTTCAGCGTTGCGCCAAACCTTTGCGCCCAATCTGCCCAAACAAAATGGCCTTCCTCATTCAGGTGAACAGTTAAAGCAAACACTTGCGCATGCCATGGCGCCTCAAAGACAGGATCGGGAGCGTTTGTCATACTGGCGCCAGATAGCTTTGCCATAGGTCCAGCACGACCTCATCTTTTGGGTGCTCAGGATGTTGCCACAGCTCTGATGCTGGGAAAACAACCGCATACAGGGGTTCTGGTGCCTCGCCCAATCCGTGCGCGTTGCTATCGGGCAGAATATGAGTGCCATGATATCTCAGGATCGTTCCCCGCGCGCCTGCCGCATATGTTGGCAGACGTGTGTGCCCTCCTGACACCAAAGCGTTCTCGGCAATCCGCCGCGTAACGACCGCATCACCGACCTGAAAGGCTTGCGCAATGTCACTTTGGCGATCCGCAGGCCCGCCACGCGCCAATACAGCTGCGACTTGATCCGCCGACAATTTCTTTACCGCCAGCGCGCTGATCTGCGCCTGCGTTTGGCCTGCCAATTCATCCCGATCCAAAACGCCCGTATCGACAAGCAGTGCCGCCAGCCCACCGATCCATTTCTCATAGTAACTGAAGGCTGTGTAATCCTTGGGGGCTAAACATTCCCGCGCATGGCGGGATACATCAATGTTCCACTTACCCAAACTTCCCGCAGCCAAGGTCAGCGCCAAAGCGCGTCCATGCCAGTCGGTGTGAAATACCTCGCCCTCTGGCTCTGGCACAACGGCGCCATCCCCAAATCTGCCACCCATATCGTGAACGCGGCTCACGGCTGCACCGCCGCCAAAGCCGTGCCTACCATGCTGTCGCGAGATACGATGTCTGCCAACGCCTCTTCGCTCCAGCCCTCAGTCCCTTCAGGCCGCATGGGAATCACTAAATAGCGAACCTCAGCCGTCGAATCCCAAACCCGAACCGCTGTCTCATCTTCCAATGCCACGCCGAAATCGGCCAACACCTTGCGCGGTTCGCGTACAACACGCGCGCGATAGGCGTCCGATTTATACCAAGCAGGCGGAATCCCCAGTAACGGCCAAGGGTAGCAACTGCAAAGCGTACAAACGACGATGTTATGCACCTCGGGTGTATTTTCGACGACAACCATATGTTCGCCCTGCCGTCCGTAATACCCCAGATCAGCCAGCACAGAGGTCGCATCCTTTCGCAATTCCTCTAAAAACTCTGGCTCCCGCCACGCTTTGGCAACAACACGCGCCCCGTTTCGCGGCCCGACCTTGTTTTCATAAGTATCGATAATCTCATCCAGCGCGGCCGGATCAATCAAACCCTTTTGCGTTAGGATCGTTTCCAGTGCTTTAACCCGCAAAGCAGGGTCAGGCGGCAAAAGGGCGTGCGGGTGATCATGGTCGTGACTATCATGGGGCATATTGGCAGACTGCCCCGCGTAAAACGCCTTGTCTATGACAAATGCCGCCCACTTGGGCGCATCCTCCCTTGCCCCTCAATGCAAATGTGCCTAGATACCCCCAAACCGACCCAGAAAAGAGCAGCCTGCACCCCATGGAAAATGTCGTCCTGATCATCCACCTCATTCTTGCGCTTGGCCTGATTGGCGTGGTGCTGCTGCAACGTTCCGAAGGCGGAGGCCTTGGGATCGGCGGCGGCGGTGGCGCAAACTCTGGTCGCCCACCAGCAACCCCGATGAGCAAGGTAACTTGGATCTTGGGCGCTGCATTTGTTGTGACCTCGATCACACTGACCATTGTTTCTGCACAAAAATCCGCTGGCGTTTCGGTTCTGGACCGTCTCAGCGCATCACCCCCGGCTTTGAACCAAGGTGAAGATCTTACTGCACCTGCATTAGACAATCTGCTGCCCCCAGCAGAGGGCGATAACGCGCCGCTGGTTCCAACGCTAGACTAACACACTAAACTCAATAAGTTGAGGCAAAGCGCCAAAACGCAACACTATGTTGCGTCCATCGCCTTGCCTTACTGCTCCGAATCCTGTTAGACTGAGGTCCCGTGGTGGTGCGGTTTTCGCACCCTTTTGGGCACTGTTCAGCAGGCTCAACAGACATATTTACCAGTCGCTCACGGGAGAGTATTTTTACATGGCACGCTATATTTTCATCACCGGCGGTGTTGTTTCTTCTCTTGGCAAGGGTCTTGCCTCGGCTGCTTTGGGTGCTTTGTTGCAGGCGCGTGGCTTTTCGGTTCGCCTGCGCAAGCTTGACCCCTACCTCAACGTCGATCCCGGCACGATGAGCCCGTTTGAACACGGTGAGGTTTTTGTCACCGATGATGGCGCCGAGACCGATCTGGATCTGGGCCATTATGAGCGTTTCACAGGCGTTGCCGCGCGCAAAACTGATTCCGTATCATCAGGCCGCGTCTATTCCACCGTTCTGGAAAAAGAGCGCCGTGGCGATTATTTGGGCAAAACCATTCAGGTCATCCCCCACGTCACCAACGAGATCAAAGATTTCCTCGCCGTCGGCGAAGACGAAGTCGATTTTATGCTGTGTGAAATCGGCGGCACGGTCGGCGACATCGAAGGCCTGCCCTTTTTCGAGGCGATCCGCCAGTTCAGCCACGACAAGCCGCGCGGCCAGTGTATTTTCATGCACCTCACGCTGCTGCCCTATCTGGCGGCCTCGGGCGAGCTGAAAACAAAACCGACACAACACTCGGTCAAAGAGTTGCAAAGCATCGGCATCGCGCCTGACATCCTTGTCTGCCGCTCCGAACAGCCGATCCCAGAGAAAGAGCGCGAAAAGATCGCCCTGTTCTGTAACGTGCGCAAAGAATCTGTTGTCGCGGCCTATGATCTGAAATCCATTTACGAGGCGCCGCTGGCCTATCACGACCAAGGTCTTGATCAGGCTGTGCTGGACGCCTTTGACATCTCCCCTGCTCCGCGCCCTGATTTGGCGGTTTGGCATGATGTTTACGATCGCATCCACAACACGGATGGCGAAGTAAAAGTCGCCATTGTCGGCAAATACACCCAACTGGGTGACGCCTATAAATCCATCGCCGAGGCGCTGACCCATGGGGGCATGGCCAACCGTGTGCGCGTCAATGTGGAATGGGTCGATGCCGAGGTCTTTGATAAATCCGATGATGTCGCGCCTCACCTAGAGGGGTATCACGCGATCCTCGTTCCAGGCGGGTTTGGCGAACGCGGCACCGAAGGTAAAATCAAAGCAGCGCAATATGCGCGCGAACATAACGTTCCCTACCTAGGCATCTGTTTGGGCATGCAAATGGCCGTGATCGAGGCGGCGCGCAATGTGGCTGGCCTAAAAACAGCCGGCTCGGAAGAGTTTGACCATGAAGCGGGCAGAAAGCGTTTTGAGCCCGTTGTTTATCACCTCAAAGAATGGGTGCAGGGCAACCACAAGGTCGAACGCAAAGTTGGTGATGACAAAGGCGGCACAATGCGTCTGGGCGCCTATGACGCGACCCTCAAAGAGGGGTCAAAGGTCGCCGAGGTCTATGGCGCTACATCTATCGATGAACGCCACCGCCACCGCTATGAGGTTGATATCGCATACCGCGAGCAGCTGGAAAAAGCTGGGCTTACCTTCTCGGGGATGTCACCCGATGGGAAACTGCCAGAGATTGTGGAATGGTCGGATCATCCGTGGTTTATCGGCGTTCAGTTCCACCCTGAGCTGAAATCGAAACCTTTCCAGCCCCACCCGCTTTTCTCGGGGTTTGTGAAAGCGGCCAAGGATAACTCGCGCCTCGTCTAATAACCCAGATGACGTTTGAAGGTTTTTAACGCGGCACGCCTTACGGGTGCCGCGTTTTTCTATGCCGAAACAGCCAAATTGATCAGCACAAAGATCAAACCAGATAGCATCGCCGCTGCGGGCACTGTGATGACCCAAGCCGCAAGGATTGTCAGAAAGTGAGAGCGGCGCACCAGCTTGCGGCGGCGGCGTTCTTCGGGTGCAAATGCGGCGCGCTCTGGCACGGCAAGGCGTTGCTGGCGCAAACGGCGCTCGGCATCCCATTCGCGGAAGAACCCAACACCAAACACCCCGCCAACGGCGATATGGGTCGAGCTAACAGGCAGGCCCAGCCAGCTTGCGATGATCACCGTCAACGCCGCAGACAAGGCCACGCAATAGGCGCGCATCGGGTTTAGTTTGGTGATTTGCCCCCCAACCATACGGATCAGTTTCGGCCCGAACAGAAACAAGCCAAAGGAAATCCCAAATGCGCCAATAATCATCACCCAAAACGGGATGCTCACCGCATCGGTAAAGTTTTCGGATTGCGAGGCCTGAACGATCGCCGCCAAAGGCGCCACCGCATTCGCTACGTCATTTGCCCCATGCGCAAAGCTAAGCAAAGCAGCCGAGACAACCAGAGGAATGCCGAACAATACCTTCAGCGATTTGTTTCGGTTCTCCAATCCTTGGGATTGTTTGCGGATCACGGGGATCATCAGAACCCAGATGACCACGCCAACGATGGCACCGATTAGCAAAGCCGTTGGCATATCAATCTTGATGATCTTTTTGAGGCCTTTCAACGCCAGATAGGCCGAAAACGCCCCGCCCATAATGCCAACCAAAACGGGGACCCATGTGCGGGCCGCTGCGATTTTGTCATCACGATAAACGATGCGGGATTTGATCAACCACAGGAACATGGCCGCGATCAAACCGCCCAGCATCGGCGAAATCACCCAGCTGGCAGCAATGCCCGCCATTGTGGGCCAGTTCACCGCAGCAAACCCCGCCGCCGCGATCCCCGCCCCCATGACACCGCCAACAACCGAATGGGTTGTGGACACAGGCGCGCCAACCCAAGTAGCAAGGTTCACCCATAGGGCAGCAGACAAAAGGGCTGCCATCATCGCCCAAATAAACGTCGATGCTGTTCCCATGCTTTCGGGGGCGATGATCCCCTTGGCGATGGTTGAAACCACATCACCGCCCGCAATCAGCGCACCCGCGCTTTCAAACACAACAGCAATGGCGATCGCGCCGCCCATAGACAACGCATTGGCCCCAACGGCTGGCCCCATATTATTCGCCACATCGTTTGCCCCGATGTTCAGCGCCATATAAGCACCCAAACACGCAGCAATGACGACAATCATCGAATTGGACGTTTGCCCAAAAAACACCATCGCCGCGATGCCAGCCAACAGAATAAAGACCAACGCAATACCTGGCCCCACCATCGGGCGCGCAACATAGGTTGCCGCCAGTTCTAACGTGGAAAACCGTGCCAGATCGCGGTCGAGCGTCTCAAGGTGGCGCCCGTCTTGGTTTTTATGTGCCATGTGAATATGTCCCCTAATTAAAGAGGGCTTATCGTTAAAATGCCCTAAAGGGCAAGGAAGCCATTCTTTAACAGATCGCTATTGCCGGTCCCTGAAAAGCGATTGCAGCTCTGGTTCGTTGACCATTTCGGCCGCTTCCTCTGCCTTGACCCATTTTAGGGTTCTTTCATGGGCTTCGGGAAAGGTCTTTGCCAAAGCTTGCACATCAACCGAATACACCAAAGTTTCGACCGGCACCTCCAGACCAGAGGCCGCGCGTTTTTTGTAGGTATACCGCCCGACTGGCGCCTTGGAAGCGGGGCTGTTTTGCACCCCTGCTTCTTCCCATGCTTCTTGCAAGGCTGTTTCCCACGACTTCAATCCCCGAATGGGCCAGCCTTTCGGGATGATCCAACGCCCCGTATCGCGGCTGGTGATCAGCAGGTATTCACGGTCCTGTTCATCGCCACGATGGCAAAGCGCCGCAACCTGCAGCTTTTTGGGGCGTTGCAACATCGGGCCAAGGAACATGTCCCAGACCCTGTGAAGGGAGGCATTCATTTTCGACAACCACTCGAGTTTTTTTGTTCTTATCCAACGCAGTATGACGCATTTGCTAACAAAGTTCAAATTCTGCCAGTTTTGGCACCTCGGGCAATCACTCAGACCTCACTGCGTTTTGGGTGATTTGGGCCTCTACAGGGCGCTTTTCAAGATACGGATTTGAGTTGCACATGGGCTTTGATGCTCTAAACCGCGTGTATGCTTAGTTATCAACATATCTATCACGCCGGAAATCTTGCGGATGTCCACAAACACAGCCTTCTCTCATGGATGCTGGCCTATCTTACCCGCAAGGAAAAGCCGCTCACCTATGTGGAAACCCACGCGGGGCGCGCATTATATGATCTGGGCGCGGAAGAAGCCCTGAAAACGGGCGAGGCCAAAGCAGGGATCGAGCAAGCGCGCGGATGGTTCGATGTTGATCACCCCTATTCAAAGGTACTGGATAAAATAGCCGCCGAAGACGGCCCGCGCGCCTATCCTGGATCTCCCATGATCGCGGCCCATTTGTTGCGCCCCGAGGATAAAATCCATCTGGCCGAACTACACCCCAGAGAACACGCCGCCCTAGAGCTGGCCATGTCACCAACCAATGCGAAATGTCATTTGCGCGATGGGTTCGAAACCGCTTTTGCCCTGTGTCCGCCGACACCGCGCCGCGGTATGTTGCTGATCGATCCCAGTTACGAGATCAAAACCGACTACGAAACGATTTTTCGCCATATCGCAAAGTTGCACAAAGCATGGAATGTTGGGATCATCGCGCTTTGGTATCCGATCCTAACCAACAAAGCGCATGAGCCGATGTTGAACGCCCTCAGCAGCCAACACAAAGACGCGCTGCGCCATGAGGTGCGCTTCCCGCCCGCGCGCCCTGGTCACGGGATGGTCGGCTCTGGCATGTTTGTGCTAAACCCGCCCTATGGGTTAGCGGAAGAAGCGAAAACCCTCGCCGCCAAATTTGCAAAACTGCGTTAAGCAGCCCTCAAACAATCGGGAGACGATAGCGATGCCAAAAAAAGGGTACTGGATCGGGAATGTAGATGTCCGAGACGCCGAAGTTTATGACAAGTACCGCGCAGCAAATGCCAAACCCTTTGCCGATTATAACGCGAAATTCCTTGCGCGCGGCGGGACACAGCAAATCCGCGAGGGCAACGCCCATAGCCGCACTGTTGTCATCGAATTTCCAAGCTATGCAGATGCAGTCGCCTGTTATGAAAGCCCAGCCTATCAGGCGGCCAAAGACATCCGAATGACGGTGTCGGACGGCAACCTGATAATTATTGAAGGCTATGACGGCTAAAATATGCTAGGGTGGCGGGATGAAACATCTGGCCGCCCTTTTGTTTATGATCCTGCCTGTTGACGCTTTTGCCTGCGGTGACGCCGTTTGCATCGTGAACCCTGATGGCCTTAGCCTGCCCGAACATATCACTTTCCAAGAAACACGCGCGGGCGCTGGTCCTGGGTTTGTGGTGGACGACGTTCTGGTTTTAAGGGGCGCCCGTTTTGGCGAACGATTTGCTGGGCAGACAGTGAATGCGGCTGGGGCTCATGATGTGGTGACGGGCGCGGCGCTTTCGCCCCTGACAATCCTTGCCGGAGAAAAAGGCCAGAACCTATCTGTCGTCAGCTTTAGGGGTGTCAAAGTCCTAAACGGCTATGGCCCCAAAGGGTTCCCAAAGCGCGACGCCCAAGGCGAAGGCGCCATAGCAATCTTGTTTGACCAAGACCAAGCAGCCATAAGCATCGATTTTCGCGGCGGCGAACGCGGGCGGGCCGATATTCTCTTTCTGCGCCGTGATGGTGTGGCGCTGGAACACATCCCTGTTCAGCCAATCGGGGAAAGCTCTGTTGGCTTTCTTCGGTCAGGCAATGGCGCTGACATTGCAGGTGTGGTTGTGACCAACCGTGATCCGCAGGGGATCGCAATCGATTCAATAAGATTTGGCAATGCCGCGAACTTGGGGTAACAAAATAGGATGCTAGAACGTCTTTTCCCCCGCCGCGCCCCCGCGCCCACGCCGCTGCCCCAGCCAAACGCCCAGCTTGCCCTTGGGGCACTCTTGGTCCGTGTTGCCTTGGCCAACCGCGAATATCTCGCTTCCGAAGTTGCGCATATTGATCGTGTGCTGGCCGCTACCTTTGATCTAAAGCCGCTTGATGCTGCGAAGCTGCGCGCGGAATGCGAAGCCCTGGAACGCCACGCGCCGGGAACGCCGGAATTCACGGAAATCCTGCGCGAAGAAATCCCCTATTCCGAACGCTTCGCCTTGGGCGAAGCCATGTGGGGTGTTGCGATGGCGGATGGGCGCCGCGACCCTGAGGAAGAGGAACAACTGCTGGCGATTGAAACCGCCCTTGGCCTAACCGAAGAAGACATCAACACAGCGCGTAAAAATGCGCTTGGCGGATTGTAAATTTCCGTACGCCGTCTAGGTAGAGTTCCATGTTTGCAGATTTCCTAAAACGGCTGACCGCCCCAGCCCCCGCCCAATTGCCAGACACAGATGCGCGTCTGGCGCTGACCGCTTTGCTGGTTCGCGTGGCGCGATCCGATCATGACTATAGCGCGGCCGAACACACCCGCATTCAAAGCATCATCAAAGAGCGCTATTCGCTTGATGATAGCGCCTGCGAGGCGTTGCTGTCCGATGCCGAAATCCTAGAGACCGAAGCCCCTGACACAGTACGTTTCACCCGCGCAATCAAAGATGCGGTCGCCTATGAGGACCGCCTCGCCGTGGTCGAAGCATTGTGGCAGGTTGTATTAGCAGACGGCACCCGCGCGCAGGAAGAAGACGCTCTTTTACGACTTGTTTCCAACTTCTTAGGGATCACCGACGTGGAAAGCGCGCAGGCCCGAAAGCGTGTCGAACGCTGAAAAATTAGGCTTCCTCACGGAAACTATGATCAAATCCCATCGTTTGAATGTTGCAAGTGATGCGATTCTCGCATCATATACCCGCTACATCTTCTTACACATGGCCTCACGTGACATCAGATATACCTGTTATTGAAATCCGCGATCTCCACAAAGCTTATGGCACGTTGGAGGTTTTGAAAGGCGTTAGCATTGCAGCGCCCAAGGGACATGTCATTTCGCTGATCGGGTCTTCGGGCTCGGGGAAATCCACGTTGTTGCGGTGTTGTAACCTGTTAGAGGACAGCCAGCAGGGCGAAGTCCTGTTTAAAGGGGAACCCGTTTCGTGGCGCGGCAACGGCCATGGGCGGCGCCCGTCGGATGCCAAACAGGTTCTGCGCATTCGCACCAACCTGTCGATGGTTTTCCAGCAGTTTAATCTGTGGGCCCATATGACGATCCTTCAAAACGTGATGGAGGCGCCCCTAACCGTGTTGGGCCGCGACCGTGACGAGGTAGAGAAATCTGCCCGTGCCTATCTGGAAAAGGTCGGCATCGGGGACAAATGCGATGTTTATCCAGCCCAGCTATCAGGTGGCCAACAGCAACGCGCCGCTATCGCGCGCGGCCTGTGTATGGAGCCAGAAGCGCTGCTGTTTGATGAGCCCACTTCCGCGCTTGACCCCGAACTGGAACAAGAAGTTGTGAAGGTCATCAAAGACCTCGCCGCCGAAGGGCGCACGATGATGATCGTGACCCATGATATGAAGCTGGCCGCTGATGTGTCGGACACGGTTGTGTTCCTGCATCAGGGCCTGATCGAGGAACAAGGGAGCCCCGAAACACTATTCGGCGCACCCAAATCAGAGCGACTGCGCGGGTTCCTATCTGCAACCCACGCCGCATAAACCGTAACCGGTAATAAAAAACCTGGGAGACACCACATGAAAAACCTTATCCTTGCGACCAGTGCATTGGCCCTGACTGCGGGCTTGGCTTTTGCTGAAGATGCAAAAACAATCCGCATGGGCACCGAAGGCGCCTACCCCCCCTATAACTTCATCAACGATGCTGGCGAAGTTGACGGCTTCGAGCGCGAAGTGGGCGACGAGCTGTGCAAGCGCGCCGAGCTGACCTGCGAATGGGTCACAAACGAATGGGACAGCATCATCCCGAACCTCACATCCGGCAACTATGACACAATCATCGCCGGCATGAGCATCACGGATGAGCGTGACGAAGTCATCGACTTTACCCAGAACTACATCCCGCCAGCACAGTCCGCCTATGTAGCGTTGTCTGCGGATGCGGATCTGACAGGCGGCGTTATCGCAGCACAGGCCAGCACAATTCAGGCCGGTTACGTTGCCGAAAGCGGCGCAACATTGCTGGAATTCGCAACCTATGACGAAACTGTTGCTGCGGTTCGCAACGGCGAAGCAGACGCTGTTTTCGCTGACAAAGACGCGCTGGCACCAGCGGTAGAAGAGTCTGGCGGCGAAATGGTTTTCGCTGGCGAAGA
Source organism: Sulfitobacter donghicola DSW-25 = KCTC 12864 = JCM 14565 (assembly GCF_000622405.1). Taxonomy (NCBI): domain Bacteria; kingdom Pseudomonadati; phylum Pseudomonadota; class Alphaproteobacteria; order Rhodobacterales; family Roseobacteraceae; genus Sulfitobacter; species Sulfitobacter donghicola. The sequence continues at coordinate 396,112 of NZ_JASF01000005.1, forward strand.
CGTTCAGCTGGGTGGCGGCGTTGGCATGGGCCTGCGCGAAAGCGACGGTGAGCTGAAAGCGAAATTCGACGCGGCCATCACCTCCATGAAAGCAGACGGCACATTGAACGCTGCTTTGAAAAAATGGTTCGGCGAAGACGCAGTCGTTTACGAATAAGACACTCCGAGGGAGGCGGCATGTGATCGCCTCCCTCACTCCCTTCTCTCTTTATCTTTACGAGCCTCGCTATCTTTAGTTATTGCGCCGACCCCTCCCAATTAGAGGGCCTGAAATGGCTTAGCTGCTACCTGACCACAGGCAAGCATATGAACCTCTATTGGTCTTTGCTCACCGTGCTGACGCTGCTGGCGATCACGGCGCCTACGGCTCTGGCGTTCGGGTTTGGGGGGGCATCTGCCGCCCGATCACGGATCGCGCCGCTGCGCTGGTTTGGCAAAACATATATTGCGATTGTGCGTGGCGTTCCCGACATTGCGTTTTTCCTGTTCTTTGTGATCGCACTGGATCAGGGCATCGAATACCTACGCCACAAAACCCTTTGCCCCGATTGGGAAGAACCCATTCGCCAAGGGACCGATTTCATTGTCTGCCAAGCCGCAAAAATGCCGCTGGGCACTTCGCCGCAATGGGTCCACGAAACCTATGGCTTTGCCTTGGCCGTGCTGACCTTTGCCATCGTTTTTGGCGCTTTTGCTGCCAATGTGTTGTTTGGTGCCATGCGTGCCGTTCCGCGTGCCCAACTGGAAACTGCCGAAGCTTACGGCATGTCGCACCGCCAGACCTTTTGGCGCATTTTGGTGCCGCAGATGTGGGTTTATGCCCTGCCTGGCCTTGGGAACCTATGGATGGTCCTGATCAAGGCAACACCGCTGCTGTTCCTTTTAGGCGTCGAAGACATCGTTTATTGGGCGCGTGAGTTGGGCGGCTCAAAAACAGCGCGCTTTACCGATTATCCCCACCCCGACTGGCGCATGTGGTATTTCCTAGGGCTGTTGGTGTTTTATCTGTTCTTCACCCATCTTTCTGAGAAAGTCCTCGCGCGTATTATGACGCGACTAACGCGTGGCCAAGCGACCACTGGCGGCGAAGCGCAAAGGAAAGCAGCGTGAGTTGTCTTCAGACCATTCAGGACTACGGCCTGCGATCCATCGGCATTGGCGAGCGCCTGCTTCCGCGCGAGGATTTCACCCTATGCGATCAGTTCACCCTGATCGGGTCGGGCATGATCTGGAACGTTTATTTCGGACTTAGCGCTTTGGTGCTGGGCTTTTTCTTTGCCACGGCACTAGCCGTCGGCAAGGCCAGCCCGCGCGCCATTTGGCGCAAACCGTCTGAATGGTTCATCTTTGTGTTCCGTGGCTCGCCTCTGTTTATCCAGTTCTTCTTTGGCTACTTTGTATTTCTCAGCCTAAAGGCATATTCCCCTTTCTTTGATCCCTTCACTGCCGCTTGGCTGGGGGCGTTGATCGTGTTGTTCCTGAATACCTCGGCCTATTCCGCCGAGATCTTTTATGGCGCGCTACAATCCATTCCCAAGGGCGATGTTGAAGCCGCCGATGCCTATGGCCTCACGGGGTGGAGCCGTTTCAAACGGGTGATCTGGCCTACCATGTTGCGCCTTGCATGGCCTGCCTACACGAACGAGGCGATCTTTCTGTTTCACGCGACAACGCTGGTTTTCATATCGGGCTTTCCCGCATGGCAACAACGCGGTGATGCGCTGTATTACGCCAGCTACTTTGCGGATAAGACGTTTAACCCCTTTATCCCCTACCCGATCCTTGCGGGGTACTTCATCGTACTGACCTTGATCGTGATCTCGGTGTATGGCCTCGTGAATCGGCGCCTGAACCGTCATTTACCCTCTGAAAACCGCCAAAAAATTCGCTTGCGCCTTAATCTGATCCGGTAGTATCAATAATTTGATCAAATTCCGCAGCGCTGGCGACAAGGCATCGGACGGTCCGATCTGCACCAGCGCATCAAATGGTGAACCATGCATAACTGGCTAAGAAAAAACCCTTCTGTCCGCACAATCCGCGTTGCGGCAGCCGATTTAAACGGCGTCCCCCGTGGCAAACGCATCCCCACACGTTTTGCCGATAAGATCACCCAAGAAGGCACGCGGTTCCCGTTTTCGGTCCTGAACCTAGATATCTGGGGCGAAGACATCGAGGACAGCCCGCTGGTGTTCGACAGTGGTGATCGCGATGGCGTTCTAAAACCGACCGAGCGTGGCTTTATGCCGATCCCATGGTTGGACACCCCCAGCGCCCTGCTGCCGATCTGGATGTTTCACGAAGACGGCACACCCTATGCTGGTGACCCCCGCCATGCGCTTCGCGCCGTGTTGGAACGTTTTTCGGCGCGTGGCCTGACACCTGTTTGCGCGGTCGAACTGGAGTTCTTTCTGATTGACGACAGCGGTCGCAAATTACAAATCCCGCCCTCCGAACGCTCGGGCAAGCGCCGCAAAGGGGCCGAGACCCTGAGCATTCGCGCGCTGGATCAGTTCGACCAATTCTTTACCGACCTCTATGATGCTTGCGAAGAAATGGACATTCCGGCCGATACGGCGATCTCCGAAGCAGGTCTGGGCCAGTTCGAAATCAACATGATGCATTGCGACGATGCCCTGCGCGCAGCAGATGATGCGTGGCTGTTCAAAATGCTGGTGCGGGGATTGGCGCGCAAACACGGGTTCGCCGCCAGCTTTATGGCTAAACCCTATGCGGATTATGCAGGTTCTGGCCTGCATACGCATTTCTCGGTTTTGGACAAAGACGGCAACAATGTCTTTGATAACGGCGGCCCTGATGGCACCGACACAATGCGCCACGCTGTGGCTGGCTGTCTAAACGCCATGGCTGGTTCCGCTTTGGTCTTTGCCCCGCATGCCAACAGCTTTGATCGCATGGTCCCGGGTAGCCACGCGCCAACTGGCGTGAGTTGGGCCTATGAAAACCGCACATCTGCCCTTCGCATCCCCTCGGGATCGACGGCTGCGCGGCGGATCGAACACCGCGTGTCAGGCGGCGATGTGAACCCCTATCTGATGCTTGCCGCTGTTCTGGGCGCCGCCATAAACGGTATTGAGGATGGCAAAGAGCCCCCCGCCCCGATCACTGGTAATGCCTATGCGGCCGACCTTCCGCAAATCCCTGCAACATGGTCCGATGCCATTGACGCATTTGAAAACGACCCAGAGGTTGCGCGCATTTTCGCCCCCGAGCTCATCCGCAACTTTGTTCTGACCAAAAAGCAGGAACTGGATTGCATGAAAGAGCTCAGCCGCGCCGAGCAAGTCGAAATTTATCTGGATACGGTGTAAGTTATGGAAATTGGCATTCTACGGACAGGCCACTCACCCGATGCGATGAAGGACGAGTTTGGGAACTACGACGCGTTGTTCGAAAAACTTCTGGGCGGGGGCGGATTAACCTTTGAAACCTTCTCGGTTGTGGATGGGGAATTTCCCAGCGGCGCGCAGGATGCGGATGGCTGGCTGATTACAGGGTCGCGCCATGGTGCCTATGAAAAGCATGACTGGATTCCGCCGCTAGAAAAGTTGATCCGCGAAATCGATCAATCTGGCAAACCCTTGATTGGCGTTTGTTTTGGCCACCAGATCATCGCCCAAGCTTTGGGCGGTAAGGTTGAAAAATTCGATGGCGGCTGGTCGGTTGGCCGGACTGAATACATGATCGATGACAAACCCGTTGCTTTGAACGCTTGGCATCAGGATCAGGTCGTCGCCCTGCCTGAAGGTGCACGCGTTGTTGGCAGCTCGGATTTTTGTGCAAACGCGGTGCTGGCATATGGTGATCACATCTGGACGCTGCAACCCCACCCCGAGTTTGAGCCCGCGTTCATCGAAGGGTTGATCAACAAACGCGGCCGCGGCGTCGTGCCGGATGAGCAGCTGGACGAGGCCGCCCAAGCATTGCCATTGCCGATCGACAATGGTGATATCGCCAAACAGATGGTGGCATTTTTTAAAAGCAAAGAGAATTCATAATGGCTGACTGGAAAGACTCCCTGCCGCACGCAGCGGCAGAATACCTTAAGGGACGCCGTTTGGACGAGGTAGAATGCGTCATTCCCGACCTGCCAGGCATTGCGCGTGGCAAGGCCGTTCCTGCATCAAAATTCGCCCGCCAAGATAGCTTTCACCTGCCCGACAGCATCTTTTACCAGACCATCACAGGCAACTGGGGCGAAGCCGCAGGCGATGAAGGCTTCATCGAAAAAGACATGATCCTGCGCCCAGATATGTCCACGGCAACAGCCGCACCATGGACGGCGGATTGGACGCTTCAGGTGATCCATGATGCGTTTGACCGCGATGGTAATGTGGTCGAGTTCAGCCCCCGCAACGTCCTGAAACGTGTAGTTGCCCTATATCATGCCGAAGGGTGGGAGCCCGTCGTGGCCCCCGAGATGGAATTTTTCCTAACCGCGCGCAATCTGGACCCCTCGCAAAGCATTAAGCCCATGATGGGGCGCTCTGGCCGTCCGGCGGCCGCGCGGCAGGCCTATTCGATGACCGCCGTTGATGAATTTGGCCCCGTCATCGACGACATCTATGATTTCGCCGAAGCGCAGGGATTTGAGATTGACGGCATCACCCAAGAAGGCGGCGCTGGTCAGCTGGAAATCAACCTGTTGCATGGCGATCCCATCAAACTGGCCGATGAGGTTTTCTATTTCAAACGCCTGATCCGCGAAGCCGCGATGCGCCATGATTGCTATGCAACCTTTATGGCCAAACCCATCGAGGACGAGCCCGGATCAGCCATGCATATCCACCATTCGGTGCTGGATAAGGCGACGGGTCAGAACATTTTTTCGGATGCAGATGGTAGCGAAACCGCGCCCTTCATGCATTTCATCGCTGGATTGCAAAACCACATGCCAGCGGCACTGGCGGTCATTGCCCCCTATGTGAACAGCTATCGTCGCTACGTCAAAGATCACGCGGCCCCGATCAATCTGGAATGGGGGCGCGACAATCGCACCACGGGCATTCGCGTGCCACTCTCCAGCGCCTCTGCGCGGCGGGTTGAAAACCGTTTGGCAGGTATGGATTGCAACCCCTATCTGGGGATCGCGGCCTCTCTGGCCTGCGGATACCTAGGCCTAAAAGAGGGCAAGCAACCGATGGCCGAATTCAAAGGCGATGCCTATGACGGCGAAGGCGACATCCCCCGCACAATGGGCGAAGCGCTGCGCATCTTTGGCGAAGCCGAGGCATTGCACGAGGTGCTCGGCCCCGATTTTGCACGGGTCTATGGCATCGTGAAAGAGGCCGAATATGACGAGTTTCTCCAAGTGATCTCGCCTTGGGAACGTGAACACCTGCTGCTGAACGTCTGAGGCTTGCCATGAACCTGCTTTACGCCAATGACAAACGCGGTGCCTATCCGCCCAGCTGGTATGCGGCGACGGCTACCCCTCTTGAGCCGTTCGCCCCCCTGAAGGGGGCACAAAAGGCGGATGTTTGCGTGATTGGTGCTGGCTATACGGGCCTATCAGCAGCATTGCATTTAGCCCAAGCAGGCCGCGATGTTGTGTTGCTAGACGCCCAAAGGGTTGGATTTGGCGCCTCGGGTCGTAACGGTGGGCAACTTGGTTCTGGGCAGCGCACCGAGCAAGACGCATTAGAGCGGATGGTCGGGGACCCCGAAGCGAAAAAGCTGTGGGACCTTGCCGAAGACGCTAAGGATTTGGTGAAATCCCTCATCGCGGACCACAATATTGAATGCCATCTCAAGCCAGGTGTCGCATGGACGGGTTCCTCTGATGCAGAGGTTAAACACCTGCATGACTATGCCAACCACCTGTCCGGCAAATACGGCTATTCCCAGATCGAAACATTGGACCGCGCGGCCCTGCAATCAGTCTGCCCTTCGCCTGACTACCGTGGCGGCTTCCTTGATCGGGGGGCGGCCCATCTGCACCCTCTCAACTATGCATTGGGGTTAGCCAAAGCCGCCAAAGCCGCTGGTGTTCGCATCCATGAAGGCAGTGCTGTGCATCACATTGACGAAGGCGCCAAAGCCATTGTGCGCACAGATGCAGGCCATGTTGAAGCCGATCACGTGATCCTTGCCTGTAACGGATACCTTGGCGGGTTGAACCGCAAGGTTGCAGCGCGTGTTATGCCCATCAATAACTTCATCGTCGCCACCGAGCCCTTGGGCGATCGCATCGCAGAGGTTCTGCCCCGCGATGTTGCTGTCGCAGACAGCCGTTTTGTTGTGAATTATTTCCGGCTTAGCCATGATGGGCGGCTGCTGTTTGGTGGCGGCGAAAGCTATGGCTATCGGTTCCCCACTGATATCGCTGCAAAAGTGCGCAAACCCATGTCGGTCGTCTTTCCCAATCTCAAGGATGTAAAGATTGACTATGCTTGGGGTGGCACATTGGGGATCACGATGAAACGCCTCCCCTATCTGGCCCGCTCGGGGAAAAACATCCTCTCCGCTTCGGGGTATTCGGGGCATGGTGTGGGCACAGCCACCCATGCGGGAAAACTGATGGCTCTTGCGATCCAAGGGGATAGTGACGGGTTTGATACGCTTGCTGCCCTGCCCAACACGCCTTTTCCGGGGGGCAGCGCGATGCGGTCTCCCCTGCTCGTCATGGCGATGACTTGGTACGCTCTGCGGGATCGGCTGGGGCTCTAATACAAAAAATTACAAAAGCTTAGCCAAAATACTCTTTGCACGCGCAATTCTTTGTTTTACATTTGCCACAACCTACATTCAGGATTTTGAAATATGAGCCTCCCGAACCTTCACCAAGCAGAGCCACTTCCCAAAAGCCTCGAAGCAGAAATCCATCGCCTGATGGAAAGCGGCGACCTGTTTCGCTATACTGCAGATAAAGACGCCCCCGCGACCCTGCTTGAGGCAGAATTCGCCGAAATGATGGGCACGCGGTTTGCGTTGGCCGTTTCGTCCTGTTCCGCCGCCCTCTTTTTATCGCTCAAAGCGTTGGAACTGCCTGCACAGGCACGGGTTCTAATCCCCGGGTTCACCTTTGCCGCTGTTCCTTCGGCTGTCGTGCATGCCGATTGCCTGCCCGTTCTTTGTGAAGTTGGTGACAACTACCGCATTGATATGGATGATTTTGCCAAAAAGCTGCCGACGGTGGATGCTGTCATCATCAGCCATATGCGCGGCCATACTTCGGATATGGACGCAATCATGGCCCTTTGCGACAAAGCTGGCATTCCCGTCATCGAAGACGCGGCCCATAGCCTTGGCACCACATGGCATGGCCGCAAAATTGGCACGCTCGGGCGCATCGGTTGCTTCTCTTTCCAAAGCTACAAAATGATCAACGCGGGCGAAGGTGGCATCCTGATCACCGATGATGCTGATCTGGTTGCCCGCGCGATCATCATGTCAGGGGCCTACGAACATAACTGGAAAAAGCACCCCGTTTTGCAGGACGCTTTTGCCAAACACCAGAACCAATTGCCGCTGTATAACCTACGCCTAAGCAACCTCTCAGCAGCAGTTGCTCGCGCTCAGCTGCCAGAGCTGGGGCGCCGGATCGCAGATGGTTTGCGCAACCACGACCTTGTTGCGGCAAGGCTATCCACCTCGCCCTATATCAGCGTCCCCGCGCCGCTGGCCCCAGAGGTCCGTGCGCCAGACTCGATCCAGTTCAATCTGGTTGGCCTCTCGGATGAGAGCATAAGCGCCTTCGCCGCCCAAGCAGCTGACCTTGGCGTAAAGGTTCAAGTATTCGGGCAAAGCACAGATAACGCGCGCGCATTCTGGAACTGGCAGTTCATCCCCGATTTGCCAGAGCTTCCCCAAACCCGCGCCATGTTGATGAACGCCTGCGATGTGCGCCTACCGGTTCAGCTCAGCACAAATCAATGCGAGGCGATTGCCCAAACGCTATTGGGTGCCTTGGAAGAGGTAACGCGCGCTGCCGCTTGATCCAGACGGCAGGTCAGATTTTGGCCTGTCATCCCACGTCTAGGGGCCAGAAACACAAAAGGGCGAGATACCTCGCCCCCTTCTCCCAAAAACAGGCTTGGCCCCTATGGGGGCCATGTCCGTCGGATCACTTCAGCTTGGACAGCTTGTCTTGCAATTCGGAAAGCTGTCGCTTAATCGCGTCCAGATCTTCGCTGCTTTCGGCCTGCGGTTTTGGCGGCTCTGGCGTTGTGCTGCCACCCTGCCATCCCCCTGTCATCGCTTTCATAAACGCTTCTTGCTGCGCTTGCATCGCATCAAACCCTGGCATATTTGACAACGGGTTCATCGAGGTCATGTTTTCCATCACCTTGCTTTGACCATCGCGCAGCATAGCAAACGACTGCTGAAGGAATTCGGGCACAACGCTTACCTTGCCAGTCATATAGCTGCGCACCAGATCGTTGAGCACATCAATCGGCAAAACATTCTCGCCACGGCTTTCGTGTTCCGCGATGATTTGAAGTAGATACTGTCGCGTCAGGTCATCTCCGGATTTGAGATCGACAATCTGCACTTCGCGCCCATCACGGATAAATCCCGCAATATCCTCCAGCGTCACATAATCACTGGTCTCAGTGTTATAGAGCCGCCGGCTGGCATATCGTTTGATCAAAAGAGATTTCTTGGTCTCCGCCACGTGGTGTCCTCCCCAATAGGCTGTGCTGCAGTGCAGCCTAGACGCCGCATTCGCAAAAAGAAAGGGTGCGCTGCGTCGCAGCCCACCCTTCCCGTATCTTAATCACCCTTGGGTGATCAGCTTGTCTGAAACCAGACTTATTTGGATGTCGCTTTTTTCGCAGCGGCCTTAACTTCGTCGGTCGCTTTGGTCATGACGGAGGTTGCTTCGTCGGACATGTCTTTGCCCGCAGCCATCATCAATTCAACAGTTTCCATCTGAACCTTTTTCGCAACTTCTGCGAAAGCTGCCATGTGCTCGGAGGCCGCTTCGGAGTATGCAGCTGCGAAGTCTGTCATCGCTTTTGCATAGTCAGCAGGCTCGGCTTTGGCTTTTGCGATGTCTGTCAGCTTTGTGACGGTGTCTTTTGTCCAAGCAGAGGAAATCTCAGTGGATTTTTCAACAGCTGCCAGTGCAACGCCGGAAAGTTTCTCGTTCAGAGTTGCGGAAGTTTTGAAGGAAGCTTCCATGGATGCCGTGTCCACAGGAAATGCGCCCATCATGTCTTTGAGCATTGCTGTCATGTCTGGTGTCGTTGCAGTCGCCATTATCGTCATCCTTTATTTACATCAGCGAGGCATGATGCCTCTTACGAATTTCAGTGCATCGACTTGGGTGCCCAAGTTTCTGCGTCTGCAAAAGGATATAGATGCTGCATCGCGGCATTGCAAGTCTTTTTTCTGCAATGCAGCATAAACTTCAACCACAGGTAATCTTGTGAAAAATCAGCCCCTTGCCTTTACGGCAACATAGGTTCCGGGTGCGTCACATAAAATTTCTTGGCCACCGTCTCCTGGAATTCGCGCAGGAATCATCTTGCCCGATCTTTTGGTGAGCCACTTTTCCCAAAGAGGCCACCAAGACCCCTCGTTAAACTTCGCAGCCTCCAGCCAATCCTCGTAGGAAAGGGTCAGGTCCTTGTTGGTATAGTGGCCGTATTTCCCTTTGCTGGGCGGATTAACGATCCCCGCGATGTGGCCGGACTGGGTCATGATAAAGGTTTTATCCTTGCTCCCCATCTGCTGTATCCCGCGATAGCTGTCTTTCCACGGGGCAATGTGATCTGTCTCGCATGCGATCGCACATAAAGGGATGTCGACCTCGTCCAAAACAAGGTGATGACCACATAGATCAAACCCCTGCTCGGCCAGTTCGTTGCGTTGGCACAAGCCCCGCAGATATTGCATCGCCATTTTTGCAGGCAGGTTCGCCCCGTCGCCGTTCCAATACAGCAAATCAAACGCAGGCGGCGTTTCACCCAACATATAGCTTTTCACCGCTGGCCCATAGACCAGATCGTTTGACCGCAGGAACGAAAAGGTTCGCGCCATAACGATAGAGGGCAAAACACCTTTGTCTGCGGTTTCCGCCTCGATACCGTCAACAAAGTCATCCGTTAGGAACGGCCGGAATTCCCCCTGATCCGAAAAATCTGTCAACGCGGTAAAGAAAGTCGCCGACTTGACCGAAGTATCGCCCCGTTGTTTCAACAACGACAATGTCAGCGACAGCGTCGTTCCAGCAATGCAATAGCCCACGGCGTTGATGCTTTTCTCGCCCGTGATGGCCTTCACCTGATTAAACGCGGTGATATAGCCATCCTCGACATAGTCCTCCATGCCGACATCGCGATAAGCCCCATCAGGATTAACCCAAGAAACCATGAACAAGGTATACCCTTGATCAACGACCCATTTCACGAATGAGTTCTGCGCCTTGAGGTCCAGAATATAGTATTTATTGATCCACGGCGGAAACACGACCAAAGGCGTTGCGTGTACAGTTTCGGTCGTCGGCGTATATTGGATCAGTTCAAACATGCGGTTGCGAAACACCACCTTGCCCGGTGTTGTTGCGATGTTTTCACCTAACTCAAACGCGGATTCATCGGCCAGCCGCACAACCATCTCACCGTTGTTCGCCTCCAGATCCGAAATCAGGTTTTCCAGCCCTTTGATCAGGCTCTCCCCTTCTGTTTCGACCGCCTTTTGCAAAACATCAGGGTTTGTCGCCAGAAAATTTGTCGGGCTCATCATATCAATGATCTGGCGCGAGAAATATTGCAGCCGCTGCTTTTCACGCGGTTCCATATCTTCGACATCTTCCACCGCTTGCGTGATCGCTTCGGCGTTCATCAGATATTGCTGCTTTACAAAGTTGAAATACGGATGCTCTTGCCACATCGGATTTGCAAACCGCCTGTCTGGCGCTGTTCGATCCTCGGGGGCAGAAAGAGTTCCCTTTGCCAGTGCTTGCTGGGCCTCAACGAAATGGGTGACAGATTTGGTCCAGAACGCCAGCTGGTGCTCGATGAGCTTTGCCGGATTCGACATGGCCTCCTGCATATAGGCCTTGGCCGCTTTTTGAAACAACTCCTGATTTGGGCCATCCAACGCAGCCTGATGCGTATGCCGATGCGCTAGGACATGCGTCAGACGGTCACGCAAAGAGTCGACTTTACTCAAGTTTTCCTTCATTCGCGCCAAAGATTCTGCTGCTGCATCACCGCCGTTATCAGATTCAGTTGTCATATTAACTTTTTCTCCCTATGTTTGCAGCTGCAGCATTTCCGGCCTACCCTCGTTTTGGGATATTCTCCGGAGACACGCCCAGACATTGGGCCACAGTACTAGGAGTTTCGCAATGCGTTATATGGCCACTTACGATCTGATGGAGACAATCCGAAACACAAACCAATGGCTTGGTGCCTCCACCCTTGCGATGGCCTCCTATCCCGCGATGGCCATGTTCCCCAACCCTGCCCTCCAATGGGTGAGCGCGTGGGGCGAAGTGACCGAACGGGCGTTCAGCCGAATGGTTGTGAAACCCGATTGGAACATCCCCCCCATCGTGGGCGACAACGGTACCGACTGCATCGTTTATGAAGAAATCGAAATAAAAGGCGAATTTGGCGACCTTCTTCACTTCCGTGTGCAGGGGCGCACCGAAAAACGCCGCACTGTTTTGCTGGTTGCGCCCATGTCTGGCCACTATGCGACGCTGCTGCGCTCGACAGTAATCAGCCTACTGCCTGATTGTGACCTCTATATTACAGACTGGCACAACGCCCGCGACATCCCTGTAAGCGCAGGCAAATTCGACATCGAAGACTATACGCTGCACCTTGTGGATTACATGCGCCACCTCGGGCCAGACACACATGTCATTGCTGTATGCCAACCTGCCCCTCTCACCTTGGCCGCAACCGCATATCTTGCCGAGGAAGACCCCAGCGCGCAGCCGCGCTCGCTCACGTTGATCGGCGGGCCAATTGATCCTAATGCCGCACCGACCGAAGTCACCGACTTTGGTCATTCGGTCACCATGGGCCAGCTCGAAGAGCTGATGATCCAGCAGGTTGGTTTCAAATACGCAGGCGTCGGCCGCAAAGTATACCCAGGCCTTTTGCAGCTCAGCTCGTTCATTTCGATGAATGCTGAAACCCACCAAAAGGCATTTATCGACCAAATTCAGGCTGTCGCCCAAGGCCAAGCGCATGAGCACGACAAGCACAATAAATTCTACGACGAATATTTGGCCGTTATGGATATGCCTGCCGAGTTTTACCTGTCGACTGTTGATCGCATTTTCAAAAAAGGTGAGATCGCCGCAAATGAATTCACCGTTGCGGGCAAAAAAGTGGACATGGGCAAGATCACAACCGTTGCTGTGAAAACCGTTGAAGGTTCAAAGGATGATATCTCGGCGCCTGGTCAGTGCATCGCGGCATTGGATCTATGCACAGGTTTGCCCGACAGCAAAAAGGCCAACCACCTCGAAGATGGCGCAGGCCACTACGGTATTTTCGCGGGCAAAAGCTGGCGCGACAATATCCGACCGCTGGTTCTGGACTTTATTGACGCAAACGAAGCCCCTTCCAAGGGCAAGGCCAAAGCTGCTCCAAAGACCGAAAAAGCGGCAAATAAAAACAACGCCGCCTAAAATCGCTAGGGTCATATTCCAGACCCATCAATGCCCCCAAAGGTTTATTTGCTTTTTGCACATGACCTTTGGGGTTTGATTTAATGGCTTTTTACGTGGCATTAGCGCTGCGCCGCAGCATCACTGCTGGCAAAATGCGTTAACATTCCGTTCTGGCAAACGAAAAATTCCCCAGCAAAAGAAATGCGCGTTACTGCAAGACGTAGGGCTGTGCCAACCATTCGCGCAACGCTGCCGTTGTCTCGTCAGGTTGCTCTAACGTGGGCAAATGTCCCGAATGCTCCAACACGCGCAGCTGCGCATAAGGGACCAGTTCGGCCATGAACTCATGGCGTTTTACAGGGTATAGATTGTCGTAAGCTCCGCACAGGATCAGGGCTGGCACTTTGCAACGGCGCAGGGTCGCTTGTTGGTCTTTGCGTCTTTGTAATGCGCGTGACTGGCGGATGTAGACCTCGGGCCCCAAAGTTTGGGCCATGTCCATCACCAACCCCAAAACCTCATTCCGGTATGGGCCTGGCGCAAAGCTGGTCGGGCTCATCTCCTCCCGCATCACTTCCATCAGCCGCCCCGAGCGCACTTTGACGATCTGGGGTTCCCGATTGGCGGCGATCACTGGCGTTTCAGCCAAGGGATGCGTGTCGATCAAGGCAATGCGCGTAACGCGATCAGGTGCGCGGCGTAGGATTTCCATCGCAACAACTGCCCCCATGGAGAGGCCCGCCAATGCAAACCGTTTGGGCAGGATATCCAACAAAGCCGATGCAATTTCCTCGATGCGTTCGCCCATTGTGATCGGGGCGACCATAACTGCGGTATCGCTGGACAGCTCCGCGATTTGCGGCCCGAACAGGCGCGCATCACACATCATTTCCGGCAATAGAACCAGCGGCTCTTTCATCTAGTTACTCACTCTGTCTGCCTCACTACCGCAATGCCGTGCTGGGCGCGCAGGCGCAAGCCCTCACGGGTATTCAATGCCCCGCAAAGGGGGGAAATCCGCGTATCGCGCTTGGCGGGTTGCCAAACTTTCGGCAGGATCCTCCCCTGCCCTCAATAGCATGCCGCGCGGCGCGATGTAGCTGCTAATCGTGCGCTGCGGGTTTGGCCGCCACACCAGATTGAACGCTGCAAGCTTGGGAAAGAACCACATTTCGGAATAGGGCAAGTGATCATGCACCCACCACGCCAAATCGCGCCAATCCCGCCCCTCATCATATTGGTCCGCAAACCATGGAATAACCAACGAGGTTCCCGCCACGGGCTCGCCTTTGTGATCCCAGATATGACATTCGATCGGATTATCGCTGCGCGCGCAATTAAGTTTGTTTTCGTTGCCATAGGTGTTCAATGCGGTCGAACGATAACCGCTGCGAATTGCAATCCTGCCAAAGGTTTCTTCCAATGGGTCAAGCAGGTGTTGGCACAGCGCCTTCCCGTGTTTGATCGCAAGATCAGGATCATCGGGGATGTTGGGAATACCATGAAAGGCGCTGATCTCGCTCATCAAAAAATCGCGCATGTAGAAGTGCTTTGATAGCCTCACCCGCCCGAATGTCTCAAGGCTCCACATGCTGGCAGGGCGGCGCATCAATACCCGTTCCAGCGAAAGGCACCATCATCCGCCAGCGGCGAATAGGGGTTATGCGACACCTCCCAAATCGTGCCTTCGGGGTCTGCGAAATAGCCAATATAGCCGCCCCAAAACACATCCGAAGCTTGGCGCAAGATACGCCCGCCCGCCGCTTCGGCCTTGGCTAACAAGGGGGCCACATCTTCTTTTTCTCGAACGTTATAGGAAAAGGTAGACGCGCCTTTGCCCAACGCATCCACAGGCAACCCGATGTCTTCGGCGAGCTTTTCCAAGGGGTACAGCCCCAAGGTCTGGCCGATCAGATCAAAGGCGATCACGCCGTCTTGGGTCTCGACCCGTTTCCAGCCCAGCGCCTCATAGAAACCCGCGATTTTTTCGGCGTCCCGCACGCCAAGCGTTATCAGACTAATGCGTTGTTCCATGGTCATAGCCCCCTTGCCCAATTGGTACTTTCAACCGCTAGGGTTATCGCCCCTGCGATAACATGTCGTAAGGGATCATCCCCATCCGTCACCCTCGGCGACGACCTTTGCGTCGAGCCGCCCCATTTGAAAAACCGCTTCACTCTACCAGAACCTGCTCCACCGCTTGTTCGATCAGCCCAAGGCACGGCCCGTCAGAAAAGCGATGATCTGCGTCTTTGACCAACAGCAGCTGCATGTCGGGGCTGCTTGCGTGCTCTAGCAGCCGCGTTGCCGTTTCCACGCTGACGGCCGTATCCGCCGTTCCTTGCAGCATTCGGACGGGAAATGGCAGCTCTAGCGCGTCTCGCAAGACAAGGTTTTGCCGCCCGTCTTCGATCATCCGTTTTGTAACGATATAGGGCTCCATATAATCCGAGGGCAGCGCAACGCGGCCCTCGGATTCCAACTGCGCCTTTTGGGCGTCATCAAAACCGGCCCACCAACCGTCTTCGGTAAAATCAGGCGCAGCTGCAATTGTGACCAACCCCGCGATCCGTTCAGCACGTGCGCGGGCCAGCAACAGCGATTGCCACCCCCCCATGGAAGACCCAACCGGCACAATCGGCCC
Source organism: Sulfitobacter donghicola DSW-25 = KCTC 12864 = JCM 14565 (assembly GCF_000622405.1). NCBI lineage: Bacteria > Pseudomonadati > Pseudomonadota > Alphaproteobacteria > Rhodobacterales > Roseobacteraceae > Sulfitobacter > Sulfitobacter donghicola. Next base: position 411,357 of record NZ_JASF01000005.1, read on the forward strand.
TTCTGTCAGCTCATCAATCGCGGCCAGCGTGTCCTCATGCCAATCGCCAATGCTGCCTTCCTCGAAAGTCCCCGAAGATTCGCCATGGCCGGAATAGTCAAACCGCAAAAAGGCACGGCCCGTTGCGCGGGCCCAATCCTCTAGGTGGACAGCCTTTGTGCCCTGCATATCGGATTTTAACCCGCCAAGGAAAACCACGCAGGGCCCCTCGCCTGATGTTTTGTGATAAGCGATCGAACGCCCCTGAGCAGTTTGCAGAAATGACGGCTCGGCCATGGTGTATCCTTTTCCTTCTTTCGCCGGATCATGCGCAGCCAGCCCTGCAAGAGCAACGGCTGTGTTGAAATTTAATTAGGTTACCATATTGTCACGTGACTAGATTGTCACGTATAAGCGATTCCATGGACATGATTTTCAAAGCTCTCGCCGACCCCGCACGCCGCACCCTGCTGGATGCCCTGCGGACCCGTGACGGGCAAAATCTGGCTGAACTGACCGAGCTGCTGGATATGTCGCGCTTTGGCGTGATGAAGCATCTTGGCGTCTTGGAAGATGCCGGATTGATCGTGACCCGTAAGGATGGACGGTTCAAATACCACTACCTCAACGCTGTCCCTCTCCAACAAGCCATTGACCGCTGGATCGAGCCATTGCTCGTCAAACCCGCGGCGCGAGCGGTGCTGACCTTAAAATCTCAACTCGAAGGAACCACACCAATGCAAGATACAATGACCAAACCCGATTTCATGACGCAAACCTTTATTCGCTGCACCCAAGATGCCCTGTGGGACGCCCTGACCAAGCCCGACCAGATGGCGGCCTATCATTTCGCCTGCAACGCAGCCAAAGGCGGCACCGCCGAGGGCGAAAGCGTTCAATTCATCCGTCAGGATGGCTCGACCATGCTGACCCAAAAGGTCACGGCCAGCACGCCCAAGACCAAGCTGGAAATGACGTTTGAGCCCCATTTCTCCGAAGCCCCCTCGCCCGCGTCGCGCATGATCTATCTGATCGAACCTCAGGGTGAGACCTGCAAACTCACCATCGAACACTATGATATCCCCGAGGGCCAAGAAGCCGTGCGCGAAGGCTGGGCGCGCATCGCGGCATCTTTGAAAAGCTGGCTAGAGACTGGCACCCCGATAAAGCTGGCAATGTAGCAGGGCTTCCTCTTGGCGGCGCATCGCCCATGCGGGTGGTTATACCAGCGGCCTTGCTGCGCCGCTGGTAGTCTTGGGCGGTTGGGTCTGCTGGCTGGTCATCGCTTCTTAGGCTTTTGCTGCTATTTAATCGCTGACAAACGGGGAGGTCATAGAAGGTGACGGGATGTGCTCTGTTAACCTAGCTTCTGGGTTTGACGCTGCTGCACCTGATAATTCCTACCGGCATTCCCCCTTGCCCCCGCTATCCTCTTGACGCGACAAGATTGTAGCGCCAAACAGCACCCACATAACCCGCAACCGGGCGTCTCGTAGGCGCCAAACTGACGAGGAGGCATCATGGCCCAAATCGCACTCACCCTTCCCGATGGCAATGCACGACACTACGACGCAGGTATCACTGCGGGCGAAGTCGCAGCCGACATTTCCAAATCCCTTGGCAAAAAAGCGATCAGCGCAACCGTAAATGGCGCGCATTATGATCTGGCTTGGCCGATCCAAGAAGACGCAGATATTGCCATCCACACCATGGCGGATGAGGACCAAGCCAACGAGCTGGTTCGCCATGATCTGGCGCATATCATGGCCCGCGCTGTGCAAGAGCTGTGGCCAGACACTAAAGTCACCATTGGCCCCGTCATCAAAGACGGCTGGTATTATGACTTTGACCGCAAGGAATCCTTTACCCCAGAAGATCTCGGTCTCATCGAAAAGAAGATGAAAGAGATCATCAACAAACGTGAGCCCGTGCGCACCGAGGTCTGGGAGCGCGCGCGCGCGATCAAACATTACCAAGACTTGGGCGAGCCCTACAAAGTAGAGCTGATCGAAAGCATCCCCGGCGATGAGCCGCTGCGCATGTATTGGCACGGCGATTGGCAGGATCTGTGCCGGGGTCCGCACCTGCAACACACAGGCCAAGTACCCGGTGACGCGTTCAAACTGATGAACATCGCAGGCGCCTACTGGCGCGGCGACAGCGACCGCGAAATGCTACAGCGTATCTACGGCGTGGCCTTTACTGGTAAGGAAAAGCTGAAAGCCCACCTGAACATGCTGGAAGAGGCCGCCAAACGCGACCACCGCAAGCTGGGCCGCGAGATGGACCTGTACCACATGCAAGAAGAAGCCCCCGGTCAAGTGTTTTGGCACGCAAATGGCTGGCTGGTTTACACCCAGTTGCAAGACTACATGCGCCGCAAACAACGCGCGGATGGCTATGTAGAGGTAAACACCCCTCAAGTGGTGAACCGCAAGCTCTGGGAGGCCTCCGGCCACTGGGAAAGCTATCAAGAGAACATGTTCATCGTCGAAGTCGACGAAGAGCACGCCCGCGAAAAAACCATTAATGCGCTCAAGCCGATGAACTGCCCCTGCCACGTGCAGATTTTCAACACAGGCATGAAGTCCTACCGCGATCTGCCCCTGCGCATGGCCGAGTTTGGCTCGTGCAACCGTTATGAGCCCTCCGGCGCGCTGCATGGGATTATGCGTGTACGCGGTTTCACCCAAGACGACGGCCATATCTTTTGCACCGAAGACCAGATTGTTGATGAAACCGCTAAATTCATCAACTTCCTCGCGTCGGTCTATTCGGATCTTGGCTTTGACGACTGGAGCATCAAACTGTCCACGCGGCCGGAAAAACGCATTGGCTCTGATGAAAGCTGGGACCGTGTCGAAACCGCCCTTGGAGAGGCGTGTAACGCTGCAGGCTATGAATTCATACTCTTGCCAGGCGAAGGGGCATTCTATGGTCCCAAGCTCGAGTTCACCCTGACCGATGCCATTGGTCGCGAGTGGCAGTGCGGTACTTTGCAGGTTGACCCCAACATGCCAGAGCGTCTGGACGCCAGCTATATCGGCGCGGATGGTGGCCGCCACCGTCCTGTCATGCTGCACCGCGCGACCTTGGGATCGTTTGAGCGTTTCATCGGTATTCTAATCGAAGAACACGCAGGCAAACTGCCCTTCTGGCTGGCGCCGCGTCAGGTTGTTGTGGCCTCGATCACATCCGAGGCCGACGATTACGTTCTGGAAGTTGTAAAAGAGCTGCAAGCCGCAGGCGTGCGCGCCGAAGCCGATATGCGCAACGAAAAGATCAACTATAAGGTCCGCGAACATTCGGTCGGCAAAGTTCCAGTGATTTTGGCCGTCGGGAATCGCGAAGTGGAAGAACGCACTGTCTCGGTGCGCCGTTTGGGTCAGAAACAAACATCTGTTCAGGCGCTCAGTGATGTTACAAACGAGCTAAAACGTGAGGCGACACCGCCTGACCTTTTGTAACAATTTTCGTGATCGGGGGGCCTTGCGCCCCCCTTTTGTTACAAAACACCCCTGAACACGCCAAAAACCATGGAATTTTTCGTATTTTCCCAGTAAAATTCTGACACCCCCGTGAGACACTTCCTCGTGAGTGGATTTAGCGGTTCAGTACTGCTTAACTGTTCACATCGATAGTCAACAAGACTTCAATCAAGGAGAGACCTGATGTCCACAACAATGAAAACCCTCGCCATCGCAGGTGTAGTTGCAGCTTCCATGACTGGTGCAAGCACAACCACAGCCGAAGCCGCTTCTAAAGAGAAATGCTATGGCATCTCCCTTGCTGGCGCGAACGATTGCGCAGCTGGCCCAGGCACAACATGTGCAGGTACATCCGTAACAGATTACCAAGGCAACGCTTGGACATTGGTTGACGCAGGCACATGCGAAAGCATCGAACTGCCAGCAATGGCTGACGGCACAGAGCGCAAAGGCTCGCTGGAAGCACAAGACCGCGACCTGCCAGCATAAGCTGACCGTACAGAGCCCTGCTTTTCCTGTTGGCAGGGCTCTGTAACGACACGATCCCTTTCGGAGGACGTAAATATGTTTGACCAATCCTCCCCAGTTTCCCGCCTGCCCAATGCAGTTGGCGTAGGCTATAAACCGCAGCATTTTACCGATCTGCAAAAGGCCCCTGGCACGGTTGCATGGATCGAAGTGCATGCGGAAAACTACATGGGTGATGGTGGGCGTCCGCACGCCCAGTTACAGGCCCTATCCGAAAATTTCGCCCTTTCGGTTCATGGTGTTGGCCTGTCGATCGGCGGGGAAGATCCGCTAAATGCAGACCACCTGAGGCGTTTGCGCCGCTTGGTGGATCGCACCAATCCGGCCAGTTTTTCAGAACACCTCGCGTGGTCTACCCACGGGGCCGAGTTCATGAACGATCTGCTGCCCCTCCCCTATACGGATGCCACGCTGACGCGCGTCGCCGATCACATTGATCAGGTGCAAAATACGTTGGGCCGCCAAATGCTGCTGGAAAACCCCTCCAGCTATCTCGCCTTTGCCGAAAGCACCTATGAAGAAACCGATTTCCTTGCGGCAATCGTGAAAAAGACAGGCTGCGGTTTGTTGCTGGATGTGAACAACGTTTTCATCTCGGCCACCAATCTAAACCTAAGCCCGCAAGCCTATATCGACGCTTATCCATTGGACGCAGTTGGCGAAATCCACATCGGTGGCCATGATGAGGACGAAGATGACCATGGCGCACCTTTGCTGATCGACAGTCATGGTGCGCAAGTTGTTGATCCGGTTTGGGCCTTGCTTGACTACACTTTGGCGCGCTCGGGGCCAAAACCGATTTTGGTTGAATGGGATACCGATGTACCTGAATGGCCGATTTTGCGCGCCGAAGCTGACCGAGCGGCCTTTGCCCTTGCAATGGTAACAAACCGCTAATGCCTGTTTCACAGACCAGTTTCCGCGCCGCTCTTTTAGATGCCGAACAGCCGATTCCAGACGGGTTGGTCGATGGTGCGGGGTCCCCTGCGGGACGCCGTTATGCGGTTTACCGCAACAACGTCACTGTCTCTTTGATCGAAGCGATGAAGGTCGCCTTTCCGCTGGTTCGCGTCCTTCTGGGGCAACAGAATTTTGACTCGCTTGTACCTATGTTTGTGCGCGCCCACCCGCCGTCCTCCCCTTTAATGATGCACTATGGCGCTGATTTTCCAGCCTTTTTGGAAAGCTTCCAACCGCTTGAGCATTTGGGATACCTTGGGGATGTTGCACGGTTGGACCTTGCGCTGCGTGATTCCTATCATGCGGCAGATGCTATTCCTTTTGATGCGAATGTCTTGCAACAGCCGCCAGAGGTTTTAGCAGGCCTTCGCCTCAACCGCGCCCCATCGACATTGGTTTTGCGGTCTCGCTGGCCGATTTTTGATTTGTGGCGGCGCGCAACCGCAACAGAGGCCCCCGCCCCGCGCGCGCAAGGGCAGGCCATTCTGATCACCCGCCCCGAATTCGATCCCGCAGTGCACCTGTTACCGACGGGCGCCGCAACATGGTTGAACGCTTTACTGACCGATCCTATAGGGGTGGCTGTTGAAAAAGCGGCCTCTGCAGCCAAAGAATTCGACTTTGCTGAAACCTTAACTCTTTGCTTACAAACCCATGCTTTTTGCATGACTAAAAAGGACATCACATGACTGCCCTCCTAAACCTCTACCGCTCCGTAACAGACATGCTGGAGAAAGCAGACTGGCTGCTGCCAACCTTGGCGCGGTTCCTCTTTGCCGCCATCCTGTTGATGTATTTCTGGGTCTCCGGCCTGACAAAAATTGGCGAAGGCTTTTTCGGGATATTCTCTCCGTCGACCGGCGCCTACGTTCAGATTTTCCCACGTATGATGGAAGCAGTTGGATATGACACCGACCAGTTTTCCTTCTTTCACGGCATTTTTGTACTGGCCGGTACATGGGCTGAATTCATCCTGCCTGCGCTGATCGTTCTGGGCCTGTTCACGCGCCTTGCCGCGCTGGGGATGATCGGTTTTGTTGCCTTGCAATCTTTGACCGACCTTTACGGCCACAATGGTTGGGAAGATCCGTCGGTAATCGGTGGTTGGTTTGACCGCATCCCTGACGGCATCATCCTTGATCAACGCGCCTTCTGGGTTTTTGCTTTGCTCGTCTTGGTGATCAAAGGGGCGGGGCCAATTTCCTTTGACCGCGCCCTTAGCAAACGCACCTAAGACGCGGCTGCAACCTGTTCAGCGGTTTGTGCTGACCAGCCCAAAAACAATGTTTCGCCCGCCTTTATGAGCGGGCGTTTCATCAAAGCCGGATAGCTTTCCAGCAAAAGCATAGGGTCTTTTTCCCGCTCTTCTTGTGCCAGACCGCGCCATGTGGTTGAGCGCGTATTGAGCAGTTTTTCGCCAAACTCATCCAAAGCACGTGCCAATAATGCCGCCGAAACCCCTTCGGCGCGCACATCAATGAGCCGCGCCTCTGGCAATGCTTTCAGCGCCTTACGGCAAGTATCACAATTTTTGAGACCGTATATTTCAACCATTGCCCAATTTCTCCTCGGATAAGCATGTTATGCCCCCGAATACGAAAAAACCGAAAGAGAGTCCTTGAATTATTTTGAAACTGGTCAATTAATTCAAATGTGGAAACGGTTCTGACGATCGTCTTCACCCCGCCTTAGCGCGGGATTGAATTGCAAATGGAGGCTAGGAAACGATGCCAACGGGTACCGTAAAGTGGTTTAACACAACTAAAGGTTATGGATTTATTGCGCCGGAAGGCGGCGGCAACGATGTGTTTGTGCATATTTCTGCTGTCGAGCGTTCAGGATTGACTGGGCTAGCAGATGACCAAAAGGTCAGCTTTGAAATGTCAGAGGGCCGCGACGGTCGCCAGATGGCGTCCGATCTGGAACTTCTTTAAAAACAGAACCCCTTCTCTGCAATTACAGAACAGGGGTTCTAATCTCTTTCGGCCTCAATCAAAGGTGCAGCCTTTGGTGCCAATCTCGCAGTGGCTGCTGGCACGGTAGGTTTTGCGGGGCTTGTGGCGCACTTTATGCACCTTCTTCTTTGCCACGGGGTGCGACATGGCTGATTGATAGCTCATGCCTGTATTTGGCGTCCCACAGCAGATTGTGCCGTTAATTGAAACAGGCTGAAGACCCGCGGGGCAATAGTTTGCCACTGACTTATAGGGGTAGATTTTAACTTCGGCTGATGCGGCCTGCGGCAAGGCGACCATAAGGCCCAGCGCGGCCAAAACTGCCAATCCATTGAATTTATTCATGATGTCCCTCAATTTTTCTTGTCCAAGCCCAGTTTTGCCGACCCTTCGGATCAAGTCCAGTGTTTTTCCATATCCACGGGGTGGCCTTGGCTAGCCTTCCTTCGGATATTGCGCCTCACATTGGCGAATGCCGCGTTTTGTGGCGGCTTCCGCTTGCACCAGTTGCTTTTGATATGAAGCCAGCTTGCGACGCTCTGCCGCCACATCAATTGGTACAGGGGTTTCGATGGTCGTGTATTCTGTCCGCCCGCAGGGATAGGGCGCGGGGCGGTGCATTTTATGATCATGCCTGTGGCAGATGCTTGGGACTCGGTAGGAAACGGTTTGTCTGTGGATGGCATACCCACGCGAAATCCGCAGACGGCTTTCGGCAATTGCAGATTTTAGCACACGGGATTCTTTTGAGACTTGCCGCACGCATTGCTCATAGGGCGTGCCGCACCCCGCAAGGAGAAGCGCGAGGGCAAAGCCGCCGATGGACAGGTTTCTCTTCTTCATGGGGGGCTCCAAATCTGGACGGGTGATCGCTCGGACAACTCAGGCGATAACATGGCTCTAGGTGATCCTGAGTGACCTATGTCAAAACCCGAATCTCGTCAGAGCCCCCCAGATTCGGCTGTATGACTCGCGTACACCACCTGTGCACCGCGCGTGCACTGGTGGGTATGATTTGGGTTTTAGGCTTTGGTGAATGAGAGGATACGTAGGGTGGGTGAAACCCACCGATGCGCGTGGGTTTCACCCACCCTACGTTTTCGATCCGCGCTTACTTCAACGCCCCCTCAAACTCCCGCCATTCGCCTTTACTCATCCCGCTGTTCTCCTGCGTGACGTCTTCGCCTTTTAGCATGCGGCGGACGCAGTCTAGGGCTTTGGCGGAGAGGGTTGCGCCGCCTAGGCGGTAATCCTCAAACGCGCCGTAGGCGGCTGGGACCCAGTCGGCGACGACTTTGCAGATGGCGTCGGCGTAGACGCGGATTTCGTATTGGGCGTGGGGGTCGGCGCGCAGGCGCAGGAAGTGGAACAGGTTGTGCAGGTCTACTTTCCAGTACCACTGGGTATAAATATTGGCGGGCAGGTTCATGCGCGCCAGTTCACGGGCTAGGCCGTCTTGGGGCTCGCCATCCGGACCTTCGGTGCCGATCATGGATTCGTAATGGTCATAGGCGCGGTTGGAATCCGATTTGAGGATTTCCAGAACGCGCGCCGCCTCGGCCCCTTCCAGAACGCCACCGCGCCCTTGGTTATTCACTACGGATTGAGCGTTGATGTGGGAGGCTTCGGGGATGTAAAATTCGCGATCGAGGATCGAATAACGCGCGGAATATTCGTTTACATTGGCGGTACGGTGGCGAATCCATTGGCGCGCAACGAAGACGGGCAGCTTTACGTGCAGCTTGATTTCGCACATCTCAAACGGGGTCGAGTGCCAGTGACGCATCAAATAGCGGATCAGACCTTCGTCGTTTTGAACAGATTTGGTGCCTTTGCCATAGCTCACCCGCGCCGCCTGACAGATCGCTTCGTCGTTGCCCATATAGTCGATGACGCGGACAAACCCGTGATCCAGAACCTCATGAGCGGTGTATAGGTGGGCTTCCATGCCCTCAGAGACAGCGCGCAGGGTTGGTTTGCTGGTGCTGCGAAGGGCGTCGATTTCGGCTTGTTGGTCTGGGCTAATGGGCATTTTGTGTCCTGTTGATGGGATTCGCTGCTGACTATATCTGGTGTATGGCGCGGCGGGAACGCCATATAGGGTATTGCTTTTTCGCCATGGTTTTTAGGTTTATCCGATCTACCCTCCCCGCAGCGTTGACAAAAGGCTCATGCGGGGACGAATGTTGGAAAAAAAGCACTTAGTGCAAATCCGAGGGCAGAAAATTGAAAAAACAAGTTATCAGTCTCGCGCTGGTTGCGGGCATTGCTGCATGTAGCGGCGGAAACCCGTTTGAAGAAGCAGCAGTTGTAGATGAAAACACCACCGACGGTGAAACCGTTGGTGATGGTGAAGGTACAGGGATCGACCGTGATGGCATTCCTCCCGGGACTGTTTCCCCCTCCCCTGGTGATGCGTTGTTCCGTTCGGAGCCGACTGTTGATGGTGATGGCGTAGACCAAGGTAACGGTACGGCCAACGGTTTCCAGTACAACAGCGAAGACGATACCTTTACCGTCGACAACCTCGCATTTGACGGGGACCGCCCCTATGATCGCGGTACGTTGGTAAGCAGCCTCAACAATGGTGAGTTTGCTGTTTACGAGGCCCCTGTTTCGGCAACGGACCCCGTGAACAACCAAACCATCAACCAGCTTGGCTATCGTTTGGTTTACGGCGTAAGCCGCAACCGCATCGCCAATTCCGATGGCACAGCAAGCGATGCCCCGACAACCCAATTCGCCATTGTGCGGACAGGCAGCTATATCGACTATGGGTTTGGCGGGTTCATCTATCAGCGCGACAACGGCGTATCCCTGCCCGACACGCTTCAAGCGACATTTAGTGGCCGCTCCGCTGGTTTGCGTGATGCAAGCAACGCTGGCGGTCTACAGTACACAACTGCTGATGTGACTGTCGATATCGACTTTGACGACTTTAACGATGGCACCACAATCCGTGGTGACGGCGTAAAAGGGCGTATCTACAACCGTCGTATTATTGATCTGGATGGCACCGACATCACGGCCTCTGTTGCCGGTACTTTGGGTGAGGACAACACAACAATTCCTGATGCGGTGTTTACTGTTGGGCCCGACGTTCTGGATGATAATGGTGATTTGATTACCGATATTCAAAGCCAGCTGCCTGATGGCACTATCTACGAAGAAGGCAAGTTTTATGCCATCGTCGCCGGCGATAACCCTGACGAAATTGTCGGTGTCTTTGTACTGGAAGCGCAAGGGCAGGATATCACATCGCGGGATACCGGCGGGTTTATCGTTTATCGGGATGCCGACGTACAACCATGAAACGGATCACAAGGCAGATCCTTGGTCTAGCTTTGGGCGCTGCGGCTTTTGCTGCGGCGCCTTTGGCAACTGCACAAGAGACCTCTAAACAGTCTATTCAGCTAAGTGTTGAGCAAATGCGCAAAGCGGCTGAGCTGAGTTTGCGCAGTGGTCAGACCCAACGCGCCTTGAGCTTTGCTGACGCTCTGCTCACGCGGGATGAGGCAGATTTAACCGCATTGATGATCCGCTCTCATGCGTTGCGCGCATTGGGGCAGATGACAGAGGCCCAAACTGCGGCCAGAACGGCATGGCAGCTGGCGCAAACCGACAGTCAGAAATTTTCATCGGCCATGTTGATGGCCCAAGCGCTTTCTTCTGATGGGAAACGCACGCGCGCGCAGTTATGGCTGCGCCGTGCCGCGCAGGTCGCCCCGACCGAAAGGCACGCAGCACGTGCGGCGCGCGATTTCAAATATGTACGCCGCCAAAACCCGTGGCAAACGCATCTGTCGTTTACGCTGGCCCCTAACACCAACATCAACAATGGCTCTTCGCGCGATACTTCTGCGTTGTTGTACCAGCTGTTGAATCCCTTTGACATTGAGGGCGGGACCGAGGCGACCCTTGGCGCGGCGAGCAAGGCCTTATCAGGCATTGAAACGGGTTTTAACCTTCAGTCCCGCTATCGGTTTCATCAAACCGAGCGGACCGCGCATGATTTGCGGTTTGGCATGTCGTACCGCACTTATGAGCTGTCCCAATCTTCAAAGGATGATCTGGCCCAAGAGGACGCAGAGCGCGTGGCGCGGGGTGAAGAGGCGCGCAATGTTTCGGGCAGCGATTATGCCTATGGCAGATTGCAATTCGGCTATGCCTTCAAAAAACTGCGCGAAGACAGGCGCGGCGAGTTCAGCTTTTCCACTGACGTGGGGCAGACGTTTTACGGGGGAGAGCGCTATAACAGTTTTTTGCGCACCCGTGTTGGGCAGAGCTATTTCAAAGACGCGAAAACGAAATATAACTTTGGCCTATCCGCCGAGACCCGCCACTTTGAGGGGGATACAGACCAGAACCTTTTCAGTTTTGATGCAGGGCAAAGCAAGCGATTGGCCAATGGGGATGGCCTATATCTGGGCGTTGTTGTTACCTCCCTACGCGGCGACACTGCGCGTTTGGAATACGATGAAATCCGCTTTCGCTCTGGCTATGTCTTGGGCAAAGATGTCATGGGAACCAAGCTGCAATTTGGCCTGAGCACCAGCTATCGCGATTATGATGTTTCGCCGCATGATGCATCGGGGCGGCGGGATTTTGAGATTTCTGCCGATGTCACAGCGACCTTCAAGCAGGTCGACTATTACGGGTTTAACCCGACCGTCAGCCTGAATGCGTCGACAACCAACAGCAACATCGGTTTGTATGACGTTAATCGCCTTGGGCTAAGCATTGGCATTGCATCGTCTTTTTAGCCTGTCGTGACCTCGACATGGGTAGAAGCGGTGCTAGGATGAGGGCAGATAAACACCCCTTCATACCGGAGCTAATTCATGCCGATCAAATACCTACATACGATGGTGCGCGTCAAAGACCTAGATGCGTCTATGGCGTTTTACAAATTACTGGGGCTGGTGGAGCGGAAACGCTTTGAGTCCGAGGCGGGCCGTTTCAGCCTGATTTATTTGTCCCCTCCTGATATGACAGACGGGCATGCGGATCTGGAGCTGACCTATAACTGGGATGGCGATGACGAACTGCCCTCGGACAGTCGCCATTTTGGCCATCTCGCCTATTCCGTTGAAAACATCTACGAGGCTTGCCAGCATTTGATGGACAATGGCGTCACCATCAACCGCCCCCCCCATGACGGGCGCATGGCCTTTATCCGTTCGCCCGACAATATCTCGGTTGAGTTGCTGCAAGAGGGTGATGCATTGGAACCTGCCGAGCCTTGGACCTCAATGGGCAATACGGGGAGCTGGTGATCCGCTACGCGATTGCAACTGGTTTAGGGGCGGCCTGTTTTGCCGCCCTGCCCCTTTATGCGGCTGAGTGCCGCCTCGCCTTGGTTTTGGCGATTGATGTGTCCAGCTCGGTTGACGCGGCAGAAGACCAATTGCAACGCAGCGGGATCGTGGCGGCCCTGACCGCGCCTGAGGTACAGGAGGCCTTTTTTGCATCCGACCTCCCCGTTGCGCTGGCGGTTTACGAATGGTCTGGCCGCTATAACCAAGAGGTCATTCTGGATTGGCTGATGATTGAGGGGCGCGCGGAATTGCTTGGGGCGGCTGAGACCATTGCCAACTCGTCGCGCAGCCACAATGATTTTCCAACGGCGATGGGGTATGCATTGGGCTTTGGTGCGCAGATGTTGGAACGCGGGCCAAACTGCCTGTACAAAACACTGGATATGGCTGGCGACGGCCAGAACAACGAAGGGTTCCCCCCTGCGACCGCCTATCGTGAATTCCCGTTTGAGGGGGTGACGGTGAACGGGTTGGTGGTGAATGCGGCCGATTTTGAAGGCGAGGTCGGGTTGATCGCCTTTTATCGCGGCGAAGTTCTGCATGGCCCAGGCGCGTTTATGATCATTGCTGATGGGTTTGCGGATTTTGAAGCCGCCATGCGCCGCAAGTTGGAACGGGAGCTTTCCCCGCCGTCTATTGGCGCGCTCGACCCTTCAAAGGACGCGGGATGAAAAACTGGCTGGCAGCCTTGCTGGTATGTGGATCAGCCGCGCCGGTATTTGCCTCGGAAACCTGTCGGCAGGCTTTGGCGCTGGGTTTGGATGTGTCAGGGTCAGTGGATGCCAGAGAATACCGCCTACAGCTAGACGGATTGGCACGGGCCTTGGGCAGCGATGAGCTGCGCGCAGCCTTATTGAGCCAGCCAGAAGCACCTGTCGAAATCTTGGTTTTTGAATGGAGCGGCCCCAAGGATCAGGTCACGCTGGCACCTTGGACGCGGATATCAGACGAAAAATCGCTGAACACCCTGATTGAGACCTTAACCCAAGTGGAGCGCCGAGAAGAGGCCACCCCTGGAACCGCCTTGGGCGTTGCGATGGCGCATGGTGTGCGGCTGATTGCTGAGCGTGACCATTGCTGGCGCAAGACCCTAGATATTTCTGGTGATGGTAAAAGCAACCTTGGCCCCCGCCCCCAAAATGTGAAACCTTTGCTGGCAGCAAAAGGGGTGACGATAAACGCGCTTGTCGTTACCTCGGACAACCAACAGAGCGCGGCAGAGCTAAGCGCCTATTTTGCGTCTGAAGTGATCCTTGGCACCGACGCATTTGTCGAGGTTGCGCAGGGTTTTGAAGATTATGAAGACGCGATGCAGCGCAAGCTGCTGCGGGAACTCGGCGGGCTGGTATTATCCAGCCGCTGATCCAGCCACTACAGAGCCAAGGGTTTTACCATGGCCAAGGGGGCCAAACACCTTGCCCTTCAGCACCTTGCCGTTCACCCCAATAGGGATAAAGAACTGGCGAGGCGCAGAGCCCCACCAGTTTCTGAGCATTTAATAGATATAGCGGATTTGATCCGTCCAATAGCGCTCAACCCGTTTGAGCGAGGCTGTGATCTCGACAATGCCTTCTGGGCCAAGCACACCGCGATCCTCTAGGCCACCTGCATGGCGCGAGAATAGCTCGGCAACGACATCGCGAATATAGCGGCCATTTTCCGTCAACCGAACGCGCACCGAGCGGCGATCAATCTCGCAGCGTTGATGGTGCATATATCCCATTTCAACGAGTTTTTTCAGGTTATAGCTGACATTGCTGCCTTGGTAATATCCGCGGCTTTTCAATTCGCCCGCGGTGACCTCATTGTCACCGATATTGAAGAGTAGCAGGGCCTGTACCGCGTTAATTTCCAACACGCCGACACGTTCAAATTCATCTTTGATAACGTCTAACAACAGCCGGTGAAGGCGCTCAACCAGCGAAAGCGCCTCCAGATATCCGGTCATGAAACCCGTTTCGTTTTTTGGCATCACCTCATTGGGTGGCAGCCCGATGGGATCCTGAATACTCATACTACTCTCCGACTCTTTGTTGCTCTGAGGGAGAGACTGGAGAATAAATCAGAATATTTCGTTAAAAGCAAAAAACTCGAATTATCCTTTAGAAATATGACCTTGGATATCTTTGATCATTTCCGAATATTCAGGTTTTGGGTCAAACTGCCGTGTGACCCATTGATATAGATCGTGGTCGTTTTCGTTTAACAGGTCGTCATACAGATCCAATGTGGCCTCATCCATCGCCGCCAGCCGATCAGCGGCATAGGCGGAAAGGATCAAATCCATCTCTTTGATCCCGCGCCGCATCGAGCGCATGGCCAGACGTTTTTCACGCAGGTTGCGGGGTTCGTTTTCGGGGCGTTCTGGTTGGGGCATTTCAAACATTTGGGGTCTCGGTCAACATGCTGCGCAGACGTTTTTCAAGTCGGGCAACCTTTTTTGCACTTTGGGTGAGTTCAACGCGCAAGCCGCGCATCTCGGCCAGTAAATCGGCGGCATCGCCTGACAAGACGCCCGCGTCTTCGGAACCGTCCAGCCCTTCGCCATCGCCGTTGATCAGCCACATCATCGAAACATTCAGCAGGCCTGCCAACATGGACAGGCGATTTGCGCGGGGTTCGGAGGTATCGTTTTCCCAACCGCGCAGCGTAGCCAACCGAATGCCCAGCCTGCGCGCAAGCACGGCTTGGCTCATGCCTGCGGCGTCACGGGCCGCGGCGACGCGGTCTCCGAAGGTTGCTGCATCAGGGCCATACCAGTCCGCTTCTGATGTTAGATCGTCTACGTCATTCATTCTGTGCTCCTAATGCGCCAATTGCGCTTGCAACGATGGGGGGCCTCCCCCTATGAGATACGGTATCATCCTATAATGCAATGAGGTCGAAATGGAACTGCTCTCCCGTACACTTGCCCGCGTCAAGCCATCGCCAACGATTGCTGTTACGACAAAGGCGCAGGAACTAAAGGCAGCGGGCCGCGATGTGATCGGCCTCGGCGCAGGTGAGCCTGATTTCGACACGCCGCAAAATATCAAAGACGCCGCTGTGGCGGCCATTGCGGCGGGTAAAACAAAATACACTGCCGTTGATGGCATCCCAGAGCTGAAGCAGGCCATTTGCGCCAAGTTCAAACGCGACAACGGGCTAGAGTACACGCCCGCGCAGGTCAGCGTTTCGACAGGGGGCAAACAGGTATTGTACAACGCCCTCATGGCGACCCTGAACCCTGGTGAAGAGGTCATCGTGCCTGCCCCCTATTGGGTGAGCTACCCTGACATGGTTCTGCTGGCTGGCGGCACGCCTGTCACCGTAGAGGCAGGGATCGAGCAGAATTTCAAAATGTCTGCTGCCCAATTGGAGGCCGCGATCACGCCAAACACCAAATGGCTGATCTTCAACTCTCCGTCGAACCCAACGGGGGCTGGATATTCTTGGGACGAGCTGAAGGCGCTCACCGATGTTTTGCTGCGCCACCCGCATGTAATGATCATGACCGATGATATGTACGAACATCTGGCCTATGACGATTTCAAATTCTGCACCCCAGCACAGGTTGAACCTGCCCTGTATGATCGCACTTTGACCGTGAATGGTGTTTCCAAGGCATACGCCATGACAGGCTGGCGGATCGGGTATGCGGCGGGTCCGGAAAAGCTGATCGGCGCGATGCGCAAGATCCAGTCGCAATCCACCTCCAACCCTTGTTCAATCAGCCAATGGGCGGCTGTAGAGGCGTTGAACGGGACGCAGGATTATATCGCCACCAACAACGAGACCTTTGTGCGGCGCCGCAATCTGGTTGTTAAAGCGCTGAGCGCGATTGACGGCATCACCTGCCCCGTTCCAGAGGGCGCGTTTTACGTCTATCCGTCGATTGCTGGTTTGATCGGAAAAACCTCTGCCGCTGGAACCAAGATCGAGAATGACGAAATCTTTGCGACTGCTTTGCTAGAAGAAACCGGCGTTGCGGTGGTGTTTGGCGCGGCCTTTGGCCTTAGCCCGAATTTCCGCGTGAGCTATGCAACCTCGGATGAGAACCTCGTTGAAGCTTGCAAGCGCATCACAGAATTTTGTGCGGCGTTGAAATAACGCCAAGCCCCCAAAAACAAGGCTGAACAGGCTGCAAAAACGCCTGTTCGGCCAGTTGATGCACAGAGTGTGTTTGCTTTCTTTGGCATCCCGTTTCAATTTATGTATTGTTAGACAAAATCCGAATTTCTCCTGTGCCTTGCGTACATTAACGAATATCCGGTTAGCACTTTGGAATGAAGGACGCCCCTATGGCTGACAAATTGCCCGACTATTACTTTCGCGTTCGCGAAAACGGCGCTTTTGTCTTTCGGCTGGATACGGAAAACCGCCAGCGGCGCATCGAGATGGACCAGATTGCTGTCGTCAATATGCGCAACGGTGAAATCAAGGCTCAGGGTGACAGGGTTCTGTCCGAACAAGACATCCAAGCCATCAAAGAGTGGATGGAAGAGCGCGCCCAGACTCTTGCACATCGTGAAATCGACGACATCATGCGCGCGATTGATTATCTGAACAACACCGCCCATTGGGCCCAAAGCCGTGCGACGGATGAGCAGTTAGAGGCGGTGACCGATCCGTTGCTATTGGCGATGCATGATCTGCGCAGCACTTTGGTGCGCAAAAAAGCTGGGCGCATGAGCTAGGTCAAAATTCAGCTTTCGGCTGGTTTTGCGGTTAAGCGGCCTTGCCGAATGTCGGGTAGGACTTTGCCCCAGAACCGCAGGTTCAGCAGGATTGCGGCAACCCCCAGCCCAAAGCCCAGACCTGCCCAAATGCCAACCCCGCCCCATCCAAACACAAAGCCCATTAGATAAGACATGGGCATCCCTACGCACCAATAGCTAAACGCGGCATAGACCATGGGAAGGCGCGTATCCTGTACGCCGCGCAGCACGCCCAAGGCGATCGCTTGGCTGCCATCGACCAGTTGGAAAAAGCCCGCCATAGCCAGCATGCCCACACCGATTGCCAAAATCTGCGCGCGCGCGGGATCGTCGGGCAGGATAAAAATGCCCAAAAAGAACTCGGGCACGAGAAAGAATAGCAACACCGTAATCAGCGCCGTCACCAGCGACATGACAGATACGATAATGGCTCCCCGTGCCAGATGATCGGGATCATTGCGGCCAAAGGCATTGCCCGCGCGCACCGTGCCCGCATTGCCCAGCCCCAGATGGATCATAAAGACAATCGCCGTAAGTTGCAGCGCGATACCATGCGCGGCCAGTGGCACCGTGCCAAGCCACCCCATCATCACAGCTGATGCGCCAAACAACCCCGTTTCGGACAACCCCGTAAAAGAGATAGGCCACCCCAAGGTAAACACCCGCCGCAACATATCCCAGTCAGCCGCCCAGAGGCGGCGAAACAGATTATGTTCCGGCAACGCCAAGCACACATAGATCAACACGCCAACCAACGAGACAACTTGCGTACAAAGCGAAGCAATCGCCGCGCCAATGACTCCCAACTCGGGCGCGCCCCAATTGCCAAAGATCAGGGCGTAATTGACCAGCCCGTTCACAATCGCCGCCAGCACCGTAATCCAAAGAACAACCTGCGTTCTCTCCAATGCGGCGAGATAGCTTTTGAGGACCATCACAAAAAGGGCAGGCAAAATTCCCCAGCCCGCAACCGATAGATACTCGGCCCCGCGTGTGACAACCGCCTCTTCCTGCCCCATCATCCGCAGAATTGGCGTTGAAAAGATCATCAGCGGCAGAGCCAGCAAGGCAAAACCAAAGCTAAGCCAAAGCCCCATACGCGTTGCGCGCCGGATCGAGGTTTCATCCTCTTCTGCGGCAAAACTGGCCACCATAGGCATAACAGCCCAAGCAAAGCCTGACCCAAAGATGAACAGGATAAAGAAATAGGTCGACGCCAGCGTCACGGCAGCCAGTGCCTCGACCCCGTACCAGCCCAGCATGACCGTATCGGTCACCCCGATGGCCATTTGCGCCAGATGCCCGCCAATCAGGGGCAGGCCCAAAACGGCAATGGCGCGCACATGGGCTTTGTTGGTCATTACGTTACTCATAAATTCTGTCTAGGCTCATTGTTCAACTTAAGAAAGCTTTGATTTCCCTTTGCCAAATGCTTTGTGATGCTACGTCACGCGGCCGCAAAATACTGTCTATCGTGGCTTTGCTGCCCTAAGCTTGGGGAAAGGTAGGGCGCGCGCCATACGCAAGCGGATGGAGCGAGCAAAGGGGGGAGAATGAGCTTGGTTGATCATTGGACAGAAACCGTATCGCTAAACGGCGAGGATTTTTTCATACGCCATTGGGGGGATCGAGACGCGCCGAAAATCCTGATGCTGCACGGGTTTCCAGAATACTCGGGCGCGTGGAATGATCTGGCGCCGCTGTTGGCAGAACGGTTTCACTGCATCGCGCCAGATCAGCGCGGCTATGGCCAAAGCTGGCGCCCCTCTGAGCCCGAAGCCTATAAGACCGCCTTACTGGTGTCGGATATGGTTGCCCTGATCGGTGAGGCGCCTTTGATTGTTCTGGGTCATGATTGGGGGGCTTCGGTGGCCTATGCCCTCACCGTCGGACGGCCCGATCTGGTGTCAAAGTTAATCATCATGAACGGTGTGCACCCTGCCCCGTTTCAGCGTGAGCTCGCAAAGGGCGGCGCGCAAACCGATGCTTCGCAATACATCCATTTCCTGCGCGGTGAGGGGTCCGAAGATGTGTTGGCCAAGGATGATTTTGAAAAGCTGACCAGTTTGTTTTCAGCCAATATGGATATGAGCTGGCTCAGCGGGGACACCCTTGCCGCGTATAAATCCGCATGGCGGGATGCGGCGGGGTTGCGGGGCATGGTGAACTGGTACCGCGCCTCGCCGCTGCAAATCGGTGGTGTAGGCGAAGCGATCGAGGGGCTTTCCTTTGATCCTGCCCGCCTACAGGTTCAATGCCCGCATCTGCTGGTTTGGGGCACCGCAGATACGGCCCTGCGTCCGGAAACAACCGAAGGGCTGGAAGACTATGCGCCAGACCTCACGCGGGTGGCGATTGACGGGGTGGATCACTGGCTGCACCACCAAAAACCAAATGAAGTGGCCAAGGCCATTCTGGACTGGCTTTAACTGTGGTTCCAATCCTCTGGGTCGGCGTTGTTATTCGGGCTTAGCCCGATGATATCGCCCTTGGTCGAGCAGCCAAGGCCCAGAACCGTGCGGTTGGCATAGCTGAAATAGGCGGTCACCTGATTGATCTCGAGGATCTCGCCGTCGTCCCACCCTGCATTGCGCAGGGCAACCACATCGCATTCCACCATTTCCGCAGGCATGACCGTCAGTTTTTGCGCATAGACCATCGCCGCTTTTTCGCGCGCATCCAATGGCATATCCCCCACCTCGCCCGAGGTTATTGTAGCGCGCAGGGCGAGGGATTTCTCATCATCACCCAGCAGACGCCGCATCCCTGCATAGTGATGTTCGACGCAGTAATTGCAGTGGTTGAGCTGCGACACCCAAACGCCCAGTGCCTCTAGGAACCATTTGGGGATCGTATTGCCGCTGTGGTGCAAAACATACTTATACACCGCCATATGGCCCTCCATCGTGTGGGGGCGTAAGGAATGCATCATCATGATGTTATCGACGTTATTGTCGGGCCCAGTGATGCGCTCGTATAGCGTTTTGAGTTTGCCTGTCGCCTCAGTAAAGGGGATGGTTTTGATCCAAGCCATGGGGTGCTTTCGGGTTGGTTGCTGTTCGCTGCAACCCTAGCAACGAATCCCAATAACGCCACGCCCGATCTGTTTTCCTCTCTCTGAGAGGGGCCTTTTACTTGCGTGTGCGGGTAAACGTCATCTTTTGGGCATGCAGGTCCGCGGGATCACCGATCCAGGCATAGGCCAGCAGCGCGGGTTCTTTGTCGCCCACGGTAATGCGGTGCAGGTGGTCTGGCGGATTAAAAATCATCGAGCCTGGCACATAGACGCCTTGATGGTTCTCTGAGACCGCGCCCGATAGGCAAACATAGCTTTCTGTGATCCCTTTATGCGCATGGGCGGGATAGGTGCAGGCAGGGGCGAACAGGACAACGCCAAGGATGATCTCTTCGCTATAGATCGGGCCGTTTTGACCCGCCAGCTCGGCGTAGGCGTATTTATTGCTGAGGCCTTTTGGGATTTTCTCATAGCCGTATTGCCAGCTAAGATCGTCGCGCACCGCATCAAAGGCGCGCACCACGGGGGCCAGCACCCCATTGCGCCCTTCATCCAGCGCACGGCGCAGATGGGCGGTGACCGGTTTTTGGGCGCGCTCTTGCAGGTGGATTTCGGCATTTTTCTTGAGCAATCGGCTAATCGCTTCGCGGACCTTGCGCTGGTGGCCTTTGATCCTGTCGCTACCGCCAGCGGGCAGATAGCGGTACAGCTCGTCATACTCTTGCAGCAGATATCGCCAGTTGGGCAAGTCGCGCAGGGTCGGGATAGGGTGCGAATCCATAGCAGTGCTCCGTGGTGTGCAAAATTCGTAGCGCCCCGATGACGCCCAGAAAAGCGATAATCCGCCCCAAACCTGCAAATGATTGGGGATAAGCGTAACAGGGCGATTGCCCCTTGCGCGTGTGCCTGTCAAAATAGGCGCCAATCAAAAGCAACAGCAGGCGCACCCCATGTCCGATCTTCTCTCTGGCAACACTCCCGAGCCGACCGATTACGATGCTTCCTCGATTGAGGTGTTGGAGGGGCTGGAGCCCGTGCGCAAACGCCCCGGTATGTATATCGGCGGCACGGATGAACGCGCGCTGCACCATCTGGTGGCCGAGGTGCTGGACAACTCGATGGACGAAGCGGTGGCGGGCCATGCCAACCGGATCGAGGTTGAGCTGCATGAGGATTATTCCTTTACCGTGCGTGATAACGGACGCGGCATTCCAATTGATCCGCACCCCAAGTTTCCGGATAAATCCGCGCTGGAAGTGATCCTGTGTACCCTGCACGCGGGCGGTAAGTTTTCGGGCAAAGCCTATCAAACCTCGGGCGGTTTGCACGGTGTGGGTGCCTCGGTGGTCAATGCGCTGTCGGATTCCATGGTGGTACAGGTTGCGCGCAACAAAGAGCTGTTTGAGCAGCGGTTTTCGCGCGGCATCCCGCTGGGCCCCGTCGAGAAAATCGGCGCGGCGCCAAACCGGCGCGGCACCACGGTGACCTTCCACCCTGACGCCGAGATCTTTGGCAGCCATAAATTCAAACCCGCGCGGCTGTTCAACTCGATCCGGTCCAAGGCCTATCTGTTTTCGGGCGTGGAAATTCGTTGGAAATCAGCGATTTCGGATGGGGAAACCCCGCAAGAGGCCACGTTCCACTTCCCCGGTGGTTTGGCCGACTACCTGTCCGAGACCTTGGGCAAATCCACCACCTATTCCGAGACCGCCTTTGCGGGCACCGTCGATTTTGGCGAAAAATTCGGCGAGGCAGGCAAGGTCGAATGGGCCATCAACTGGACCCCTGCGCGCGACGGGTTCATCCAGTCCTATTGTAACACGGTTCCCACGCCTGAGGGCGGCACCCATGTCACCGGATTTTGGGCGGCGATCCTGAAGGGCATCAAGGCCTACGGCGAGCTGAGCAACAACAAAAAGGCCGCGCAGATCACCCGCGACGATCTGATGTCGGGCGGCTGTGCGCTGGTGTCGTGCTTCATCGCCGACCCTGCTTTTGTCGGCCAGACCAAGGACCGCCTGAGCACCGAGGCCGCGGCCAAGATGACCGAAGGCGCTGTGCGCGATCATTTTGACAACTGGCTGGCGGCAGATACCAAATCCGCAGGCGCGATCCTTGATTTCCTTGTGCTGCGCGCCGAAGAACGCCTGCGCCGCCGCCAAGAAAAAGAAACCGCGCGCAAATCGGCCACCAAGAAGCTGCGCCTGCCCGGCAAGCTGACCGATTGCACCTCTAAAGACCGCAGCGGCACCGAATTGTTCATCGTTGAGGGTGACTCGGCCGGTGGATCGGGCAAAGGCGCGCGCAACCGTGTGAACCAAGCCCTGCTGCCCCTGAAGGGTAAGATTTTGAACGTGCTGGGGGCGGCCTCGGGCAAGTTGAACACCAACGCTGAAATCAACGATCTGTGCGAGGCGTTGGGCGTTGGGATGGGGACGAAGTTCAACCTTGATGATCTGCGCTATGACAAGATCATCATCATGACCGATGCGGATGTGGACGGCGCGCATATTGCGGCGCTGCTGATGACATTCTTTTACACCCAAATGCGCCCGATGATTGACGCAGGGCACCTGTATCTGGCCTGCCCGCCGCTGTACCGCCTGACCCAAGGCGCGCGGCGCGTTTATGTAGCCGATGACGCGGAAAAAGACGCGCTGCTAGAGAAAGGTCTGGGCGGCAAAGGCAAGATCGACGTGCAGCGATTTAAGGGTCTGGGCGAAATGGACGCGAAGGATTTGAAAGAAACCACAATGGACCCCGCCACCCGCAAGCTGATCCAAGTTTCCGTGGACGAGGATGTACCGGGTGAGACCTCTGATTTGGTGGAGCGTTTGATGGGGAAAAAGCCGGAACTGCGGTTCCAATATATTCAGCAGAACGCGAAGTTTGTTGAGGAATTGGATGTTTGAGGTGATCCGTCTCGAATAAGTTCGACACGAACACTTTCTTTACAAGGCTCCAAATTCTCCCTAAGGTTGAATTTATTTTTAACTCTTTGGGGTATAAATGCAATTCAACGGCTACAAACTTAACTGCGACTTTTCTGTCGGTGAGGCGATTGGCCAGCTTATTATCTGGATCTTACTGTCGATAATCACTTTAGGGCTCGCGCTTTTCGTTCTGCCCTACTACTTTTTGAAGGCACCTCTAAACCGATGTACTCTCATTGACACGACAGGAAAGGCCGTCGGAAAAGTAAATGTAGAGGTCTCTTTTAGTGACATTCTCGGCCATGCGCTTGTTTGGCTCCTCCTGACCATCGTGACCTTAGGCCTTGCTTATCTGGTCTATTGGCCTGCGGTTATTAAGCGACTGCTTAACGGAGCAACGATCCGAGAGCTCTAATTCCTATATCCTTTGCAGAAAATCCGCAGAACAAAAGCAAGCGTAGGGTGGGTGAAACCCACGCGCCCGATATCATCGGCCCACACGTGGGTTTCACCCACCCTACAGGCTTGCACTTGGGGCGCGTTGGGGCCCTAATGCGGTTATGCGTATTGTTTTGCTTTTCCTCCTCTTCCTCACCGCCTGTGGTCGCCCCCTCACCGAGGCGGAGCGGGCCTTTGCTGCTGATATCCACGGGCCCACGCTAAACTATGACCGTGTGCGCCTGCATGACGGGGCGCCGTTGAAGGCGGTGACCTTTACGCGCAAGCCGCGGCCGCGCACGACCTGTCGGGAGCTGATCTTTCCGCCCAATCCGCCTGAAGAGAAGGTTGTGAAATCCAAACCTGCGGCGGTGGCTCTTTATAACACTGTTTTGTTTGACGGGGATTGGTTCCTTGAGGATTATCTGCCCGATTACCCCGACCGCATTGGCCTAGTTGCTGCGATGTTGTTCAGTCACGAGCTCACCCATGTGTGGCAGTGGCAGAACCGCAAGCTGACGGGGTATTCTCCGCTTAAGGCTGCGCGAGAGCATCAGGTGAGCGATGATCCCTATCTGTTTGAGATCAAGGATCGCAAGTTTCTGGATTTCGGATTTGAGCAGCAAGGCTCGATCGTGGAAGAGCTGGTTTGCTGTCGCGCCTTGCAGCCGCAGGGCGCGCGGACCAAACGCCTGCACAGCCTTGTGTCGCAGGTGATGCCTGTTGCCCCCCTGCCCCAAAGCCCTGCCTATGATGTTGGCTTGCCTTGGGATGGCGTCGATCTAAAAACCATCTGTCAATGAGAGGCCCCATGACACATTACGCAATTATCATGATCTTGGCCGGTTTCGGCATTCCGATTTTGGCGGCGATGAACGCGCAACTGGGGGGGATCCTTGGCTCTCCTTCGGCGGCGGCGAGCGTGTTGTTTGTTGTGGCGTTTTCAATTGCGGTGGTTGTGACATTGATTTTCTCACCGCAGGGGTATGCCCAGCTGGCTGCGGCGCCGAAGCATCTGTTTTTGGCTGGTGTTTTGATTGCGTTTTACCTGCTGAGTATCACCTATATCGCGCCGCATTTCGGGATCGGGAATGCGGTGTTCTTTGTCCTGCTGGGGCAATTATTCTCGGCCGCGTTGATTGATCACTTTGGCCTGTTTGGCGCGCAGGTGTCACCCGTCAGCCTGACGCGGGCTGCGGGGATCGGCACCATGGCAATTGGCGTGTGGTTAACCCAGCAGGCCTAGGCCTGTGCCAGCCCTGTGATGAGCGCCCAAGTGTCTTCGCCCACGTCGACAGGGTCCATCGCTGTTTTGTTCTGACCTGGCATGCGCGCGCCTTCGTCTTGGGCGATATGCTCGGCGAGGGCTTGGACCTTTTCGCCGAAATCACTGCTCACCGCGGGGTCGATGATGAGGTAGTATTGGCCAAGGTCGTGCGGCGCGCCCTCGGGCGCTTTAAGCGGCTTCACATCGCGCGAGAGGACCGATCCCGTCAGCGCGGCGGCCAAAATCTCGGCCATGAGGCCAAAGCCCCAGCCCTTGTAACCGCCCATCGACACCAGCGACCCTTTGATCGCTTCCTCTGGATCGGTTGTGGGGTTGCCGTTCGCGTCTAGCGCCCAGCCTTCTGGAATGCGTTCGCCTGCGGCCTTTGCCATGGTGATTTTACCCAAGGCAACCGTGGTGGTGGATTGGTCAAACTGCATCGTAATGCCGCCCTGCCCGTCAGGTACAGAGAACGCGATGGGGTTGGTGCCAATGGCACGCGTTTTCCCACCCGGAGGGGCGACGATAGGCGAGGCATTGGTAAATCCGATGCCGATCATACCCGCCTGCGCGATTTGTTCGGTGAAATACCCCAGTGAAGTGCACGTATGGGCATGCGCCACAGACAATGATGCCACCCCAGCGCGGCGCGCGGCATCCAAGGCAACGGGCAGCCCGTGGGAAAATGCGGGTTGGGCAAAGCCAAAGCCTGCATCCACAGTGATGGCTGCATCACGTGGCGTTGAAATCTGGGGTGTCACGGCTCCGGAAACGCGGCCTGATTTGAGCTGCTGGCAATAGCTTTCGACATAGTAGAGGCCGCAAATCTTGTTGCCTACGCTTTCCGCTTTGCGCACGGCACGCGCGACTTCTGCGGCGGCAAAGGCGTCGGCCCCATGGGCGCTAAGGGCCATACGGACGGTTTGTTCGATCTCATCAAGGGGTATCAAAGGCATAGTCAGGCTCCGTGGGAAACAGCCCCCCGTTCAGAGCAGCCTACCCCCAGCCCGTCAAGCCTCTAATGCTTCCAGCGGATTAACGTCAATAAATTGAATGCTACCTTCCTCGAGTGGGGCCTCGACCCCTTCCAGACGCAGGATCAACCCTGTCGAGATTTCAACCCTTAGGCCGCCGTCCTCGATGGTTTGGTCAATGACGCTGGTCTCTTCCGGATCGGTTGTTTCGATGGCAAGGGCGTCTTCATCCACACTGAAATCCGAGATTTCGATTTCTTCAACGGCGTCTTGGGTCGCGACAAACACGTCCTGCCCTTCGCCACCATTGGCCGTATCCCCATCGCCAAGGAACAGGGTGTCATCCCCCGCGCCGCCGTCCAATGTGTCGGCATCTTCGTCATCAGCGCGGGTTTCGCGGCCAAAGGCTCCAAACAGCGCATCATCGCCCTCGCCGCCTTCGATGATGTCTTCGCCTTCACCACCAGCCAGCGTATCGTTCAAATTTGCCCCTGTGAGGGTATCCTGACCGCCAGAAGCGTCATGATGGACGCTGACGTCTGTTTCGGCGATGAATTCTTCGTCTTGATCGGTGCCGCGTGTGACTGTGGCGTCCACCACATTGTCCGAAGTGATGCGGGCGTTTTCGATAAAGGTTTCAACGTCCACGGTTTCCACAGGATCATCTGCGGTTTCTTCCGGCGCTTCCTCTGCACCTTCAGCGAGATCTTCAGGGTCGTCATTCAAACCCGTAAAACCAACGAGCAAAGGCCCGATGGAGGCAAGGAGCATTACAAGAAACGGAGACATATCAGGGCCTGTTTGTTATTCTGGGTTGGCCTATTGATAGATGTCAAATGTGTTTACAGTTTGAATTAAACGCGCCGACATAGGGGAAACCAAGCGGCCATCACCCTGTTAAGGCCCCTTGATCCAGCCTGATTTGGCGATCCATACGCGCTGCCAGTTCTAGGTTGTGCGTCGCGATGAGCGCGGAGAGGCCGGTGCTGCGAACCAGCCCCATCAGCGCCGCAAATACGGTTTCCGAGGTTTCGGGATCAAGGTTTCCTGTTGGTTCATCTGCAAGCAACAGTTTTGGCGCGTTTGCCAAGGCACGGCAAAAAGCAACACGTTGTTGTTCACCACCAGACAGGGCCGCTGGGCGGTGTGTGGCGCGCTGTGCAACGCCAACCTGATCCAGCAATTCCATGGCGCGGGTTTGCGCGGCCTGTCGCGAGATGCCGTTTGCCAATTGCGGCAGCACCACATTTTCCAAGGCGCTGAATTCGGGCAGAAGGTGGTGGAATTGATAGATAAACCCAACATCATCACGCCGCACCGCTGTTCGCGCAGCATCGCGTTTTCCGGTCATATCGGCACCGCCAATCGCTACGGTTCCTTTATCAGGAGTATCCAGCAGCCCAGCGATATGCAGCAGCGTTGATTTACCCGCCCCCGATGGCGCCACCAGCGCCACCACTTCGCCGCGCGCCACATCCAGATCGATGCCGCGCAGCACTGTGACTTCGTTCGGTTTGCCGCTGTTGTAGGATTTGGTGATGCCAGAGAGGCTCAGAACGGGGTGGTCACTCATAGCGCAGGGCCTCAACAGGGTTCATCCGCGCAGCACGCCTAGCGGGGAAGATCGTTACAACAAAGGACAGGCCCAGCGACAGGCCAACGGCTGACATGACATCGCCGAATTCTAACTTGGCAGGAAGGAAGTAGATGCCGCGAATGGACGGGTCCCAGGCGTTGCCGCCTGCCATCCAGTTCACAAAGCCGAATATCTGATCCACATATAGTGCAAACAGGCAGCCAAAGATCACGCCCAGCGCCGTGCCGATGATACCCGTGAAGGCCCCACAGATGAAAAACACGCGCAGAACCGATCCCTCGGACAGGCCCATGGTGCGCAGGATGCCGATATCGCGGCCTTTGTTTTTCACCAGCATGATCAGGCCAGACACAATGTTCATCGCCGCGATCAACACAAGGATCGACAGGATGACAAACATCACGTTATCTTCGATATCCAGCGCGTTCAGGAACCCCGATGAGGCCTCGCGCCATGTCCAGATCAGGGCGGTATCCCCTGCGGCTGTCAAAATATCAGGGCCAAGGCGATCCACATTGTCAGGGTCGGCAACCATGACTTCCAGCTCGTTCACGGCCTCTTCGGAGTTGAAATAGCTCTGCGCCTCGGCCAGTGGCAGATAGGCGCGGGTGCGGTCGATGTCATAGCGACCTGCGGTAAAGATATAGGTGACCTCATAGGCGTTCACGCGGGGGCTGGTGCCGAACGCGGTTTTCACACCATCAGGGGAAATCAGGCGGATGCGGTCACCGACCTGTGCGCCCAGCGTGCGGGCGATGCCCGAGCCGATCGCGATCCCTTGGGTAAAGCGCGTGATATCGCCCTCGGCGAATTGCGGTTTGGCAATGCGAGGGATGGTGTTGAGGTTTTCCTCGGTGATCCCGTAAACCTCCATCCCTGCGTTATTGCCGTTGAACGTGGCCATCACCTGCCCGCGCACAATTGGCGCAACACGGGTGACCCCATCAACCGCGCCAATGCGCGCAGCCAAAGCATCATAGTCGCGGATATCACGATCAACCGCCCCATTGGGTTGCAGCACGCCCATTTCATAGACCGTTACATGGGCATTCGCGCCCAGAATAGTATCCACAAATTCGGCCCTGAACCCTGAGCGCACAGCAAGGGTCGCGATCAGGGCGAACACCGCCAAGGTGATGCCGATCAGGCTGATCCATGTCATCACGCTCACCCCGCCCTCGGCGCGGCGCGCGCGCAGGTAGCGCCACGCGATCATCCATTCAAACGGGGCAAAGGGAGGTGTTTTGGAAGCCATTGTGGTCCTTGCTCGGGTCTTGATTGTTGTTTTCGGGCAAGGTGAGGCTTTGCGCCCTGCGGGTCAAGGCTTGGACTGTTTTCAAGGTGCTAACAGGTACAGATGCGCAACGATCAGCCGAATTGGGTCATGCGGCGCGCCGCCTGCGAAACGGTGCGCGCAGCAGGCCAAGCAAAGCGCCGATCCCTAATCCGCCCAGAACAAAACCAACAGAGGCAAAGGTGAAGCCGACAAAGCTGACCGGTACAGCGGGTTTATAGACCTGCCAAGCAGCTTGGGCGATTTCGCTATCGGTGAAACGGGCCGCGTTATAGGCGCGCATAAAGGGGCCGTGCCCTTCGAGGATATGTAAATCCTCGCTCAGACGTTCATAGCGTGCGATCGAGCGTGCCATATCCGCGCCGCGCCGCTCCAGAAACGCGGTGCCTTGCATCTGGGCCAGCGCCTCGTCGCGGGTCAGGTCGGATGCGGCGGCAGAGGCATCGAAATCCGCAACGACTTCGCCCAGCGCATCAACCGCGCCGCCTAATCGTTGCATATATTGTTGGGAAAACTCAGGGAATTGAGAGGTAGCCGTCGCCCCAGCGATGCCGCCAGCCAATGCCAAACTGCGAATAATCATAAACCGTAGACAACCTTCACCAATGCGCTATCCAGCGCGCCCATTGCATCCCAGTCTACACAAGCATCATAGGTGGCGACAACGCTCCATTCGCCTTTCCAGATCACGGCATAGGCACCAGCGTTTACGCGCTGATCAATGCACCACAGCCCAAAGTGCCAGAAATTCCGATGCTCAGCCACATCGCGTTCAAACATGCCCAGACCATATTCGGCCCCGCCTTGCACTGGCGCGAGCAACGACGCCGGAGAACCAGCCCCATATGCGCCTTGAGGCCCAAACCAATAGTAGTGAAACCGCGCATAATCCTGCGCGGACATCGCCCAGCCGCCCCATGGCAGCATGCCGCCCGTTTGGGGTGACGGTTTTGCCGAGACCCCCGCAGGGGTTAATGCGCGCTGTGAACAAACGGCTTGATAACGCGCGCCCACAGCCACTTCGATCATCTGCCCGAGGATGGCGTAGTTTTCGTTGTTATAGTTGAACTGCCCTTTGCCCTGCAGCGGCTGGCTCAACGCCAATTCGGTGGCGATGGTTTTTCGAGGCTCAGCAGAGTCCACCCAAAGCGGCATCAAGGTCTGGGTTCTGTCAGAACCAATCCCCGAGGTATGCGTAATCAGCTGCGCAACGGTGATCCCATCGGGGCCATAGCCTAAAACATCTGCGCTGGTGGTATCGGCAGCCCATGTCCCGTCCGAGACCAGAGAGGCCGCGCAAACAGCGGTGATTGCCTTGCTCAGGCTTGCGATTTCGACAACCGTATCGATTTCACCAGAAGAGCCGACGATTTCGCCCTGATGCATCACCACCATCGTGGGGTTCGGGATTTTGTTATCAGAAGCCCAGAACCCAAAGGCCGTTTCCAACGCCTTTGCCGTTTGCACGACGGGTTGGGCAAAGCCAGCGGTGGCGAAAAGGGCTAGGATGGCTGTGATGGAAACTAATCTCATGCCCGCAGTTTGTCTGGCAAAGAGGGCAATCGCAACCGATTGATGTTGCCATGCGCAGCGCGAGGGATACCCGCGCCGCGCTAACGTTTACAGGCCGCGAACGGTGAGGCCTTTGTAGATTTGGGCGATCTTCTCGATGGCCTGTTCTGGCGGCATTTCTTCGCTTTCGCCTGTGCGGCGTGAGGTCAGTTCGACCACGCCGTTTTTCAGACCGCGTGGGCCAACGGTGATGCGCCATGGCAGGCCGATCAAATCCATTGTCGCGAATTTGCCACCCGCGCGTTCCTTGCGATCATCATATAGCGGGTCAAGGCCCAGCGCCGTGAGGCTATCATACAGCGCCTCACAAGCGGCATCTGCTTCCTCGTCGCCCTGTTTGAGGTTCACGATGCCACAGTGGAACGGCGTTACACCTTCGGGCCAGATGATGCCTTTGTCGTCATGGCTGGCCTCAATGATCGCGCCCAACAGGCGGCTGACGCCGATGCCGTGGCTGCCCATGTGGACAGGCACGACTTTGCCATCAGGCCCTTGTACGGTGGCGCCCATGGCCTCGGAATATTTGGTACCAAAGTAGAAAATCTGCCCTACTTCGATCCCGCGCGCCACGCGGCGGCGTTCCTCGGGGACTTCGTTGAACAGTGCCTCGTCGTGGGTTTCGTCAGTGCGGGCGTATTTGGTGGTGAATTCCTGCATGACGCCTGCGCATTCTTCGTGGCTGTCATAGTCGATCTCACGATCGCCAAAGCGCAGATCGGTTACCGCGCTGTCATAGAACACTTCGGATTCACCCGTTTCCGCCAGCACCAGGAATTCATGCGTATCATCGCCGCCAATCGGGCCGCTGTCTGCGCGCATCGGGATCGCCTGAAGGCCCATGCGTTCATAGGTGCGCAGGTAGCTGACCAAGTGGCGGTTATAGGCGTGCAGCGCGTCTTCTTTGGTCAGGTCAAAGTTATACCCGTCCTTCATAAAGAATTCGCGGCCCCGCATCACACCGAAACGCGGACGCATCTCGTCACGGAATTTCCACTGGATGTGATAGAGCGTCATGGGCAGGTCTTTGTAGCTGCCCACATGGCTGCGGAAGATGTCGGTGATCATCTCTTCGTTGGTGGGGCCATATAGCATATCGCGGTCTTGGCGATCCTTGATGCGCAGCATTTCGGGGCCGTAAGCATCATAGCGGCCGGATTCTTTCCACAGATCGGCGGATTGCAGCGTGGGCATCAGCATCGGGATATGGCCCGCGCGCATCTGCTCTTCGTGAACGATGTTTTCCAGTTTGCGCAGAACCTTAAAGCCCAGCGGCAACCATGAATAAATGCCAGCAGCGTTTTGTTTGATCATCCCAGCGCGCAGCATGTAGCGGTGGCTCACGATCTGCGCCTCGGATGGCGTTTCTTTCAATACGGGCAGAAAATAGCGGCTTAGGCGCATGGTGGAATCCTCTTTAGACTTGCGTGCTTGCTTAGGTCAAAGCCCCGCCCGACACAATCGCCCTCTTTCGGGTGATCGCTTTGGGCGCGACCTGTTTCAGGCCTTTGCGGCGCGCTGCGCGATCCTTAGGGCGACTTCGGTTGCTTTGCCCATGTCCTGAACGGATATCCATTCAAGCGGGCCGTGGATTTCCTGCATGCCGCAAAAGACATTTGGACAGGGTACACCCAATTCGGTCAGGCGAGAGCCATCCGTGCCGCCACGGATCGGGATGGCGACGGGTTCTAGCCCCACATCACGGATCGCGGCGTGGACCAGATCAACGGGGGTCATGTCCTTCTCTAGCCAATAGCGCATGTTGCGGTATTGCGGGGTGATCTCACAGATCACCTCGGCGCGGGGTTCGGTCAGGGCGACGGCAGAACAAACGGTACGCAGGATGTCGCCCTTTTTCGCCAGCCCCTCGCGTTCAAAGTCGCGGATGATCAGGCCGATGGTCATCTCGGCGGCATCACCACTCATATCGGTGATATGGATAAACCCCTCGTTTCCTTTGGTCATTTCGGGGGTCATTTTGGTTTGCGGCAAGCCTTGGACAATTTTAGCCGCGAGGTGGGTCGCATTGACCAGCTTGTCCTTGGCCCAACCGGGATGGATCGAAACACCGCGAATGGTCACAAAGGCGCGGTCGGCTGAAAACGTCTCGTGCTGGACCTCGCCGGGAGCGGGGCCGTCAAACGTATAGGCAAAATCGCAGGCCATATCGGCGGGCAGGCGTTCATCCACGCCGCGCCCGATTTCTTCGTCGGGGGTAAAGGCAAGGCGCAGCTTGGCGCGCGGGATGTCGGGATTTGCCAAAAGATGGCGCGCTGCGGTCATGATGACCGACACGCCAGCCTTATCGTCGCCCCCCAATAACGTGGTTCCAGACGCCGTGATCAAATCATGGCCGATGCAGTTTTTCAGATGCGGTGACATATCAGGCCCCAACCTGCGTTCAGGCGCGTCAGGAAAGCTGATATCACCGCCGTCATACCCTTTGATCAGCCGCGGCTTTACGCCCGTTGCGTTAAACTGCGGCGTCGTATCAACATGGGCGCATAGGCCAACAACGGGCCCCTCTGCCGTTGCAGGGATGGTGGCCAAAACCGCGCCATATTCGGTTATCGTTACGTCCTCGGCCCCCATTTCCTCGAGTTCTTGGACCAACAGGCGGCTCATATCCAACTGGCATGGGGTGGACGGCTGGCTGGTGCTGCTTTCATCTGATTGGCTATCGATTGCAGCGTAACGCATGAGGCGGTCCTGAAGTTCGGCATCAAAGGGCGTGCGCATAGGGGGGCTCCGGCAAAGTGTTTTTTTGCATCGTGGCGGCAGGGCCGCTTATGTCAAGCGTTAGCAGACAAACGGGTGCGCGCTGCCCAATTTCCGTGCCGTGCGAAAAGGCTCCTCTCCCCCTGCCCCCTTGAAACCTGACCTGCCATGGGCGATGTGTGATATAGCTACAGGAGAAACCGTTATGGCACTGCCGATCAAAGATCAGATGAAGTATTGGGGCATTGCCTCTGCTGTTGTTTTGGTCGTTCTGTGGTTTTTGGGCGATGTCCTGCTGCCCTTTGTTCTGGGAAGTGCCATTGCCTATTTCCTTGATCCTGTTGCCGACCGGTTAGAGCGGATGGGCCTAAGCCGTGCGATGGCGACGGCGCTTATTACCATCATAGCCCTGCTTATCTTTGTCATTATGGCGCTTTTGGTTATTCCGACCTTGGTTGAGCAGGCGATCAATCTGTTTCAGATCGCGCCTGATCTGGCCTCGCGTTTCGGGGCCTTCCTGACCGAGCGTTTCCCCGCGCTATTGGAGGAAGGATCAACCCTGCAACAATCCATCCAATCTATCGGGGCCACCATCCAAGAGCGCGGCGGTGAGTTGCTGAACACTGCGCTCAGCTCGGCGGCTGGTATATTGAATTTGATGATGTTGCTGGTCATTGTACCCGTTGTCGCGGTTTATATGTTGCTGGATTGGGACCGCATGATCAGCCAGATTGACGCTCTTTTGCCCCGCGATCATGCGCCTGTGATCCGCCAATTGGCGAGGTCGATTGATAAAACGCTTGCCTCGTTCATTCGCGGCATGGGCACGGTATGTCTGGTTTTGGGGACTTATTACGCGATTGCTTTGATGCTGGTTGGGTTGCAGTTTGGGCTGGTTGTCGGCTTTGTCGCGGGATTGGTTACCTTTATCCCCTATCTGGGGGCCTTGATCGGCGGGGCTTTGGCGATCGGGTTGGCCTTGTTCCAGTTTTGGGGTGAATGGGTTTCCATCGGGATGGTTGCGGGCATTTTTGTATTTGGCCAGATCATTGAGGGAAATGTCCTGACGCCCAAACTGGTTGGGAATTCCGTTGGGCTACACCCTGTTTGGCTGATCCTTGCGCTTGCGGTATTTGGCACGCTGTTCGGATTTGTCGGGATGTTAGTTGCGGTACCTGTTGCGGCTTCCCTTGGGGTTATCGCGCGCTTTGGGATCGATCAATACAGGCAGAGCCTGCTGTATCACGGCACGACCCATTACAGCGTTGCCCCAACCGATAAAGAAGCCGAATAAGATGGCAGAACAACTGGGTCTGGATTTGCCTGTGCGCACCGCACGGGGGCGGGATGATTTTCTGGTCGCCCCGTCCAATGCGATGGCTGTTGCCATGATCGAAAACTGGCGCAACTGGACCAGTTCCAAGATGATTTTAAGCGGCCCCGAGGGCGCTGGCAAAACCCATCTAACCCATGTTTGGGCCGATGCTGCGCAGGCTAGGATCATCCAAGCCACCACACTAAAGGTGCAAGACGTGCCAGAATTGGCAAAAGGCTGCATCGCTGTCGAAGATGTGCCAGACATCGCAAATAACCCAGAGGCGCAAACGGCGCTCTTTCATCTGCACAATATGGTCTTGGCCGAAGGTCAAACTCTGCTGCTCACGGGGACAGGGGCGGTTGCCCATTGGGGTATCACCCTGCCCGATCTGGAAAGCCGCCTGCGCGGAACATTAGAGGCTACGATTGACGCGCCAGATGATGCATTATTGTCCGCCGTTTTGGTTAAGCTGTTGTCGGATCGCCAGCTTATGCCCCCTCCTGAGGTGGTCCCCTATTTGCTCAAACGTATGGACCGTTCATTTAGTGCTGCAAATCGTATCGTTGGTGCGTTGGACCGCGAAAGCCTTGCCCGCCAACGCCCGATTACCCGTTCTTTGGCTGCCCTTGTGCTGGACAATCGCGACACCGACACGCGATAGTCACAAAAGACACCCCCGTCTTATTGTCGTTACATTTTTGCTGGATAAGCATGCTCATGTCTGATGCCGATTTTCTAACCGCCCCGTTTGATGCCCCTGTTGAAATACCTGAACTGGACCTCACTGGACCGGGCCGTTTTCAAAACCGCGAGCTAAGCTGGCTGGGCTTTAACAGGCGTGTTGTTGAAGAAGCGGAAAACACACGTGTTCCTTTGCTGGAACGCCTTAGGTTCCTGTCGATCTCGGCAAATAATCTGGACGAATTTTATACAGTCCGCGTTGCGGGCCTGCGTGAGCTTGCTCAGGCGGGCAATACCACACCTGCGGCTGATGGGCTGTCCCCCGCTGAACAGCTGGTTTTGATCAACCAAGAAGCCCGCGTATTGATGCAGCGCCAACAAAGGGTGCTGGCCTCTCTACTGCATGAAATGGATGATCAGAACATCATGCTGGAGGGGTTGGATGACCTTGATGACAAGGATCGAAAAGCGCTGGATGACACGTTCCTATCCCAAGTGTTTGCCGTTCTGTCCCCTCTGGCGATTGATCCGGCCCACCCTTTTCCGTTTTTGCCCAATACGGGCTTTGCCCTTGCGCTGCAGCTAGAACGTAACAGGGACAAAAAGCCCCTTCAGGCGCTGCTGCCGATCCCTGCGCAGATTGACCGCTTTGTATCGCTGCCAGCCGAGGATGGCACAAAACGCTATCTTGCTCTCGAAGAGCTGCTCGTCCTAAAAATCCCTGATCTTTTTCCGGGATATAAGCTCAAAAACCATTTCGAATTCCGCGTGTTGCGCGACAGCGATCTGGAGGTCGAAGACGAAGCCGAAGACCTTGTGCGGGAGTTTGAAGTTGCCCTGAAACGGCGCCGCCGTGGGGGTGTTGTGCGCATGACCCATTCGGCGGGGGCGCCTGCCAAATTGCTGAGCACGATCATGCACGAGTTGGCGGTAAAACCGCAGGATGTGATCGAGATTGACGGGATGCTGGGCATTGATGACCTCTCGCAACTGGTGACCGATGACCGCCCCGAGCTGCTTTGGCCTCCGTTCATGCCGCGTGTGCCTGAACGTGTGTCAGACCATGAGGGCGATATGTTCAAGGCAATCCGATCAAAGGATATGCTGCTGCACCACCCCTATGAAACCTTTGACATGGTTGTCCGTTTTTTACAGCAGGCCGCGCGTGACCCTGATGTGGTTGCGATCAAACAAACACTTTACCGCACCTCGCGCCACAGCCCCATTGTTGAGGCATTATGCGAGGCCGCTGAGGGCGGCAAATCGGTGACGGCTTTGGTCGAGCTCAAGGCCCGTTTCGACGAAGCCGCAAATATTCGCCAATCGCGTCGGTTGGAACGGGCTGGCGCGCATGTGGTTTATGGGTTTATTGACCTCAAAACCCACGCCAAAATCTCGACCGTGGTGCGGCGTGAGGGGAACGAACTGGTGACCTATACCCACTATGGTACAGGCAACTATCACCCGATCACCGCGCGGATTTACACCGACCTGTCGCTGTTTACCTGTGACAAACGATTGGGCCGCGATGCGACCAAAGTTTTCAATTATCTTTCTGGCTATGCACAGCCTGAACATCTGGACAATCTGGCGATTTCACCGCTCACCCTTAAATCCCGTCTCCTAGAGATGATTGCCAAAGAAGCCGAGCACGCAAAGGCCGGAAAACCGGCCGAGATTTGGGCCAAGATGAATAGCCTTGTCGATTCACAAGTGATTGATGCGCTTTATGCAGCGTCCAACGCGGGGGTTCGGATCAGCCTTAGCATTCGCGGGATCTGCTCTCTTAGGCCAGGGATTAAGGGGCTGTCAGAGAACATCCGCGTGAAATCCATTGTCGGGCGGTTCCTCGAACATTCTCGCATCGTCTGTTTTGGCAATGGCTATGGGTTACCGCATAAAAAGGCGCGCGTGTTCATCTCATCCGCAGATTGGATGAGCCGCAACCTGAACCGCCGCGTTGAAACATTGGTCGAGATCGAAAACGCAACGGTTAGGGCGCAGATCACCAGCCAGATCATGGCAGCCAATATGGCTGACGTGGCGCAAAGCTGGGTTATGTCGCCCGATGGCAGCTTTACCCGACCGCCCCTGCCAGAGGGGCAATTTGCCTTTAATTGCCATCGTTTCTTCATGGAAAACCCCTCGCTTTCGGGGCGTGGTTCTGCGGGGGCCGCAGATGTGCCAAAGCTCACTCATACCGAGGATTGAGGCACTGGGTTTTTCCTGTACCTCCGCGACGACATGCCCCTTCGTTAACACCTGTTAATGATTGACGCGGACAGGGCTATGGGCCAATTTGCGAGGACAATTAGCCTAGTCAGACGGAGCGCGCATGCCCAATGCCCCCCATCAAAAATCGCCTGTTCCAGAAACCGGCGTTGCCGACCTAGGGCTTTTTGGAAAACCCCTATTCAAAGACCCTAGCGCGCGCGCGTTGCGCCGTGTGGGCGTTGTGGACGTGGGATCGAACTCGGTTCGGATGGTGGTGTTTGACGGGGCTGCCCGCTCACCTGCTTATTTTTACAATGAAAAGATCATGTGCGCCCTTGGGGCGGGTATGGCGGATACGGGGCATCTATCACCGCAAGGGCGCGAACGGGCCCTGTCGGCCCTTAAACGTTTCTCAAAACTGGCCGAGGGGATGGGCCTGTCCGAGCTGACAGCCGTTGCAACAGCTGCGGTACGTGATGCAACAGACGGGCGGGAATTTTGCGAAGAGGTCGAGAAGCAAACCGGCGTAAAGATCTGGGTGATTGATGGCGAAGAAGAAGCGCGCCTGTCGGCTCAGGGTGTTCTGCTGGGCTGGCCGGGTGCTTATGGGCTTGTCTGTGATATTGGGGGATCGTCGTTAGAACTGGCCGAGATTTCAGGCGGCCGCGTAGGGCGCCGCGTGACATCATCCCTCGGCCCGCTCAAACTGCGCGATATCAAAGGTGGTGCAAAAGCCCGTAACGCGCATATCAAAGAGGTCATGCAAGCCCTTGCCGACCAAATGGGCAGCCAGCGTGACCGCCTGTTCCTTGTTGGGGGATCATGGCGCGCTATTGCCCGCATTGATATGATCCGGCGGGGGTATCCGCTGCATGTTTTGCACGAATACCGCATGACCCGCCAATCGGTGCGCGACACGATCGAGTTCATTCGCAAGTCAGACATGGACGAACTGCGTGCCGAAGCTGGCGTTTCCTCGGCGCGTGCAACATTGGTCCCGTTTGCGTGCGAAGTATTGAGCAGGCTGGTGAAAACCATCAAACCAAAAGACATCGCCGTATCCAGCTATGGCATTCGCGAAGGTATGTTATACGAACAAATGCCCCAACGCCTGCGGGATCGCGACCCGCTGATCGAAGCCTGCCGCTTTGCCGAAGACAAAGACGCGCGCAGCCCCGGCTTTGGTAAGACCCTCTATAATTTCATTATGCCGATCTACAAATCCGCCCCTGCCCCGCGCAAGCGGCTGATCAAAGCGGCCTGCCTGTTGCATGACGTCAGCTGGCGCGCCCATCCCGATTACCGCGCCGAAGTTTGTTTTGATAACGCCACCCGCGCCAACCTTGGCGGGCTAAAACATTCCGAGCGGATTTTCGTGGGCCTTGCCCTGATGCACCGCTATTCGAACAAACGGGAAAACATCCGTTTCACCGATCTCATCGAGATGGTCGATGAAAAAACCCGCGCCGAGGCCGAAATCCTTGGCAAAGCCATGCGATTTGGCGCGATGCTGTGGATGGATAAGGTGGACGAGTTGGGCGAAATGCGCTGGTACCCCAAGAAGAAAGAGCTTCACCTGCATCTAAGCCCAGACATGATGCCGCTGTTTGGCGAAGTTGCCGAGGCGCGGTTTACGTCCTTGGCAAACTCGCTGGATGCGCAGGCTGTCTTGAAAACCGCCAGACGCTAAAGATCGATCTGGGGCGAGGTTTCCTGTGGCGCCTTTTGCGTATCCTTGTCCTTTGGGATATCGGGCTTGCGGCGAATGATGATATCGCCGTTTGGCAGAACTTCGGGCGCGGTATAGACGCTCCAATCGTCGACGTCCTCCAGAACATCGCGCAGCTTTGGCCCCATCTCGGCGACGAATTCCTGCAACGCTGGCCCCGCCTCTTCCAGCAGGTCAGCCATACCATCCAGCGCGGGGGCCATTTCCTCCATCAAACCTTCAAAGAACAATTGCGCGCCGCGTTCCATCAGGGACAGCGGCTCTTCCTCTGCGGCCAAAGGGCTGGCGAGGGACAAGGCGAAGAGCGGGATCAGCAATGAATGTTTCATATTGTATATATAGGAACTCTGAGTGCTTTCACCAAATCAAAGATCAATATCCAACGTGACAGGAAAATGGTCTGACGCGGTGACCAATGCCTCGCGCAGGGTTTGATCGGCCCAGCAGGCAGGGTCATCCAAGGGATGCCAAATGCGCCATTGCGGAGCATGGGCACGCAGCGCGGGGCAGACCATGATATAGTCTAACAAAGCCTGCAAAAACCGCTTTTCCGGCCGTATCCAAAAACGCGAGGTGGTTGGCACCGCACCGATACGTTGGCTCAAGGCGCGCATTGCATGGGGATCATACAAAGGATGCGCGCTATCGGCGCCCAGAATAATCTCGACCGAGGAGCGGCCAAAGAGGTTTTCGAATTCATCCAATCCCGGACCATCGTTGAGATCCCCCATCAAAATCAGGGGCGTCTGATCTGTTATATGTGCGTCGATGCGCTCTCGCAGCCAGATGGCTTGGGCCAATTGTTTGCGCCTGTTGGCGATAGCAATCTGCATCGCGTGGTTATCATCCCGCGCGCCATGAGGCGCCTTGGACTTCAGATGCGCCCCGATCATGCGAAAGGCAAAACCGCTACGCGTTTCCACGGCCAATTCTAACGGCGGTTTGGAAAAGACAACACGGTCTTCACTGGCGTCAAAATCCAGATCAATCCGCAGGCTTCCGTCGAACCTTGGCGCGCCGCGTGCGCCTTTGGTTCCGCTTTCTTCACCCATTGGATCATGGGCCGCTGTCATCACATCGGGGTCATACAGCAAAACGATTTCTTGTTGCGTATCATTGGCAAAACCAATCACGGCGCGGCGGGCGCGGATATCAAACTGCTGGGCAAAATGTTCTAGCGCCGCAACCGCGCTATGGTTTCGCCCGTGGTCCGGGGCTTCGATGACCATGATCGCGTCGGCGTCCATGGCCCGAAACACGGTTCCCAAGGCCTCGGTTTGCTGGGCGCGGGTGACATTCCAGCGTCTGGACCATGCGCTGTCGTTAAACAGCTCATCATTTTGGTCAAACAGACCAGCAAACCATTCAACATTATAGGTTGCGATGCGCATTATGCCGCTTTGCCCGAGAGCGTTTCCCAAGCTTGGTTGATATCAATCATACGCTTTTCGGCCATTTTCACCGCCTCTTCGGGTAACCCGCGGGCGATCAAAGCGTCAGGATGATTTGCGCGGACCAGCGCCCGCCACGCCAGACGCGCCTCTTCTTTTGTGGCGTTCGGCGCGATCCCCAAAACGGTATGAGGCAGCGGCGAGGTGTTCGGGACAAACCGCGCGCGCAAGGATTCAAACGATCCTTCGGGCAGATTGAAAATCGCGGCCACTTCTTCCAGAAAGGCATTTTCGTTGGGGTGGTAAATCCCGTCGGCCATGGCGATGTGGAACAGCCCTTCCATCAGATCACACAGGATTGGCGACTCGGAATCAAACATGCCTTTGATCCGGCGGGCGTAATCGTCAAACCCTGCGACATCCGTCCGCGCCAGATTGAAAACCCGCGCAGCACCCTGTGCATCATCATCGCCAATGTTAAAAACCTCGCGAAAGGCCGTCACCTCGTCACGGGTGACCTGCCCATCGGCCTTGGCCATTTTGGCGCCCAAGGCAATGACCGCGATTGTAAACGCAACCGAGCTTTCGGGCGCTGTTTTCAGACGGTCAAAAACAGCCGTCAGCCCCTCACCAGAGGCAAGGGCGGAGAGTGCTTCGGAAATGCGGGTCCAGATTGACATAAGCTATCCTAACGCGCGCGCGCCTTTTTGTCAGGGCGTCTGTGTGATCCTGCTCATCAAGATCAAGTCATGCCAACGCCCGTTCTTGTACCCTACCTGTGGCAATCGGCCGACCTTTGCAAACCCCAATTTCTGATGAAAGGCCACCGCAGGCGGATTTTCGTGCCCAATGCCCGCAACCATCACATGGATTCCTTGTTGGTGGGCAACGCGCAAAGCGCTTTCCATAAGCGCGCGGCCCGTTCCCTGCCCCGCTTTTTCAGTGATGATGCTATGTTCAGCGGTGCGGACATAACCATCGCCCGCGCGAAAGCTGCCCCAGGTCACAAACCCCGAACATTTGCCGTTTTCTTCAGCAACCAGAAACCGATCCGCTCGTTCCAAAAGCAGCTGTTCCAGCGCCTCGTCCGTTTTTTCAATGCTGGTAAATGTTGATGTCGTGTCGCGGATCATGCGGTTCCACAACATTTTCACTGTCGGAAGATCAGTACGGGTGGCTGGCCGGATCAACATAGGTCTATGGTGCTCTCTTGTGTTTGGATACGCGCTGATAGCTTTGGCTCTCCGACAGCAAAGGACACCCGAGCATCAAATAGAATAGGCGCCAATAACGCAGCAAGCGCCGTCGCCTGAGGATGATACACCTCTAGCGCGACGATCCGGCAGCCCTGTTGCGTAAGACGCGGTGCAGGATGTTCATCCCCGATCCACTGGATCAGCGCAGGGGCGCAATTGTCATAAGGTAAAACGCCGCTCGCGGGAACGGCCATACGCCAGCGTAGGTTTCCGCGTTCAATCTCAACAGGTTGGCCGAACCCATCTGGCAGGTTTGACAGGGTTTCGTCCAGATCATCGCAACGGCATATCCAATTGGTGAGCCGCGCAGCCCCCGAAAAGCGATCCAGATCAAACCAACGGGGGCGATCAGCCTGCGGTGCATCTGGATTGATCGATATCGCCTCTAGGTACAGCCCCTCTTCTAGGCCCAGAAGGGTATTATGGGTATGAAACACCGCATGCTCCCCGCCAGTTTGGAGGGGAACACCCAGAGTTTTCTCCACATGGGTGGTCGCCGCGGCGAGAGTCTCTCCCGCCACTGCGATATGGTCAAATTCGATCATGCACGCGCTTCGCGGACAAGTTTCAAAATATCCTGAGCAGCCTCAGGGATATTTGTGCCCGGACCAAAGATCGCCTTTACGCCAGCATCATAGAGGAACTGATAATCCTGCTGCGGAATAACGCCGCCGCAAATCACCAGAATATCCTCGGCACCGGCGTCTTTCAGTGCTTGAAC
The DNA here is from genome assembly GCF_000622405.1 of Sulfitobacter donghicola DSW-25 = KCTC 12864 = JCM 14565. Taxonomy (NCBI): domain Bacteria; kingdom Pseudomonadati; phylum Pseudomonadota; class Alphaproteobacteria; order Rhodobacterales; family Roseobacteraceae; genus Sulfitobacter; species Sulfitobacter donghicola. The sequence continues at coordinate 453,398 of NZ_JASF01000005.1, forward strand.
CAACTGGGGGGCTAGCGTTTTGTGACCCGCAGCTTGCGAGCTGATGCCGATAACATGCACGTCATTATCAACCGCGTCTTGCGCCGCCTCGGCAGGGGTTTGGAACAATGGCCCCACGTCAACGTCAAAGCCGATGTCCGCAAAGGCCGTTGCAATCACTTTGGCACCACGGTCGTGACCATCTTGTCCCATTTTCACCACCAGCATACGCGGGCGGCGGCCTTCGGCTTCGGCAAATTCTTCGACCGACTTCTGGATTTCTGCGAAACCCTCATCGCCTTCATAGGCCGCGCCGTAAACGCCAGCTAGAGTTTTCACCTCGGCGCGGTGGCGGCCGAATTCTTCTTCCATTGCCATGCTGATTTCTCCAACTGTCGCACGTGCGCGCGCGGCCTCTACGGCTGCCTCCAACAGGTTGCCGCCTTCACGTGCGCGGCGGGTTAGCTCTGCTAGGGTTGCGTTACATGCGGCCTCGTCTCGGCTGGCCCGGATCGATTTCAGGCGGGCAATCTGGCTGTCGCGAACCGCCACGTTGTCGACATCGAGAATGTCGATTTCGTCTTCTTTTTCACGGCGGTATTTGTTCACACCAACGATCACGTCTGTTCCGCGGTCTTGGCCAGCTTGACGCTGTGCTGCGGCTTCTTCGATGCGCAGTTTCGGCATGCCGGATGCCACGGCTTTGGTCATGCCGCCCATTTCTTCGACTTCTTCGATCAGCTTCCATGCGGCTTCGGCCATATCATGGGTCAGCTTTTCAACATAGTAGGACCCCGCCAGCGGATCGACGACATTGGTCACGCCAGTTTCCTCTTGCAGGATCAACTGCGTGTTGCGCGCGATGCGGCTGGAGTTTTCGGTAGGCAGGGCAATCGCCTCGTCTAGCGCGTTGGTGTGCAGGGATTGCGTGCCGCCCAAAACCGCGCTCATCGCTTCATAGGCGGTGCGGATCACGTTGTTATAGGGATCTTGTTCCTGAAGGCTGACGCCAGATGTCTGGCAGTGGGTGCGCAGCATTGAGGATTTTGGATTCTTCGGCTCGAACTCGGCCATGATGCGCGACCATAGCAAACGCGCGGCGCGCAGTTTCGCCGCCTCCATAAAGAAGTTCATGCCGATGCAGAAGAAGAACGACAGGCGCGGGGCGAATTTGTCTACATCCATGCCTGCGGCAATGGCCGTGCGCACATATTCGCGCCCATCTGCCAGCGTAAAGGCCAGCTCTTGCACTAGGTTCGCGCCTGCCTCTTGCATGTGGTAGCCGGAAATCGAGATCGAGTTGAATTTCGGCATCTCGTTCGCCGTGTATTCAATGATATCCGCAATGATCTTCATCGACGGTTCTGGCGGGTAAATATAGGTGTTCCGCACCATGAATTCTTTCAGGATGTCGTTCTGGATTGTACCAGCGAGGACCGAACGGGAATGCCCCTGCTCTTCACCAGCGACAATGAAGTTCGCAAGGATCGGAATAACCGCGCCATTCATCGTCATCGAAACCGACACTTTGTCCAGCGGGATACCGTCAAAGAGGATTTTCATATCCTCAACGCTATCAATCGCCACACCAGCCTTACCAACGTCGCCTTCAACACGCGGGTGGTCGCTGTCGTAGCCGCGGTGGGTTGCCAGATCAAAGGCAACCGATACGCCCTGCTGCCCCGCATCTAATGCGCGGCGGTAAAAGGCATTGGATTCTTCGGCGGTTGAGAACCCCGCATATTGGCGGATTGTCCAAGGGCGGCCCGCATACATCGTGGCCTTTACACCCCGCGTATAAGGCCCCTGCCCTGGAATGCCGCCTAGATGGTCAACACCATCTAGGTCTTCGGCCGTGTATAGCGGGGCAACGTCGATACCTTCCAAGGTTTTCCACGTCAGATCATCCAATGGGCGGCCGCGCAGCTCGCCCTCGGCCAGATTACGCCAATCGTCTTTTGTCGGTTTCTTCGTCATGGGGTTGTCCTTTCCTCACCGTCCCAGCCGACAGGCTTGTGCCTGTTCTTTTGCGGGATGTATCCTCTGTCAGTGTTGCAAGCCCATCCGCCCCAGCGGCGAGCCACATAATATCGTCGGCGTAAGCCTCACGTAGTTTCGAATTCTGTATTGGATCAAAGGGAGACCAACGCCCCTCACTTTGATCAATTCCCACTGGAAAATCCTTTTCAAGGATCCCGCGTTCGGCCAATTCCGCCCGCAATTCCGCTTTGTCAGGGGAACGGTTTAACCAGCAATCGGCAAGATTTGTTGGCGCGTCGCGGTTCGTCGCGTGGAAAAGAATCTTGTCGGAACGCCCGACAAATTCCTCAAATGGCAGTACTTTTATCTCGGCATTTGGGAGGGCACAGGCCAGATCGGTGACAACATCTTTCCAAGTTCGTTTTGAATTGGATATATCATGCAGCCGTTTGTCCGTTGGGAAAGGATGCCCCCGCCCAACAGTAAAGGCCGCAGCCGAAGACCACCATAAATCCAACGAGCGTACATTCAACAAAACACGCCCGACCTGCCCCTTAAAGGCCGCATCGAGCCGCGCCATACGCTCGCCGATTTCGGGGTATAGCTCGCCTGTTCGGATACATGAACGCGGCGTGCCGATCACGTTTTCATCGCTCATCACCAAACGCTTAGCGCCTTCGCGCTCGGCCCTGCGCGCTTTTAGATGGACACGCCCCATTGCGCGGCGCTGCAGATCACGGGCATTCAGCTTGGTTGGTTTTGCGAACAAACCGCTGACCAACCCATCCCGCGTTACGCGCGGCTCCCATACGGCGGTGCCATCCTTTTCAAGATAGGCCTGATTCCCGCGCAAATAATGTTGAAAGCTGGTTGATCCACAACGATGCGCACCCAGATGAAGAATGATATCCATAAGCCAAGACATACCTTTTGAGCAAAGGGCCGCCCAAGGCAGCCGTGAAGAAGAAACTGCAACATTCATGTGGCAGCTACTCTTACAGAGGGCTTAATGGTAAAAATTGAGATGACTGCCTTCGCAATCTGTTTCAATGCCCCTATATTGAGGCCAGAAGGAGAGCTTATGAAATCGTTGTTAGGGGTTGTATTTATTGCCGTTTTTGCAAACACAGTGCAGGCGGAAACGCCTTTGCCGGCTGAGTTTTCTGCATCCATCCGTGAGGCGACTGAAACGGATTTGAACGAATTCAAATGGAAAAAGAGACCTGTTGTCGTTTTGGCCGACAGCAAAGACGATCCCGCGTTCATCGAGCAAATGGAATTGTTAAACAGCGGTGCGGCGGATCTGAACGAACGCGATGTCGTCGTGATCGTCGACACCACCCCCGAGGCGCGCAGTGCAACCCGATTAAAGATGCGTCCACGCGGGTTTATGTTGGTGTTGGTTGGCAAGGACGGAAACGTCAAACTGCGCAAACCTTTCCCGTGGGATGTGCGTGAAATCACCCGCAGCATCGACAAGATGCCCGTTCGGCAGCGCGAAATCCGTGAGGGTAAAGGCGCTGCTGAATAGTCGTTCCTACGGGCGCGAGCGCCCGCAGGAGTTTTTATGAAGTGGCCGAGGCTCACTCGAATTCCATGATCACGTCATCTACGGCAAGGCTATCGCCTGCACCTGCATTGATCTTGGATACGATGCCCTTTTTCTCTGCGCGCAGGATGTTTTCCATTTTCATCGCTTCGATTGTACACAGCGCTTGGCCTTCTTGCACTTCGTCGCCAACGGCAACGTCCAGTTTGACGATCAGACCTGGCATTGGGCAAAGCAGCAGCTTGGATGTGTCTGGCGGCACCTTCACGGGCATCTTGCGGGCCATTTCAGCCTGCAAGGGGCTGCGAACATGAACCTTCATATCTGCCCCACGGGTCCGAATGCGGAAACCGCCCGAGATTTTGCCAACCTTCAGCACCAAAGGCGCATCCGCTACTGTCATTTCGGCCAGCTGATCACCTGGTGTCCAGTTGCCCGCAACACGTAGTGAAGCACCATCGTCAAAGGTCACGGTAGAGCCATCCTGATCTGCTGCAATCGTCACATCAAAGCTGTTTCCCTGCAGCGTAACATTCCAATCACTGCCAACTTTGCGCTCGTGGTTGTCCATACGGCCCGAAACACGTGCGCGGCGAATTTCCGCAACGCGGTGCATGGCAGCGGTCGCCGCCGCGATCCGGCGCAATTCGCCTGTTTCCAGCTCAACACCTTCAAAGCCATCGGGGTATTCTTCCTCGATGAAGGCGGTGGTCATGTCACCTGTGACAAATTTCGGGTGGTCCATAACCGCGCTGAGGAACGGCAGGTTGTGGCCAATGCCTTCAACCTCAAAACTGTCCAAGGCAACGCGCATCCGCTCGATCGCCTCATCACGTGTTGGCGCCCATGTGCAGAGTTTCGCGATCATCGGATCGTAATACATGCTGATCTCGCCGCCTTCATAGACGCCAGTATCGTTACGGACCGCCGTTGCGCCTGCTGGCGCATCGTCCTGCCATTTGCCGTTGTCCAGCAGTGGACCAGCCGCGATTTCCGCTGGCGGACGATAGCGTGTAAGACGACCGATGGACGGCAGGAAGCCGCGATACGGGTCTTCGGCGTAAAGACGGTTTTCGATGGCCCAGCCGTTGATCTGAACGTCTTCCTGTTTGATGGTCAGCTCTTCGCCATTGGCCACGCGGATCATCTGTTCAACAAGGTCAACACCTGTGATCAGCTCGGTTACAGGGTGTTCCACCTGCAGGCGCGTGTTCATTTCAAGGAAGTAGAAATTTTTGTCGCCATCCACGATAAATTCAACCGTACCCGCAGAGGTATAGCCAACCGCCTGCGCCAGCGCGACAGATTGCTCGCCCATGGCTTTGCGGGTTGCTTCGTCCAAGAACGGGCTTGGTGCCTCTTCGACAACTTTTTGGTTGCGGCGCTGGATAGAGCATTCACGCTCGTTCAGATAGATGCCGTTGCCGTGTGCGTCGCACAGCACCTGAATTTCGATGTGGCGTGGCTGGGTCACGAATTTTTCGATAAAGATGCGGTCATCACCGAATGAATTGGCCGCCTCGTTTTTGGACGATTGGAAACCCTCGCGCGCTTCTTCGTCGTTCCATGCGATGCGCATGCCCTTACCACCGCCACCAGCAGAGGCTTTCAGCATGACGGGATAGCCAACCTCGTTCGAGATTTTCACCGCCTCATCCGCATCCGCGATCAGACCCATATAGCCCGGAACCGTGCTAACGCCTGCTTCTTTAGCGATCTTTTTGGAGGTAATTTTATCCCCCATCTTTTCAATCGCGCCCACTGGGGGGCCGACAAAGGCAACGCCCTCAGCGCTAAGTGCTTCGGCGAATTTGGAGTTCTCGGACAAGAAACCATAGCCCGGGTGAACCGCCTGAGCGCCAGAGGATTTAATCGCCTCCATCACTTTATCAATCACAATATAGGATTGGTTCGCAGGCGGTGGCCCGATGTGCACGGCTTCATCCGCCATTTGAACATGCAACGCCTGTTTGTCGGCGTCAGAGTAAATCGCAACAGTCTGGATACCCATTTTGCGCGCCGTCTTGATGACGCGGCAGGCAATCTCGCCACGGTTGGCGATCAGGATCTTGTTAAACATATGCTGGGCCCTTTTGATGGTGATAGCGGTTGAAAGACGCCAAGCAGCGGGTTGTGCTGCTGCGTGAATTTGGTTTTCTACAGGAGAAATTGTTGAGAATGCGCATGCTATTCCCCCACGATATTGGGAAAGGATTGGCGTGCGGCGCGCAGATCAATCACCAACATGGCTTCATAATCTGCGGGGTCAAACGGATCGGTCGCAGGAATAACTTCGCGGCCAAAAAACCATGACAGGCGTCCTGCATCCAGATTGCCGCGCTCAAACGGTTCGTCGCCAAAGAAATCCCACAACGCCTGAAAGAACGCCTCATCAGCACGGCGATCAGGGGCGCGGCGGTCTGGGCGGCGCTCGCGGCTGGTCAGCTCGGTTGCCCCTTTGGGGTTCGCACGGCGCAGGGTGAATTGGAAATCCGTTCCCGGCAAACGCCCGGGAAATCCGCGATGTTTCAGCATATAGTCTAGTGCCATGCTGCGCCCTCCGCGGTGAGGGAGGCGGTCAGGACGGGCGCGAACGCCCATCCTGTCTGTGAATTATTTGTATTTGCCGGTGTAAACTGGCTCTTGGCTGATCGGCTCTGGATCAACCACGACAAATTCTTCGACCTGCTGCTCGCGCGCGCAGGCAGCAACGACGACGATTGCGCCGAGTGTTGCCAAAAGCTTGATGTTCTTTGACATCTGTATCTCCTGTCACTTGTTAAACGGGACTGGTTTTCGAAACCTGCCATTTTTCCCGCATTTGATGCGAACCGCACAGACGTACGGCCCATGGGCATCTTACCCAAGTCGGAGACCTCTGGATATGTGGATAAATCTGTGGACAAATTATGTGACTCCAAAGACGCAAAAGCGTGATAGCATGAGGTCCGCCCCCCAAGATGTTGTGTATGCATCAGAATTCGTCCCACATGCAGACACCGTTTTCAGGGCGAAATGATTCAAAATACTGAACGGCGTCTGGGTCTGGTTGACCAAATTCGGTGATCCGATCCATGAACGAAATCACCACCTTGTCGCCGCTTAGCGTATATTCGTCGATATAGGGCAGCGCGACAGTCTCGCAAAGGTGCAGCATATCCTGCCCCGCCACATCAAAGGAAACCTGCGTTGCCCCTGCCGCGATCTGCGGCGTCAAAAAGCGAAACCGCAACCATGTTACTGTCTCTTGGGCATCAACAAGGACCTCATGCAGGACGACCTCTTGGCCCGAAGGGACCTCAGCGGCGGCAAGCGGCGACGCCAGCAACAGCATAGCGGCGCACATTTTTTTTGGGCGGCTCATCAGAAAGCCAGCAATCGACCAAACATTCATCCTGCACACCTCCCCAATTCAAGCTGGAGAGCAGCGCCTTGCTTTATACCTCCATAAAAAGCAAGGCACTGCATCTCTCCTCCCGATGGTGGACGCCGCATGGCTCCACCCGATGGATCAAAGGTGCAAACACGAGATATGTCAGGCATGTCTTTGCCTTGCATCTTTGATCCCGAACGACACGCTGCTTACAGCGGAATGTTATCGTGCTTTTTCCATGGCACGTTAGACTTTTTGTTCCGCAAGCTGGCGAATGCACGGGCGATCCGCTTGCGCGTTGTGCGCGGCTGGATCACTTCGTCAACGAACCCACGTTCGGCAGCGATGAACGGGTTCGCAAAGCGTTCCTCATAATCTGCCGCGTGTTGGGCGATCTTTTCTGGATCATCCATATCCGCACGGTGGATGATTTCTGTGGCGCCTTTGGCCCCCATCACGGCAATCTCGGATGTTGGCCATGCATAGTTGAAATCCGAGCGCAGGTGCTTGGACGACATCACAACATAGGCACCGCCATAGGCTTTGCGGGTGATCAGCGTGACCATCGGAACGGTTGCTTCACCGTAGGCAAACAACAGTTTCGCGCCGTGTTTGATCACGCCGCCGTATTCCTGCGTCACACCCGGCAAGAAGCCAGGAACATCGACCAAGGACAGGATTGGAATTTCAAACGCATCACAAAAGCGCACAAAACGCGCCGCTTTGCGCGCGCTGTCGATATCCAGAACACCGGCCAGCACCATTGGCTGGTTGGCAACAACGCCCACTGTGCGACCTTCGATACGGATAAAGCCAGTGATGATGTTTTTGGCGAATTCTTCTTGGATTTCGTAGAAATCACCCTCGTCGGCGAGCTTGTGAATAAGCTCTTTCATATCATATGGCGTGTTGGCATTTTCTGGCACCAAAGTATCTAGCGATGGCTCGATGCGGTCGGGCTCATCAAAGAACGGGCGTACAGGTGCTTTTTCGCGGTTGTTGGACGGCAGGAAGTCGACCAAGCGGCGGACCTCGGCCAGTGCCTCGACATCGTTTTCAAACGCCGCATCCGCAACAGAGGATTTGCGCGTGTGGGTGGATGCGCCACCCAATTCTTCCGCCGTTACCTGTTCGTTTGTTACGGTCTTAACCACGTCAGGCCCCGTAACGAACATGTATGAGCTGTCTTTGACCATAAAGATAAAGTCGGTCATCGCAGGGGAATAAACCGCGCCGCCCGCACAGGGCCCCATGATCACGCTGATCTGAGGGACAACACCAGAGGCTTCGATGTTGCGCTGAAAGACTTCACCATATCCCGCAAGGCTGTCGACGCCTTCCTGAATACGCGCACCACCGGAATCGTTGATGCCGATAATGGGCGCGCCGTTTTGAACGGCCATATCCATGATCTTGCAAATCTTTTTGGCATGAGTTTCGGAAACCGACCCGCCAAGAACCGTAAAGTCCTGAGAGAACACATAAACGAGGCGTCCGTTGATGGTACCCCACCCTGTAACAACACCGTCACCCGCGGGCTTTTGCTGCTCCATGCCGAATTCGGTGCAGCGGTGGCTGACGAACATATCGAATTCTTCGAAAGAGCCCTCATCGAGCAGCAGATGCACACGTTCGCGCGCTGTAAGCTTTCCGCGCCCATGCTGGGCATCAATACGCTTTTGGCCACCACCAAGACGCGCATCGGCGCGGCGGTCGTCGAGCTGTTGCAGGATATCTTTCATGGACGGACCCTCCCATTCGGTTATTTGAAGACGTTGTAGACGAGCGAGGGGGTGAGACAAAGGCTGAATTAGCAAATTTGCAAATGTTTTTCAGGCACTTTATTGCAAAATGCAAATTAGCAAATGCAATGTATGATTTATGTACATGTTTTCAATGACTAGACAAGGCTAGGCGATAGGACTACGCCTTATGAATGCAAGCTATCCGAGAAGATCTAAGAGCCGTTAAACTGGGGGATCGTAACACCCCGCCCCACGCGATCACACTGGTGGTTCTTGCGGGGATGTCGGCCTGCGCGATGAACATGTTCCTGCCCAGCCTTCCGGCAATGGCTACACATTTCGAAACAGACTACGCGGTGATGCAGCTCTCGGTCGCGATTTATTTGGGGTTTTCTGCTGTCTTGCAGATCTTTGCTGGCCCCATTTCAGATAAATACGGCCGCCGTCCTGTTGTTCTTTGGGGCCTTGCAATCTTTCTGATTGCGACGGTTGGATGCATCTATGCCCCCACTATCGAGGTTTTCCTGTTCTTTCGGATGACGCAGGCCGCTGTTGCCACCTCTATGGCGTTAAGCCGGGCTGCGGTGCGCGATATGTATGCGCAGGATCAGGCGGCCTCTATCATTGGCTATGTGACAATGGGCATGGCCATCGTCCCCATGATCAGCCCCGCCTTGGGGGGGCTATTGGATGAATGGTTTGGCTGGCAGGTCGTTTTCTGGGCGCTTTTTACGATCGGGGGCATCACTTTTTTGATGGCCTTGGGGGATATGGGTGAAACCGCGCGCCCAACTGAAAAATCCCTGACCGCGCAATTTGCCGAATACCCCGAACTGATCCGAAGCCAACGGTTTTGGGGATATGCTTTGGCCTCCGGGTTTTGCTCTGGAGCGTTTTTTGCCTATTTGGGGGGCGCGCCCTTTGTCGGGCGAGAAGTCTTTGGGATGTCCCCCTCTGTGCTGGGCTTTTACTTTGGGGCGCCCGCGATTGGCTATTTTGTCGGTAACTTTATAACAGGGCGCTACGCGATCAAGTTTGGCGTTAACCGAATGATCTTTTGGGGCTGCATTGCAAACGCCCTTGGCGGTGCAATTTCATTGTCTGTCTTCCTTGCAGGCTATGGAACCCCATTGGTCTTTTTCGGCATGATGACCCTTGTTGGCCTTGGCAACGGTCTTTGTATTCCGAATGCGACGGCGGGCATGCTGTCGGTGCGGCCACATCTGGCTGGCACTGCATCGGGCTTTGGCGGCGCGATCATGATTGGCGGCGGCGCAGGGTTAAGCGCGTGGGTTGGTGTTTTGCTAACACCACAAACCGGCGCCTTCCCTCTCTTGTGGATGATGCTCATCACCTCCCTGCTGGGCCTGCTGTCTATCCTTACCGTGATCCGCCGCGAGAAAGTGCTTTCGCGCCATTCATAAGCGCCCTTGTGAGGGGCGGTTTGCAAAGTTAACATCACAGCCAGAGCAAACTTTGCAAAGGCAGTATGATGGCTACCCAAAAACTATATGCTGGCGCCAAGCTACGTGAACAAAGAATGCGGATCGGGCACACGCAGAAAGACTTTGCCGCCCGCCTTGGCGTTTCCCTGCCCTATCTAAACCAAATGGAGAATAACAACCGGCCTGTTTCGACGACGGTTGTTCTGGCCTTAGCCTCTGAATTCGGGATGGACGTTACCGAGCTGAGCTCGGGGGATAGTGAGCGGCTCGCCAGTGATATGCAGGAAATCCTGTCAGACCCTCTGTTCGGTGGGGAAATGCCCCCCGTTGCAGATGTTCGTCTAACCGCCTCTAACGCACCTGGATTGGCACGTGCCTTTATCGCGCTGCACCAAAGCTATCGTCAGGCGCAGGAAAGGCTGGCTTCGCTGGATGAAGCCTTGGGCCGTGAAGATGCCCGTGCCACGCCCAGCCCGTGGGAAGAGGTGCGTGACTTTTTCCATTATTGCGACAATTACATTGACGCTGTGGATCGCGCTGCCGAACATTTTGCCTCGCGCGCGGCCAATCCAAGGTTAATCGGCAATATCGCAACCGATGTTCTGGCTCAGGCGGGCATCAGCGTTGAATTCACCGACACCGATACGCTGCGCCAGATGGATCAAGATCGACGGCTGCTGCAAATATCCTCACGTGCACAACCCGAAACCCAAACCTTCCAGCTCCTCCTTCAAGTGGCGCTGGTTCAATATGATGCCTTGCTAGAGGCAACGCTGGATCTTGCCCGCTTTAATTCACCAGCAGCGCGAGACATCGCAAAAATGGGGCTGGCAAACTATTTCGCTGGCGCTGCGTTACTGCCCTACAAAGCGTTTCAAGCCCGAGCGCAAGAAACACGTCATGATCTGGAGGTACTGGCCCAAGATTTTGGCGCGTCTATCGAACAGATTGCACACCGTCTTTCGACGCTGCAACGTCCGGGCTCCAAGGGGCTGCCGTTCTTTTTTGTGCGGGTCGATCAGGCAGGCACAATCACAAAACGCCACTCGGCCACTTTGCTGCAATTTGCCCGCTTTGGGGGCGCTTGCCCTTTGTGGAATGTCCATCGCGCCTTTGAAACACCGGGGCAGTTTTTGCGCCAACTGGCTGAAACGCCAGATGGGGTGCGCTATATCTCAATTGCGCGGGATATTTCAAAATCCGCAGGCCGATTTGGCGCGCCGACCAGACGGTTTGCTATCGCTTTGGGGTGCGAGGTGCGCCATGCTTCGCAGCTTGTTTATGCAGACGGGTTAGAGTTAGGCCGTGACAGCATTTTTGAACCGATCGGGATTTCGTGCCGCATTTGTGCGCGAAAGAAGTGCCACCAACGCGCGGTGCCGCCGCTTGAGCGGAATCTGGTTGTAGACCCTGATCGCCGAGACATCCTGCCCTACCGCGTGGATTAACGCCGCGATGCACGCCAGCCCGCTGCTTGGGCTGCTGTTGTGGAACAAAACCACCGCTCTCCCTTGGCGGTATTGATGCCCGTTTTTTCGTAAAACGCCTGCCCCACAACGTGATAGATCCGCTTGCCGTCCGCGCTGATATTCCCTTTGATGTTGCATTTCGCATCAGGGGGAATACGCCCTTTGATCCGTGTGCGGCGGTGTTCTGAGGGGGATTGCAGGCGTGCCGCGTGCAGGCCACGGTCAACGGCGGCGGCCTCTCTCTCAATCTCGGCATAGTCGTCGCCGTATTTCACATAGGCAAAGGCCATGCCTTCGCGCACCAGCCAAGCACCAACATCTTCACCAAGTGCAAAACAACGAGCAACTGTGCGACCATAGCGATCTGTATCCAACGTTTCGCATCGCGATTGAACCCCCTCGTAGCGGTCTGTCACGACCTTGGTAATCCACCCGCCACAGGCCCAATCTACGCCCTGCTCGGTTTGGCACATCTGATCGTTTTCTGGCGCATCAATCGCATGCAGACGAACCGACCGACCAGCTATCTTGAAGGTATCTCCGTCGACTACGCTAATTTTACCCGCAAAAACATTCTCATTCTCGTTGGCGCGCAGTGCTTCGCCCGACAACCCAACGGCGACCAGAACCAACACCAAAAAGGCGGTCATGCGCCATTGTTTTGCGCAGAAAGAGAGTGAAACAGCCATCATAGCTGCTTTTGCAAGTTACCCATGCCAATAGTATAGCCCAACCGAGCCGAGAGGTTAACAAAAGGTTAACATGACTCTCGATTTAAGTCGGGCCATTAACCTTTTACCGCTGTTCCGTTTCCCAATTCGGATGAACCCAAGGGGTGTCATTGGACGCCGCAAGCGGGTCTTTTCCAAGAATGTGATCAGACATCTTTTCCCCCACCATGATCGAGGGGGCATTCAAGTTGCCATTCGTGATCCGTGGGAAGATCGAGCTGTCGGCAACGCGCAGCCCTTCCACCCCGATCACGCGGCCATGGCCATCAACCACAGCGTCTTTGTCGTCACGGCGGCCCATTTTGCAGGTTCCGCAAGGGTGATAGGCGCTTTCGGCATGTTCGCGCACGAACGCGTCAATCTGCTCATCCGACTGCACATCTGCCCCTGGTTGGATTTCACTTTTCACAAAGGGTTTAAAGGCGTCCTGCGCAAAGATTTCACGGGTCAGGCGAATGCAGCGGCGCCATTCCTCCCAGTCATCGGGATGAGACATATAGTTAAAATTAATCTTCGGATTGTCTGCAGGATTTGCCGAGCGCAGCGACACGCGACCACGCGATTTTGACCGCATCGGGCCAACATGGGCCTGAAACCCATGCCCTTCGGCAGCCGCCTGCCCGTCATACCGCACCGCGATCGGCAAAAAGTGGTACTGAATATCGGGATAAGGGATGCCTGCACGCGAACGGATAAAGGCAGCGCTTTCAAACTGGTTCGATGCCCCCATCCCTTTCTTAAAGAACAGCCACTGCGCGCCAATCACCGCCTTGGAAACCACGTTCCAATGTTTGTACAGCGTGATCGGCTGGCTTGCCGCCATTTGCATATAGACCTCTAGGTGGTCTTGCAGGTTGCCCCCCACACCGGGGCGGTCTGCGATGACTTTTATGCCGTGCTCGGCCAAATGCTCGGCTGGGCCAATGCCCGACAACATCAGAATCTTTGGGGAGTTGATCGAGGACGCCGCAAGGATCACTTCACGATTTGCACGGATCACTTCCACAGTGCCCCCACGCTCAACCTCAACGCCAACGGCACGCCCCTCTTCGATGACAACACGATGCGCCAAGGCGCGGATCATCTCGACGTTTTTACGCTTTAGCGCGGGGCGCAAATAGGCATTCGCCGCTGACCACCGCCGCCCGTCATGGACGGTCTGCTCCATCGGGCCAAAGCCCTCTTGCTTTTCGCCGTTGTAATCATCGGTGGCCTCATAGCCAGCCTGTTTACCCGCCTCGACAAATGCCTTGAACAAAGGGTTCTTGCGCGGGCCACGGCTCACATGCAGCGGACCGGTTTTGCCACGCCAATAGGTGTCGCCCCCGTGCCCCCCGTCATGCCATGTCTCCATCCGCCTGAAATAGGGCAGCACATCCGCATAGCCCCACCCCTCGGCGCCGCTATCGCGCCAGTGGTCATAATCCATCGCATGACCGCGCACATAAACCATGCCGTTGATCGAAGACGATCCGCCGATCACTTTACCACGTGGGCAGGCCAACTCGCGCCCATCCAGATTACCCTCAGGCTCTGAGGTATAGCCCCAGTCATAGCGTTTCATGTTCATTGGATAGCTCAACGCAGCAGGCATCTGGATGAAGGGCCCCGCGTCCGTTCCGCCATGTTCGATAACCAAAACGGATGCCCCCGCCTCGCCCAAGCGATAGGCCATGGCACAACCAGCGCTACCTGCGCCAACAATTACAAAATCAGCTTCCATTAATTTGCACTCAGATATCCAGCAAGAAGGGAAATAAAGGCGCCAATGTGGACAACCATGATCGCACGGTCCTTCCACATCACGCCGACAGCAAACCACAGGGCAATGCCAGCAAAAAACGCAAAGACATTCCATGGCTGCCAGCCAAGACCGGTCAGCCCATAGCCCACCAATTGCACCGCCGTGGCGATCCATTTCACCACATCCACACGGGACAGCGACTGCTTGGGCTGTTGTGGTATATCAACCATTAGAAGGGGGCCTCGACGTCGCCCATGCGCACATAGACCGATTTTACCTGACTATAGTGTTCAATCGCGGCCTTTGAGTTTTCGCGACCAACACCAGATGCTTTCACCCCGCCAAAGGGCGCCTCAACAGGCGCGTCATTGTAGCTGTTGATAAAGCAGGTGCCCGCCTCAAACCCTGCAACCACGCGGTGGGCGCGGGTCAGGTCGCGGGTGAATACGCCTGCAGCTAGGCCAAATTCGGTGTCATTGGCGCGTGCCATCACATCTGCTTCATCCTCAAAATCAAGCACCGCCATCACGGGGCCAAAGATTTCTTCGCGTGCGATTGTCATATCATCGGTAACATCGGCAAACACGCAGGGTTGCATATAGAACCCATCGCCTTCAATCGCCTCACCGCCATAGACAATGCGCGCACCTTCGGCGCGGCCCTTTTCGATATAGCCCAACGCGATATCCATCTGCTGTTTTGACACCATCGGGCCAAAGCTGGTCTCGGGGTCCATCGGATCACCGATCTTTGCGTCAGCAAGGCGTTCAGACAGACGGGTGAGGAAAGCTTCCTTGATGTCTTTGTGGACAAACACGCGTGTGCCGTTGGAACACACCTGACCAGAGCTATAGAAATTGCCCAAGATCGCACCCGACACCGCGTTTTCAATATCGGCATCCTCGAACACGATCATCGGGGATTTCCCGCCGAGTTCCATGGTGACGTGTTTCATACCTTCCGCCGCGGCGGCGTATACTTTGCGCCCTGTCGGCACCGAGCCCGTCAGCGACACTTTATCAACCCGTGGATCGGTAACCAGCGCGGCACCCACCTCGCCCAAGCCCTGCACAACGTTGTACAAGCCAGCAGGCAGTCCTGCCTCGACCAAAATCTCTGCGACTTTCAGCGCGCACAGCGGCGTCGTTTCGGATGGCTTAAAGATAACCGAGTTCCCGCAGGCCAGCGCAGGCGCGCCTTTCCAGCAGGCGATCTGGGTTGGGTAATTCCATGCGCCGATACCCACACAAACGCCCAGCGCTTCGCGGCGGGTATAGACCCAATCTTCGCCAAGCTGGATGTGTTCGCCCGTCAGGGTCGCGGCCATGCCGCCAAAATACTCCAATGCATCCGCACCAGACGTCGCATCCACAACCGAGGTTTCCTGATAAGGCTTACCGGTATCGAATGTCTCGAGAATGCTGAGGTCGTGATTACGGTCGCGCATGATGTCCGCCGCGCGACGCAGAATGCGGCCCCGCTCGGTTCCGCTCATCGCGGCCCAACCTGCTTGCGCGGTTTTTGCCGCCTCCAACGCCTGCTCGATAATCGCAGGGGTGGCGGCATGGACGGTCGCGATGACCTCGCCGGTAGCCGGATAGATCACCTCAATCGGCGTGCCAGCGGTATCTTCGACATATTTACCATTAATGAAATGGCTCGCGGTGGGTTGGGTTTGCATGCGCATCCTCGTGAATTTGCTAGAGCCCGCGCCAGATCATTCCAGCGCGGGCCATTTGTTAAGTTTTAAAGAGTTTGACCTTCAGGCATGCTGTCGATCGCCATCACTTCGCGGCGGCGGCGTGCCAGAATGTACACAACTGCTGCTGCCATGATCCCGACAACGACCGCACCAATCCAGCTGATCTGCAACCAGCCCGATTTGAACGCATAGGTAAGAACGGACAGCAGGACGATGTTGCCAGCCAGATAAGTCGCCTTGCCCAGCTTTTGCACGGTCAGGCCTAGGTTGTCTGTGTACAGGCGAATAAGTGAGTCAAACGAGTTGATCACAAAGATCACGCCAACCACAATCATCGCCCAGTTCATCAGACCTTCGGTCGATACACCTGCGGTGAAGTAGTGGTACAGAACGGCAAACCAGATCGCCAACGGAATGGACGGGATCACCAACAGCGCCGCAAGGAACTGCCATGTTTTCAATCCACCCACAAAGCGGGATGTGAACTGCCCGATCATGATCGACCAAGCGAACCACCAGAACAAGAAGAACTCGTGATAGCCAGCTTCGTCACCCATTGGCAGGATAAAGCGGTGGATATTGGTGAAATAACCGCCAACATTGCCCAGATCAGCAAAGAACCCGCCAACGCCCGCGCCACCATTGACCCAAGCAAACAGGATCAGAACGAAGAACAACATAGAGGAAGCAACCGAAAGGAACTTCACAAACTTGATGTCAGTCGAGCTGTAAGCAGCGGCACAGATCACAAGGAAGGTCATGACATAGAACAGCGGAATGATGCTTTCGCCGTCGCCAACCATTGGCATGTAATAAGGCAGATATTGCAAGAACAGCGACCCTGTGAAGGCACAGGTGCCGACGATGACAATGTTGTTCACCAGCTTAACCAGCGGGATGTCAAAGAACTTTACCCGTGGTTCAATCACACAGAAATAGAAGCCTGTGAGGAAGTAGAACGCCCAGATCAAAAAGCCCCACATGCCGAATTCAATCGCAAGCGGATTGGTAAAGCCAAACGTCGGGTTGGTCGCCACATCCGCATAAAGCGGAAAGTCAAAAGCCACCGGAAACATGATCAGGCCCACATCCAGACCGGATGTAAACAAGATCGCAATAAACACCATCAGCGGAACCGGATCCTTGCCGACCAACGTCAGGTTCCACCATTTAATGGTGATAAAGATCACCAAGGCGAATGCCATAATGATCCCAAAGGTTAAAATTGAAAGTAACATGAGAGTCCCCATCGTGAGTTGTGGTGCTTATTTTTCGCCGCGGCCCTGCACCTAAAAGCCGCGGTAATCTCTATTCCCCGCGCGGAAAGCGTTTGTTTTCTTCCAGCACGTTTAAATCCATATGGTTGCGCATATACGCCTCGGAGGCATCGCGCAGGGGCTGATAATCCCACGGGAAATATCCGCCAGATCGCAGCGCTTCATAAACAACCCACCGCCGCGCCTGAGATTTGCGCACATCCGCGTCATAGGCGTCCAAGTCCCAGCGCGCTTCTGATTTGGCGCGCAATTGGGTTACGGTGCCCGCGTGGGCGGGCACGTCGGCCAGATTGGTCAGCTCATGCGGGTCGGCCTCCAGATCGAACAGCTGATCGGGGTCCAGCGCGCAGCGGTTGTATTTCCACTTGCCATAACGCAGTGAAACCATCGGCGCATAAGAGGCCTCGGCCGCGTATTCCATGGCCACAGGTTCGGTGCGCTCTTGCCCCTGCCCCATCGGCACAAGGCTTTGGCCCGTTGTCCATGGGGCGATTTCCGACATATCCACGCCCGCCAAATCACAGAGCGTCGGGCACACATCGATATTGCTGACGGGGGTTGTTTGCAGCCCTGCCGCCATCTGCGGTGCGGCGATCATCATGGGAACACGCGATGATCCCTCAAAGAAGCTCATCTTAAACCACAGACCGCGTTCGCCCAGCATGTCACCGTGATCCGAGACAAACAGAATGATCGCCTCTTGGCGGGTGTCCTCAAGCGTTTGCAAGATGTCACCGATTTTATCATCAAGGTAGCTGATATTGGCGAAATAGGCCCGACGGGAGCGTTTGATATCTTCTTCGGTGATGTCAAAATCGCGCCAGTTGTTCGCATCAAAGATGCGTTTCGAATGGGGATCATGCGCGTCATAGTCCATTGCCGGAATCTCTGGCAGCAGATGTTCGCAATCCTCATAGAGGTCCCAGTATTTCTTGCGCGCCACATAGGGATCATGGGGGTGGGTGAAACTGGCCGTCACACACCACGGGCGTTTATCAAGACCGCGCGACAACTCATAAATCTTGCGCGTGGCCTCATAGGCGACGGCATCGTCATATTCCATCTGGTTGCTGATCTCGGCCACGCCTGCGCCCGTGACAGAGCCCATGTTATGATACCACCAGTCGATCCGTTCACCTGGCTTGCGGTAATCTGGGGTCCAGCCGAAATCAGCGGGGTAGATATCGGTGGTCAGGCGGTCTTCGAACCCGTGCAACTGATCGGGACCGACAAAATGCATCTTACCCGACAGGCAGGTGTAATAGCCCGCGCGGCGCAGGTGATGCGCATAGGTGGGGATGGAAGAGGCAAATTCGGCCGCGTTGTCATAAACCCCAGTGGCGCTAGGCAATTGCCCTGACATAAATGCCGCCCGCCCCGGCGCACACAGCGGCGATGCGGTGTAGGCATTCTGAAAACGGGTCGAGCGTGCGGCGAGCTTTTTCAGATTGGGCGCGTGCAGCCAATCCGCAGGGCCATCGGGAAACAATGTACCGTTAAGCTGATCAACCATCAGGATGAGGATATTGGGCTGGGTCATATGCGATCCTTCACAATCATCTCCAAGGCACGCAGGGCCGTTTGTTTCGCTTCGGCACTGGAACCGTGTTCATAAGATGTGGCGCGCAGATACAGGCCATCGATCAAAGCGGCGAGCATCTCTGCGTCCGCTTGTGGCGCGTCCGATAACGGCCGCAAAGCATGGGTCAGGTTTGACCGAAGCCGCGTCTGATACAGCAACAGCAACCGGTTTAGAGGGGATTGCGAAGGCGCCGCCGAATAAAGCGTCATCCACGCACTAACCGTTGCAGGCGCAAAACAAGTTTCATCAAAACTTGCCGTTATAATTGCTGCGGCCCGTTCGTACGGGGTGGTCGCGAGGGCAAGGCTGCTGCGCACCTGCGCCCCGTATTCTGACAGGATGTGGCGCATCGCTGCGAGGAAAATCTCGTTCTTGCCACCAAAATAATGATGCGCCAAAGCGGTCGAGACCCCCGCCGTTTTCGCAATCTGTCCAACGGTCACATCAAGAGATTGCGCGCGCCCGATTTCAGCAATCGTTGCTTGCACCAGCGACGCGCGTCGCAAGGGTTTCATGCCTAATTTGGGCATCAGAATCGGGGCCAATTGAACATGCCGCAAAAGGTGGGGGTTTTAGATTGATCAGTCAATCAATAAAAACTAGCCCTTGGTGGCAGGCGCGTCCGGCGTCACACGACGTTTCAGCATTGCCTCGCGCCAAGTGATAAATGTCACCGACCCAAGGATCACAAAGCCCCCGATAATGACCCAGATATCAATGGCTTCTCCGAACCAGATCACCCCTAGGGAGGTCGCCCAGATAAGTTGAAGGAAGGTCACAGGCTGGGTAACTGTCACAGGCGCCGCAGCAAAAGCCAGCGTCATTGTATAATGACCAGCCGTCGCAAAGACGGCAACACCAGCCAAAAAAGCCAGCTCTGTCGCGTTTGGCGTGATCCAATCGGCTGCAGCAAAGGGGGCCAGACCAAGGGTGACAAAAATGGACAACATCGCCACAACCACGCTTGGCTTCACCTCATCTGCCATGACTTTGGCCACCAGATAGCTGCCTGCAAAAACAACAGCGGCCAATAACATCGCTAAATGCCCGCTGCTTACCTCGCGAAATCCGGGGCGCAGGATGATCGCAGCACCGACAAGCCCCAAAAGAACCGCCACAATGCGCCGCGCGGCCAGCCGCTCACCTAAAAATATCGCGGCGCCCACAGTCACGTAGATCGGGGCGAGGTAATTCATGGCTGTCACTTCGGCGATGGGAATCCGCACCATTGCAAAAAACCACAAAATCACACCGCCCGCATGAAAGAACCCCCGCACAGAGAACAGCGCCCATTGGCGGCGGCTTAGATTTGCGGAACGGATCGCATTGATAGAGGGGATTAGAAAAACCAAACCAAAAGCATACCGCAAAAAGGCCGCCTCTCCCGAGGGTAATCGCGGCCCCATGGTCTTGACCAATGCGGTTACCATGATGAAGGCAAAGCCTGTCACCAGCATCCAGAAAATTCCGACCATTGGCCGCTGAGGTTTTGAGGTAGTCATAGGGCGACATGCACGCAATCGCCCAAGTGGTGCAAGCGATTAGTGAAACAGCAAAGACGCGGCAATGATCCACATGGTCAGGGCAATGAGCCCGTCCAAAATCCGCCAGCTGATTGGGCGGGCGAATATCGGCTCTAACAGGCGCGCGCCATATCCCAAGCTGAAGAAGAAAACGAGGCTGGCCAAAGCCGCCCCGCTGCCAAAGGAAAACCGATCATCATATTGCGCGGAAATGGACCCCAAAAGAACCAGCGTATCCAAATAGACGTGCGGGTTTAACCATGTCAGCGCCAATAAGGTTAGCAAGGTTCGCTTCAGCGTTGCAGGCGCCCGCCCTTCTGTGTTGAGGGCCTCCCCTCCGCGCCAAGCGCTGATCGCGTTACGCCATCCATAAGCGATCAAAAACGCCGCCCCACCATACCGCATGACGGGTTCGAACCATGGCACAGTTTCCGCCAAAGCCCCAAACCCAGCAACGCCAGCCGAAATCAAAAGCGCATCAGAAACACCACATGTCAGGCAAACCCAGAACACATGTTCACGGCGCAGCCCCTGACGCAGGATAAACGCGTTCTGTGCACCGATTGCGACAATCAAAGAAAGGCTCAGCAAGAAACCGGGAATAAAAGAAGATAACATTGGCCTCAGCTCCGGCAGACAGTGGATGGATAGAAATCCCCCGTATTGACTTTTGATCAAATTGTCGAGGCCTCACACCGCGTTCACAGCAACGCGTTTTGCCTGTGAGCGTGGAAAGCGCTAAATTGCAGGCACGACCTTAAAAGGTGAGTTCGTTAAAAGTTTCACAATCCCGCCCAATGTTCGCCATCTATCGGAAATATTTCGCCCGCTCACGAGAAACTGAACTCTTCCCCCTAGCGCAGGCTGTAACAACTGCCTATCTGCCGACTACTGATGAAGGAAATAGCAGATGACTGAAATGACAAAGAAGCTGGAAATCAGCCACGACGAACTAGAGCTCATCGCAAGCGCTCTGGAAACGCAGACAAAAATCTTGCGGATGCAAGCCAGTGCTGGCGGCCACGGTGCAAAAAAGCGCCTTGATGAAGTGCGCCGCGTTTTGGCAACCGTCACCCGCCAGACCAAAAAAACGCACAGCACCAGCGTGCAGCAATCCGGTTTTTGGGGTTTGCTAAGATCAATGGGTGAAGCCACCTAAACCTGCGACCACGACGGCGGGCTCTTTTGGCCTGTCGCACATGAAAAACGCCGCTGCATATAGATGCAGCGGCGTTTTTCGTGATTAAAGGGGGGCGCGTTTTACTCTAGCGCTTCCATAACTTCGTCAGATGCTTCGAAGTTCGCTGTAACGCGCTGAACGTCGTCATCATCTTCCAAGGCATCAATCAGCTTCATCAGCTTTTGCATGCCTTCCAGATCCATTTCGGTTGTCGTGGTGGGGCGCCAGATCAATTTGGTGCTATCACTTTCGCCCAGCTCGGCCTCAAGCGCGGTTGAAACATCGTTCAAATCCGTGTCTGCGCAATAGATCACGTGGCCATCTTCAGAGCTTTCCACGTCTTCTGCGCCCGCCTCGATTGCGGCCATCATCACAGTATCCGCATCGCCAACCGCCAGCGGGTAAGTCACCTCGCCCTTGCGATCAAACATAAAGCCAACGCTGCCTGTCTCGCCAAGGTTCCCACCATATTTGGTAAAGGTCGAGCGAACAGTCGAAGCCGTACGGTTGCGGTTGTCGGTCATCGTTTCAACAATAACGGCAACGCCGTTTGTGCCATAACCTTCATAGCGGATTTCTTCGTAATCCTCCGCATCGCCCCCTGTCGCCTTTTTGATTGCGCGTTCGATATTGTCTTTTGGCATCGAGGCCTGCTTGGCCTCTTTTACGGCCAAACGCAGACGTGGGTTTTTATCTGGATCGGGGTCGCCCATTTTGGCCGCGACGGTGATCTCTTTGGAGAATTTCGAAAACATCTTCGAGCGCAACTTGTCCTGACGCCCTTTGCGGTGCTGGATGTTTGCCCATTTGGAATGGCCTGCCATGGATGGTCTCCGTACTATAGCTATAAGTTTGTTAGCCGCGCTTATACGGCAGGGGCAGCACAAGCCGCAAGGCTCACATCGGAACTGGAGGCGCCTGTTTCGCTATATTTCCTGAATAGACCCTGAATATTTAGCGCCCAGCTAGGCCAGCCCTGTTTTGCGCCCCCTCACCTTTTGCAACCTGCCTGCGCATTGAGAGCGGAATCTCCCCTTGTCCTACCCCGCCGTCTGCAACATTGTGCGCCCATGACCCAAGATCAAATTATCCTCTTCGCGCTTTTTGGCGCC
Source organism: Sulfitobacter donghicola DSW-25 = KCTC 12864 = JCM 14565 (assembly GCF_000622405.1). NCBI lineage: Bacteria > Pseudomonadati > Pseudomonadota > Alphaproteobacteria > Rhodobacterales > Roseobacteraceae > Sulfitobacter > Sulfitobacter donghicola. The sequence continues at coordinate 475,789 of NZ_JASF01000005.1, forward strand.
GTGTTCGGCCTCCTCCTTTGGGGGCGCTTTCGTTATGATATTGTAGCCTTTTCCGCCCTGATGGCGGGTGTTGTGCTGGGGGTTGTCGATAGCAAAGACGCCTTTAGCGGCTTTGGCCACCCAGCCACATTGGTGGTCGCGCTGGTTTTGGTGGTATCGGCAGGGCTGGTACGGTCGGGCGCGGTGTTGCTCATCACGCGAACGCTGGTTGATGCGTCCCGCTCATTAGGCGCGCATATTACTTTGATGGGTGCCGTTGGTGGGATTTTATCGGCTTTCATGAATAACGTGGCCGCATTGGCGTTGCTGATGCCTGTTGATATCCAAACCGCGCGCAAAGCTGGCCGCGCGCCCGGGCTGTCGCTGATGCCGCTCAGCTTTGCGACGATTCTGGGGGGGATGGTCACGCTGATCGGGACACCTCCGAACATCATCATCGCCGCGATCCGCGAAGAAAGCCTAGGTGCGCCGTTCAAGATGTTTGATTTTGCCCCTGTTGGCGGGGTTGCCGCGATTGCGGGCCTTGCTTTTGTTGCGCTGGTGGGGTGGCGTTTGATCCCTGCGCGCGACGACAGCGCGATCAGCGCCGAAGATCTTTCGGCCTATATTGCCGAACTGGTTGTGCCTGAGGGTAGTAAACACATCGGCAAACGTGTGTCGCAACTGGAAGAGACTGCCGACAAGGCTGATGTCGTCATCATCGGATTGATGCGAGATGGCAAACGCCGCTATGGGCGCGCGCGCAACACCGAACTGCGCGCGGGAGATGCATTGGTTCTTGAGGCGACACCCGATGCACTGGACGAATTCCGCTCAACTTTGGACCTCGCGATGGCCGATAGCGTCCGCGAAGAGCGCCTGCGCGCTGATGGCGATGGTGTAGAGATTATCGAAGTTGTCGTGACCGCTGAAAGCCGCCTCGCGGGGCGCACCACCCAAGCTGTTGGTCTGGCGTGGCGCCAGCGCTCGGTCCTGTTGGGTATTTCGCGCCGGGGGCGCAAGATCACCTCGCAACTGCGCAAGACCGAGCTCGAGACAGGAGACATCCTGTTGCTATTGGTACCACGTGACACAGGCGATGATGTTGCAGAGTGGCTGGGCGTTTTGCCGCTGGCTGATCGCGGTTTGGCCGTGACTGAAAACAGCAAGGTTTGGTTGGCCATTGGCCTGTTTGCAGGGGCGGTTGTGGCGGCCTCCTTGGGGCTGATCTATTTGCCTATCGCGCTAGGGATCGTGGTGATCGCCTATGTGCTGGCCAAAATTGTGCCCCTGTCCGAGCTTTATACCCACATCGAATGGCCGGTGGTTGTGCTGCTGGGGTCGATGATCCCGCTGGGTGCCGCGCTGGAAAAATCTGGCGGCACCGAATTGATCGCGGGATCGCTGGTTAACCTGACTGCGGGCATGCCAGCTTGGGCGGTTTTGACGGTTCTCATGGTCGTCACGATGACTCTGTCTGACGTTTTGAACAACACGGCAACAACGATTGTCGCCGCCCCTGTCGGCATTCAAATGGCGCATTCCCTTGAAGTGAACCCAGACCCCTTTCTGATGGCTGTCGCGATTGCGGCTTCCTCTGCCTTCCTCACCCCGATTGGCCATAAAAACAACACGCTGATCCTTGGCCCTGGCGGATATGGTTTTGGCGATTATTGGCGCATGGGCCTGCCGCTAGAGATTATCGTCGTTGCGGTTTCGATCCCTGCCATTCTGGTTTTCTGGCCGTTGTGACGTAGCTTCCCTCTTGGCAGAAATAGGCTCTGCGTGGCAGGTTCCCGCCAAAGCGCTGGCTAAACGGCGCTATAGGGAGGAAATATGGATATTCTAATTAATGTGGTTCTGCCACTGTCGCTGGCTGTCATCATGCTGTCATTGGGGATTGGGCTGACGTTGGGGGATTTTCGCCGCGTCGCCGCCCAACCGCGCGGGTTCTTTGCTGGCGCGTTAAGCCAAATCGTTCTGTTGCCGATCGTGGCTTATGTAGCGGCTGTGCTCTTTGGGTTGCCGCCTGCTCTTGCTGCGGGTCTAATGCTGCTGGCGCTATGCCCGGGTGGTGTGACGTCAAACATGATTAGTCGCCTTGCGCGCGGCGATGTGGCCCTGTCGGTTTCGCTAACAGCGGTGATTTCTTTGCTCAGCATTTTGACAGTACCGTTTATTGCCGCGTGGTCTGTGCAGCATTTCATGGGCGAAGCCGCGCCCGAGGTGAACATCACCTCGCTTGGGATCGCGATGTTTGTGATCACCGCCCTGCCCGTTTGTATCGGTGTGGCGATCCGCCATTTCGCTACCGGCTTTGCTGATCGCGTCGAGCCGATCCTGACCAAGATTGCGACCGTTTTGTTTGCCGTTATCGTTTTGGCAGCGCTTGCCGGAAACTGGTCACTGTTTGTAGACAACATCAGCGTGCTTGGCCCTGTGCTCATTTCTGTCAACCTCGTGCTTATGGTTTTGGGGCTTTTCGTTGCTGCCTTCTTTGGTTTGGGCTGGGATGGCCGCAAGACGATCTCGATCGAGACAGGCGTGCAAAATGCTACGCTAGGCATCACGTTGAGCGCCATTATATCGGGTCAATCTGACGGGTTTAGCGCGCTGGCCCTGCCCTCAGCCGTATATGGCATTACGATGTATCTGGTCGCAGCGCCTTTTGTCATGTGGTACCGCAGAAAATAGGCAAACCAAGCTTACCAGATCAGCGGGATCACCGCGCTGGCAATCAGGGACATGGACAGGTTCAGCGGCACACCAACGCGCATAAAGTCGGTGAACTTGTACCCCCCCGGACCATAAACCAACGTGTTGGTCTGATACCCAATCGGGGTGGCAAAGGCACAAGACGCGGCGATCATCACCGCCACGACAAGCGCGCGTGCATCCATGCCCAAGGCCGCAGCCAATGAGATCGCGATGGGTGTCATGATGACAGCCACCGCATTATTGGAAACGATTTCTGTAAACACCGTGGTCAGCAAGAACACGCAAAAGATCACGCCAGCGGGCGGCAAATTACCCAGTGCAGGCGCAATGCCATCAACAATCAACTGCACTGCGCCCGTATGCTGTAACGCAGCCCCCACGCAGAGCATCGAAAAAATCAGCGCCAACAAACGCCCGTCGATAAAGGAAAACGCCTCATCCGCGTCGATGCAGCCCGTGACCAGAACAATGGCAACAGCGATCACTGCCAACATCAAAATAGGCGCAACGTTCAGCGCGGCCAAGGTGACAATGGCGGCAAGTGCGGCAATGGCAATGGGCGCATGGCCACGACGATAGGCCCGCTGGGACGGTGTGCTGACATCAACCATATCCATATCGCTGGCCAAACGCTGAATGTCTTCGGAGGCGCCTTCTAGCAGCAGGGTGTCACCCACCCGCACCACCAGATCATCCAGCTGCCGCCCGATGTTCTGGTTCCGCCGATGCACCGCCAGCGGGTAAACACCGTAACGGCGGCGCAGACGCAATGCGCCCAAGCTGCGGCCAATCATCTTGCATCCCGGGGTGATCAACACCTCAACCGTATTGGTTTCAACTGCCGAAACCTGATCCACGCGCTTTAGCTCTGGGGTGGCCTGAAGGCTCAGCAGTTCGGACATCTGGGTGCGCAAAACCACGCGGTCCCCCGTTTGCAACACAACGTCTTTCAGGTTGCGGCGTAACGAGGCATCGCCACGAACCACGTCGATCAGGCGCACGCCTTCGCGTTTGAACAGCTTTACGTCCAGTACCTCACGCCCGATCAGGTTGCTTTCAGGGGGGATCACCGCCTCTGAGAAAAACTTCATCTTGGAGCGGTCACTCAGCATCCCTGCCATGCTGTCCCGTTCAGGCAACAGGCGCCGCCCGATGGTCGCCATGTAAAACAGCCCCCATGCGCAAACGGCCAAACCAATCGGCAGAATTTCGAAAATACCAAAAGGCTCCAGCCCTTGCGCACGCGCCACGCCATCCACCAACAGGTTTGTTGAGGTCCCGATCAGGGTGAGCGATCCGCCCATAATCGCAGCATAACTCAGCGGGATCAGCAGCTTGGAGGCTTTGGTGCCTAGTGTCTTGCTGAGTTGAACCACAACGGGGATCATGACAACCACCACAGGCGTGTTGTTCATAATGGCCGAAGCCCCCATCACCGACAGGATAACACCAATCACCGCCAGTTTGGGATTGGTGCGCGCATATCGTTCGGCCATTTGCGTTAAAACCTCAAGCGCGCCAGTACGCACCAGCGCCCCCATGACAATAAACATCGCCGCAATCGTCCATGGCGCCGAGTTGGACAGCACTATCCGCGCGTCCTCATAGGGCAACAACCCCATCGCCAACAGCGATGCAGCCCCCGCGAGGGCGACAACTTCGGTTGGCAAGGTCTCTCGCAGGAAGAGGATAAACATCACCACAACAACGGTGAGCGCAAGGATCGCTTGGGAAAACTGACTAAGTTCGAACATATATTTAGGCCTGCCCTGTTTCGGCCCTAAGTGTCGCCCATCGCAGGATCATCAGCAAGGGCTGCTTTGGCCTGCGGTTGGACAAGATACATACCTGCAAACATCGCCGCCAGCGCCAGCCAGATCAGCTGCGAAAACGTCTCGCCCAGCATCAGCCATGCCCAAAACAGGCCAAATCCCGTGACCATATAGCTCACCTGCACGGCGAAAACCGCTCCGGCGCGACCAACCAGCCAGACATAGCTGGCATAGACCAATACATGCACAACCGATGACCCCACCAGCGCGAGCTGCGGCCGCGGCATTGGCCATTGGGGCATAATCATCTGATTTGTGAAGAGCATGAGAGGGATCACCATCACCAAACCAAACAGGGACGCACCCAGCATCAATTGAAACGGGTCTAGCCCAGCAACACCCCAGCGGGAAACGTAATTGCCCTCGAACGCATAGAAAAACGCGACGACCAGATAGACGGCAGCCCAGCCAACGGGAACGGCCTCACCCAGATCTACGGAGGGGAGGATGATGATCAAAACCCCGATCAAGCCAAAACACAGACCAATTAAACGCCGCCATGCGAAGCGATCCGTGCCCAATGTCAGCGCAATGGCAAAGGCAAACATGGGAATAATGCTCAGCAGCAGGGACATAATCCCAGACGGCAAATGCACCGCCGCCTGATAGGACATGGTGTTCGGGATCACCGTCCCGATAAGAGCGATCACCCCGTAAGCGCGCATCGCCGCCGCGTTCATCGGCAACGGCGTGCGCCGAACGGCGCAAAGCACCAGCATCAACGCCGCACCCAGAACCAACTGCCAAAAGATCAGACCGAAATGGCCGTATCCCGTACTCACCGCGATCTTTGCCATGGGCTGGGTCGCCCCCCAGCCAGCACCCAACACCACCACAAACGCGCTGAACAGCAGAACCTCGCGCCGTGGCATTGCCGTTTGGCTCATGGGGCGCTCTGCTGCAGCTTTCCACCTTGGCGAATGGGTACGATGCGCGTCGCGCGGCCCGTTTTGTCATCTGTTTCGACGTAAACGCCCGATAGGGTCGCCTCATCCGCCGCTGGGGTGAAACGCTCTTTCGGCATGCCAGTGATGAACCTGCGCAGCGGCTCGGTTTTCTCCATGCCGATGACTGAGTTATAATCGCCCGTCATCCCCGCATCGGTCAAATAGGCCGTACCAGCAGGCAAGATCATGGCATCCGATGTCGGCACATGCGTATGCGTCCCCACAACAAGGGATGCACGCCCGTCACACCAATGGCCCATCGCCATTTTCTCCGAGGTCGCCTCGCAGTGCATATCCACAATGATTGCGTTGGCCAGCCCGCCCAATGGGTGCGTTTTCAGGACCGCATCCAGCGCGGAAAACGGATCGTCAAAGGGGCGCTTCATGAAGACTTGGCCCAAGGCCTGTGTCACCAGAACCTGTTTTCCCGTGCGGGTTTTGAACAATCGCGCGCCCTTACCCGGAGCGTTTTTGGAAAAATTCAAGGGGCGTATCACGCGCGGCTCTTGTTCGATAAAGGACAGCATATCCTTTTGGTCAAACGCATGATCGCCCAGCGTCAGGCAATCGGCCCCCGCATCCAATAGCGTCTTTGCATGAGACCCAGACAGCCCCATGCCCGAGGTCGCATTTTCGCCGTTCACAACAACAAAATCGAGTTTCCATTCCGTCCGAAGACGCGCCAGATTTTCGGTAATAGCGCGGCGCCCGGCGCGGCCCATTACATCACCAAGGAATAGTATTTTCATACATCAGCGATAGGCCGCACGCCCCAAGCTTGCAAGAGCCCAAGCCATCCCAAATCCATTTTGGGCAGCATATCCTGTATCGAACGGTGATTTGGGGCTTTCCGAGCATCACTGCCCAAAGGTTACGTGATTTCAATAATACCCGCTTCTGTGACGATCAGATCGAGCGGCTGGTCGGTTGGTTCCAGCGCAACGGCGTCAACCTCTTGCCCTGCAAAGGCAAAACCAATCGCCAAAGTCGCACGTTTTGCGCGCAACAATTCCAACGTGCGGTCATAAAACCCACCGCCATATCCCAAACGCCCCCCTTTGCGATCAAAGGACAAGAGCGGGACGACTACGATTTCTGGTTCAAAAAACGTAGGATCCTGCGGAATGGCCGCACCAAACTGGCCCGCGACCATCACGGTTTCGGGGGTCCAACGGGCAAATTTCAGGGGTGTATCCGCCGCCTCTATGACGGGAACGCCGACATCTCCATAGGCAGAGGCTTCGGCCATTGCGGGTGTTGGATCGATCTCGGTGCGGATGGGCATAAAGCCAGATACCGGGACGCCGCGGTGGCCTGCCAGAACTTCGCTCAGATACCCCGCCTGAGCGCCATTTGCCGCCTCAAACAACGGTTTGCGCCGCGCAAAGGCTTCTTTTCGCGCGGCGGCTTTGATCTGAGCTAAAGTCATAATAGTACCGCCGCTGCTAGACCCAAAAAGGCAAAGAAACCAACCACATCTGTTACCGTGGTCACAAACGCGCCTGACGCAAGCGCAGGATCTACACCTATTCGTTCAAGCAGAATTGGAATGCCTGTTCCCGCCAGCCCAGCAACAACCATGTTGACCACCATCGCCACGGCAATCACCCCGCCCAGCGCAGGTGAGCCGAACCAGATCACCCCGACAATACCCATCACAACCGCAAATATTGCCCCGTTTATCAACCCCACTAAACATTCACGTCGGATAACCCGCCACACGTTAGAACCGGTGAGGTCTTTTGTTGCCAATGCGCGTACGGCAACTGTTAGGCTTTGAGTTCCTGCATTCCCCCCCATCGAGGCCACGATGGGCATCAAAACGGCAAGGGCGACAATCTGGGCCAGAGCCACCTCAAACTGCGCGATCACCAGCGAGGCCGCGATGGCCGTGACCAGATTGACCGCCAACCAAGGCAGCCTTTGTTTGGTCGTCTCTCTCACGCGATCCGAAAGCGAGCCCTCGCCCACACCCGCCAATCGCAGGATGTCTTCTTCGTGCTCATCATCCAAAACCGCCATCGCGTCATCAATGGTGATTACCCCGATTAGGCGGCCGTCTTCATCCACAACGGGGGCCGAAATCAGGTGGTATTGGTTAAACGCATAGGCCACGTCACCTTCATCACGCATCGCAGGAATAACCTGAAAAGTCTCCTCTAGCAGGTCGCTCAGCATCGTCTCGCGGCGCGAGCGCATCAATTTGCCCAAAGTGACATTGCCCACGGGGTGCAGCCGCGGATCAACGATGATGATATGGTAAAACTGATCGGGCAGTTCGTCTTCTGGCGTGGCGCGCAGATGGTCAATGGCGGCCCCAACGGTCCAATGCTCGGGCGCCATCACCACTTCGCGTTGCATCAAACGGCCAGCAGAATATTCGGGATAGGTGAGCGCCTGTTCAACGGCGGCGCGATCACTGTCTTCCAATGCGTCCAGAATGGTTTCTTGCTGGGGCCCTTCCAAATCTTCGATGATGTCGACAACATCGTCACTATCCAGCTCGCGCACAGCTTCATGCAGAACTTGCGGCGTCAGGATCGAGATGACTTCGTCACGGATGGAATCGTCTAGTTCCGATAGAATCTCACCATCGAATTCGCGATCAAACAGGCGCACCAAACGAGAGCGATCAAAAGCGTTGATTTGCTCCAAAAGGTCAGCAATATCAGCCGCATGCAGCGGCTCCATCAGCTCGATCAGCTTTTCGCGGTCATCAATATCAACCGCATAAAGGATCGCCGCCACATCGCGTTTATTCAGCAAATAAGCTTCGGGCGCGTCACCTTCGGGGGGCTGACCTGTTTCTAAAACCTGATCTGACATAGAGGCCCCCTTTGACGTTTGCCGGCAACATAGGCGGGCAGTGCTGCAACCACAATGGCGCAGGCCTTACTCTGCGGCACTCTGTGCGCTTGCACCATTGTCAGGGCGGATGAAACAGCTACAAGATTAAATTATGAACAACCAAACCCTTCTCACCGGTCAAGTTCTGACCTTTGACGGCAACCCTTTTGAAACCGCGTGGGACGACTGCGTGCACATCAATTCATCCGGCGCGGTTTTGCTGGAGGGGGCAAAAATTGCCGCTGTTGGCGATGCTGCGGTTTTAAAGGCCGATCACCCGCAGGCGAGGCAGGTATCCTATGGCCAAGACCTGATTTGCCCAGGTTTTGTGGATGCCCATGCGCATTACCCGCAGACAGCGATGATCGCCAGCTGGGGCAAACGGCTGATCGACTGGCTGAACACCTATACCTTCCCAGAGGAGGCGCGCTTTGGCGATCCTGAATATGCGACCGCCATTGCCCAGCGGTATCTGGATCTAACCGCAGCGAATGGCACCACAACCATTGCCTCTTTTGCCACCATTCACCCCCATAGCGCAGATGCGCTGTTTGCGGCTGCCCACAAACGAGGTCAATCGGTGGTGACAGGCAAAACCTGCATGGATCGGAACGCGCCAGATGATTTGCGCGACACTGCCCAATCAGCATATGACGACAGCAAGGCCCTGATTAATCGCTGGCACGGCAAGGGGCGCGCAAAATATGCAATCACGCCGCGGTTTTCGCCAACATCGACACCAGAGCAGCTGAATGCCTTGGGCGCCCTTTGGGCCGAAAACCCCAGTTGCCTGATGCAAACCCACCTCAGCGAGCAACCCGATGAAATCGAATGGGTACAAGGCCTTTACCCAGATGCGCGGGATTATCTGGACACTTATGAAAGCCACGGCTTGCTGGGGGCGCGTGGCCTTTACGGCCATGCCATCCACCTGACCCCAAGAGAGATTGACAGATTGGCCGAAGTACAGGGCCGCGTGATCCATTGCCCGACATCCAATGCCTTTATCGGCTCGGGCGCGTTAGACTTGCCTGCATTGGCGCAACGTCAGATCCCGCTGGGTCTGGCCACGGATACAGGTGGCGGATCATCCTTTTCGATGTTGCGGACGATGGCGGCCGCCTATGAGGCGGCGCAGCACCACGGCCATGCGCTTCATGCGGCCCAGCTGATGTGGCTGGCAACGGCAGGGTCGGCCAACAGCCTGCACATGTCAGATGAAATCGGCAGCCTAAAGGCAGGAAACTATGCCGATATCACCGTTCTGGACCTGAAATCGACCGAAGCAATCTCACAACGTGCAAATCGCTCGGGCTCGGTTTGGGAAGATGTGTTTGCGACGATCATGCTAGGCGATGATCGCGCCATTCGCGAGACATGGATCGCGGGCGCCAGCAGGCAATCCTGACACCCGCAGCCAATGTGACCATTAGCAATTTTTCGCGGCCACCAACATCACCCAATATTCGCCGACTTTGGCCATACCAAAGTGCTGCGCCTTGTTGTTTACCATGTTGCGGTAGTGTCCAGGTGATGTGCGCCAGCCTTCGATTGTTCTGGCCTGACTGCTATAACCTTTGCTGATGTTTTCACCAATCGTGCACCAGCGATAACCGCCGCGCGTTGCGCGCTTGCCTGCTGTTGATCCATCGCTTCCTTGATGGGCAAAGAATTTATTCTTTGCCATATCTTGGGCATGAACACGCGCAATAGCATCAAGCCTAGCATTGCGTTGCAAACCACCCAGCCCAACACGTGCGCGAATTGCATTGATCTGCGCCCCCGCAGACCCTGCAGCAACAGGGCCACTGTTTGCACTTGCCTGTTGGGCCGCCGGAGCAGAACCACTGGAGCTAACAACCACACAGCCAGATAGTGCGAAACAAATTGCCCCGATTATTGCCAAACTTTTCATGCTCGTTCCTTTAACTCGTTTGCCATTTCTTGCTGACGTGCCAGCAGCTGCGGCATGTCTAAGGTAATAACCTTACCATTTCTTACTATGGGACGGCCTTCGACGTATAGATCACGTACCGTTGTCGGGCCCGCCAACAACAAGGCGGCGTGATCCCATGACCCTGCGGCCTCGATACCGCTCATATCCCAAATCGCGATGTCGGCCCGTTTTCCAACCGCCAGACGTCCACAATCTGGCCGGCCTAGAACGTCAGCGCCGCCGCGGGTTGCGATCTCAAGCGCTTCGCGTGCGCTCATCGCGTCGGCGCCCAGCGCCACACGTTGCAACAGCATCGCCTGACGCGCCTCGGACACGAGGTTCCCCGCATCATTGCTCGCAGAGCCATCAACGCCCAATCCCACGGGAACACCTGCGTCCCGCATGTGCCGCAGCGGTGCAATGCCGCTGCCCAAACGGCAATTGGAACAGGGGCAATGGGCAACGCCAGTGCCCGTTTTCGCAAATAGCGCGATCTCGGACGGGTCCAGCTTTACGCAATGCGCATGCCACACGTCTGGCCCTACCCAGCCCAAAGATTCGGCGTATTCCCCAGGTCTGCACCCAAAGGTTTCCAGGGAATAGGCAATGTCTTCGTCGTTTTCGGCCAGATGCGTGTGCAGCATGACCCCTTTATCACGCCCCAACAGTGCCGCTTGGCGCATCAGCTCTTTGCTGACAGAAAACGGCGAACAAGGCGCGATGCCAACGCGGCACATTGAGCCTTCGCTTGCGTCATGGAAGCTGTCGATCACCCGAATGCAGTCTTCGAGAATAGCGTTTTCATTTTCGACCAATGCATCAGGTGGCAAGCCGCCGCTACTTTCCCCGATGCTCATCGCGCCGCGCGTGGGGTGGAACCGCAGGCCCAGTTCGGCCGCCGCATGAATCGTATCCTCTAGGCGAGATCCGTTTGGATAAAGATAGAGATGATCCGAGCTAAGCGTGCACCCAGACAATGCCAGCTCTGCCAACCCCACCTGCGCCGAAACATGCATGTGGTCGGGGGTAAATTTCTGCCAGATCGGATAAAGCGTGCGCAGCCAGCCAAATAGCAAGGCATCCTGCCCCCCTGGCACGGCTCGGGTCATGCTTTGGTACAGGTGGTGGTGTGTGTTCACCAACCCCGGGGTGAGCAAGCATCCTTTGACAGGAACAACGTCGCAGCCTGCGGGCGCAACAAGGTTTTCACCGATCTGCGCAATCACGCCGTCCTGAATAAGGATATCATGGTTAGAAAGCTCTCGCCGCTTATCATCCATCGTCAGGATAATACTAGCCCCCTGAAGCAGAGTGGCGCTCATCGCTGAGTTTCTTTGCGCAAAATTTCTAACGCTTCGGCGTGAATGTCGCTGTTGGCTGCGGCGATAACGCGTCCACCTTGATGGGCTGGACCGCCGTCCCAATCAGTCACCACGCCACCTGCTGCCTCGATCAAGGCAAGCGGCCCTTGAATGTCATAGGGTTGCAGGCAGGCTTCGATCACTAAATCGATCTGACCAGAAGCAACCAAAGCATAGGCATAGCAATCCATCCCATATCGGGTGAGCAAGGCATTCTTTGCAACCGCGTGGAACGCGGCACCTTCCTCGGGGCTGCCGACCTCGGGAAAGGTGGTGAACACAATTGCCTCGGACAACGGGCGCGGCTTGCGTGTTTGAAGGGGCTGCAGTTTCTCTGCGCGAATCAATGTGGCACCTTCAGGCGAGCCGATAAAACGCTCTGCGATGTAGGGTTGATCGACGATGCCGATAAACGGCCCTGCCTCATCCCCAACAGCGATCAGAACACCCCATGTTGGTGTGCCCGAAACGAAACCGCGTGTCCCATCAATGGGGTCCAGAACCCAAGTGAGCCCTGTTGTTCCGACTTTGGTGCCCAATTCTTCCCCCAGAATACCGTCTTGGGGGCGCTGTTCATCCAAAATGGCGCGCATTGCGGCCTCACCAGCGCGATCAGCTTCGGTGACGGGGTCATACCCTTCGGGCAGCTTATTGTCGGTTCCCAAATTTGCGCTGCGAAAATAGGGTAAAATTGCAGCTCTTGCCGCATCAGCCAACAGATGGGCAACGCGGGTCAATTCGGCGGTAAGCTCGGGATCATTTCTCATCCGTCTATGGTCTCATTCTGGCGCACATCATGCAACCAGTTGAACTGCCCTAGGTCTGAGATTCAGGAAATTTCGCAAAGGGTTCAGACCGCTCCCTAAAGAGGCTCTCCCAACACCCTTGCTAAATCGAAAATGCGGCGGCGCTCGCTTTCGGGAACTGAATAATAGGTCCGAACAAGGTCCATTGCTTCTTTTTGGTTCTCTTGCTTAACGGCGATACTGCAGGGCAACGGATCTTGAGATTGCTCCTCGCCCCCTATTCCCTGAAAGAAGGTTTCGATCGGGACATTCAAGGCTTGGGAAATATCCCAAAGACGAGACGCACTCACACGGTTTGCACCTGTTTCGTACTTTTGGATTTGCTGAAACTTTATCCCAACAATTTCCGCAAGGCGTTGCTGCGTCATTCCCAAAAGAAAGCGCCGCTGCCGTATGGCTTTGCCAACATGTAGATCCACAACGTGTACCATAAACTATTCTTCTACCATCCGAAAAACTGTCGTCGAAACGTTTCAAAATTTTTCCGCCGCGATAAAATGCAGCAGACAGACGCAATAAAAAAGCGCCCAAAATTGCAATTATGCGACAACCTACAAGGGCATCCGGCGTTAGAGAACCGATGTTTTTAGGAAAACAGAAAGTTAATATTCGCAACAATTGGCGGAAAGGGCCCACCCCCTATCGCCTTTAGAAGGCTATAAAGCCGATCACCTAATCGCTTAAAAACAATACGTTAGGGCAAATTAATTTCAAAAAACCCACCCCCCAAAAAAAGGGAAAACGATTGCCCATTTGATCAAATTCAATGTGCAAGATTATTTTTCCCCGCTTAATTTTTACCCATCCTGTTCTTTAAAAACCGCACCAAGCTCAATAAAGCCTCTGATGTCTTTCCCTCTGCTTGGTACAGGTTGATTTTCTGCTCGGGCAGTTCTGGCAATGCCCCACCGTGTTTGATCGGTGTCAGGTTTTGCGGCTCGGTTCCCTCAATCGCGGTATGAATGGCCAAATCAGCACTGACAGTGGCATGGATGGCGCTGTCATTGTCGGTTTCCAACAACATCTGCCACCCGATATCGGCCTCATCCAATGCCGCCACCGCCTGTGGGCGGAAGGTACACAGGCGCCCATATGCGATACTTAGCGGGCGTTGCCGCCACGCCGCGCCCCCCGGTGCGCCGACCCAACGCAAGGGGCGTTCGGCAAGGGTCACACCACCCGAATCAAGCTTGGTTTCCGTTGTTAGAATGATATCGCATTCGCCCTTCGCGAACATCGATTTGAGAGTTCTGGTGTTTGAGGATTCAAGCAGCACCCGAACAGATGGGTGGGCCGCGTTAAACTGTTTGAGAACTTCGGGGATAGCGGGATAGACGATATCATGCGGCACCCCTAGGCGCAGCGTTGCTGCGGGCTCTTGCACGGTTAGCTTCGTCACGGCTTCGTCATTCATGGCCACCATACGGCGGGCGTATTTCAAAAGGTGATCACCATTCGCCGTAAAGGCGATTCCCCGCCCTGTCCGATCCAGCAGATCAACGCCCAGCAGTTCTTCCAGCCGTTTGAGCTGCATCGAGACCGCCGATTGGGTCAAATTCAAAAAACCAGCGGCGCGGGTGACCCCGCCAGCGTCAGCAACGGCAACCAACGCGCGCAGTGTTGCGATATCAAGATTTCTCATTCATCACCAATCCATATGCATTTCATCAATAACATTCATTTCCATGATGAATGAAGATGCGCCATATATCAAGCATCGAAATGAAACAGAGAAACACATCACAGAAATTGGAGAATGACATGCGTATCGCCCTCTCAAGCCCCGTTCAAAATTCACACCGTCCCCGTCTTTCGCTAAATTCCGCCCTTGCGTTATGGCGCAGCCGCCGTGCGCTGGCCTCATTATCCCAAGAGCAGCTCAGAGACGTCGGGCTATGCGCAAACGAGGCCCATGTCGAAGCCTCTCGCCCGATTTGGGACGCGCCAGCCTCTTGGAAGTGCTAATCAAAGGCAAAACCCCAGTGAAAAACCTTGAAATCAGGGCGGTGTGACACGATATTGCACGTGTCCCCGCCCAAAACCTTTGGGTGACCAGTTTTAGGAGTTTTAAATGGCAGACGTGAATACAATCCGGACAAGTGCCGGCAGCCGCACAGCCGCGATTGATGAAGGCCTGCGCGCCCACATGAGCAAAGTTTACGGTACAATGTCCGTAGGTATGCTGATTACTTTTGCAGCCGCATGGGCCATTGCTGGCCTTGCAGTTACATCTGACCCAGCAGGTGCCACCATGGCATTGCGTGAGGGGCAGTATCTAACCGGTTTGGGTCAGGCTCTTTATGCTTCCCCGCTGAAATACCTAATCATGTTTGCGCCGCTTTTGTTTGTCTTTGGCTTTGGTGCCGCGATTAACCGCATCTCGGCTGCTGCTGCGCAGATGATGTTCTACGTATTCGCCTTTGTGATGGGCCTGTCGATGAGCTCGATCTTCCTTGTGTTCACGGGCGTTTCGATCATTCAGGTTTTCTTGGTCACTTCCATCGCTTTTGCTGGCCTGTCCCTCTGGGGCTACACCACGAAAAAGGACATCTCCGGTTGGGGTAGCTTCTTGATCATGGGTGTGATTGGTCTGATCGTTGCCTCCATCGTCAGCATGTTCTTCCCGAACCCTGCGTTGGTTTTTGCGATCTCTGCGATCGGTGTGCTGATCTTTGCTGGCCTTACAGCTTATGACACGCAGCGTATCAAAACCGACTACATCGCGCACGCACAGCACGGCGATACGGAATGGTTGGGCAAATCCGCCATCATGGGCGCGCTGAGCCTGTATCTGAACTTTATCAACATGTTCATGATGTTGCTGCAGCTGTTCGGCAGCCGCGAGTAATCGCCGCCACATTGCACGACAATCAAAGCCGCTCCTTCGGGGGCGGCTTTTTTTCATGGGAGAGACCGATGCTAGAGCTAAGACCAAACTGCGAGATGTGTGATCGTGACCTGCCGCCAGAGAGCGCAGATGCGCGTATCTGTACCTATGAGTGCACCTTTTGCGCTGACTGCGTCGAAACGGTTTTGCATAATGTTTGTCCGAACTGTGGAGGTGGTTTTGTCCCCCGCCCCATCAGGCCCAAAACGGCCCACCGTGACGGCACTGGCCTGCGCCACCACCCAGCAGGCATCAAACGGCGCAAGCTAAAGTGGACCACAGCGGACATCAGCGCCTTTGTCGCGAAACGCAGACATATCACGCCAGAAGATCGCTAAAGCGCCTCAAACCCCTGCACAAAGGCACGTACCTCGCGCAGGCTTTGCAAGTGGTAAAGCTTCACCCCTTGGCCATGTGCCGAAATGCTATCAACCATCCGCTGCTGCGCGGCGCGGTGGTCTTGCCAGAGGAATTTGAGGAAGGACATCGTCTTTGCGTCAAACCGCTGCACGCAATCAACGGGCATATCGGGGCGCGAACGCCCTCTGTAGTGAAACGTGCGGCGTATCACCCGCCACAGGCGGAGCGAAAGGGGCAGATCGAGCCAGATCAGCATATCGCAACGCGCCATTCGGTTGGGGAAGGTTTCGGATATCACGCCTTCAATCACCCAACTGTCTTTTGCTTCTATTTCAGCAACGCGCGCCAGTTTTTCCGCCTCTGGTCTTTGGGCCCAATTGGGCATCCAGAAAATCTGATCCAGATGAAATACAGGCAGACCAGTTTTCGCGCCAATCTGTAGCGCCAAAGTCGACTTTCCAGCGCCCCCGCTTCCCACGATCATGATACGTCTCACAGAAACCCCTCCCCCAAAAACGCAAAAAGCCGCGCAAACTGCGCGGCTTTAACTGCATCAAAGAATGGCGATCTTACTTGATCTTGCCTTCTTTGTATTCAACGTGCTTGCGCGCAACGGGGTCGTATTTTTTGATGACCATTTTTTCGGTCATGGTGCGTGCGTTCTTTTTGGTTACGTAGAAGTGGCCTGTGCCCGCGGACGAGTTCAGACGGATCTTGATCGTGGTTGGCTTAGCCATTTTATCTTCTCCTGTGCAGCGGCACGCCCATTTGGCGCGCGCGCGTAATCTGTGTTCATCGGCTTCTACCTTCGCAACCGCCTGAGTCAACCCCGTATTGCAATTAGGGGCCCTTGGAGGGCGAAATTTTCACTCTTGGAAAGCGGATATTTGCGCGGAGGGCCTATAAGCCGGATTTTGTCCCGATGAAACGTTTGCACGCCTCATCATAGATGACCATTCCTCTGACCATGTCGTTGCCGACACAGCTACAGCCGCCAACCCGGACCTGCTGGAGCATAAGAAGCTCCGCCGGTTGCCCGAAGACAAACGCGGCACGCGGTCCCTATTTGGCGTTGCTCCCAGTGGGGCTTGCCTTGCCGCTGCTGTTACCAGCCGCGCGGTGGGCTCTTACCCCACCGTTTCACCCTTACCCTTCCCGCAGGAAGGGCGGTTTATTTTCTGTGGCGCTTTCCGTCGGGTTACCCCGCCCGGGCGTTACCCGGCACCGTCTCTTATTGGAGTCCGGACTTTCCTCCCTGTCACCCGAAGATGACACAGCAGCCATCCAGCCCTCCGCGCAAGGCGGGATTTACGCGGTTGATGGGGTTGGGGTCAATGGCGGGTTTGCGCAAAGCTGGTCAAAGGACAAAGTCTGCGCGGCATAGTGGCCCCCTGCGCCAAGGCGCGCGACGCAAGCGGGTGCTGGTGAGCAGATCCCCAAAAGGAGCCTCGGCACTAAATCCCGCCTCTTTGGCCGCCAAACGAAAGGCCCCTTCATCCAACGCGCCAACCTCGCGTTGCTGGGCTGGGGCAGCCAGTCCAAGGCGCTCTAGCCGAAGCCAGTCAAAATGGGCACCAGGGTCGCTTTTTCGCCCCGGAGCCATGTCGGAGTGGCCGATGACCCCTTCGGGACCAATATGCCACCGCTGCATGATCCCTTTGATCAGCACCTCAAGCGCGTCCATCTGCGCAGCAGCAAACGGGTGATTGCCGCGATTGTCCAATTCAATCCCGATAGAACGCGAATTGATGTCGTCCTCGCCCTGCCACTCACCCGCGCCTGCGTGCCATGCGCGCAGGTCCTCTTGGACCATCTGGGTGACGGTTCCTTGTGGGTCAATCAGGTAATGCGCCGAGACTTCGGCAACAGGGTCGCACAGCCGTTCAATCGCGGCCTCGGCGCTGTCCATTGCGGTGTAATGTATGACGATCAGCTTCGGTTGCAGCCCGTCCCTGCGCGGTCCGCAATTCGGAGATTGCCGAAAGACCACATCTGTTTGGGGCATTAGTTGCCCAAAGTGCGGTAAACCGATGGATCCCATGAACAGGCATAGCCATCCCCATCAGGGTCCATACCGTTACGGTCTTTCTGGGGACCACCTGCGGCCAAAAACTCTGACTGCGCCTGATCGAGGTGCGGGAATTTCCCACAGCTGCGTTCAAATTTCTTCGTCGCGTTAAAGCGGCTCCGCTTATACAGTTTGGTGCCAACGGGATGCGAGCTGGCCAAAGCATAGGCCACGATGTTCGGGCCCGTTTCAGACCGCTCAGGCAGGGCTTGGGGCTGGATCACCTGATATTGTGCGCGGTTGGCAGCGATGCGCGCGGCATCGCTTTCGATGCTGCGCTGGCCTGTAACAGCGTCAAAGCTGTTTTCCTGACTGATGCCAGTCGCGCTGTTAACCACCGCTGGCGGCGGGTTGGACGGGCTTGCCTCAACAGGTGGCACGCCTGAATTTGCCGCAGCAGCGGCCAGACGCTCTGCGTCAGCGGGCTGGCCCGTTTGCGCAAGGATTGCAGTGGTCTGAGCTGCCGTATCAGCCGCGGACCCTGTCGCAGGCAGACTTCGTGCACTTACACCTGGTGCGGCTGGGACGGTTTGCTGGCCCGTTGTCAGCGCAACATCGCGATTGGCGCGCTGTGCGTCGAATGTTTGGTCAAACCCAACGCCAAAACGGCTATCCTCAGGCGCTGCCGGTTGACAGGCCGCCACAGCAGCCAAGGCACATGCCCCTAGCACAAATCGAACACTCATCATCTCAAAAGCCTGCATCATCTGTTACGCATTGGCGCCGTTTACCACCATTTGTTTGGTTTGGCTACAAAACCTGCCGCTTGTTCAAGCGCATAGGCGGAAGATAGCAAATCGGCTTCCTCCCACGGGCGGCCGATCAACTGGAGACCCAAGGGCAAACCCTGACTGTCAGTCCCTGTTGGTACCGCGATCCCGGGAAGGCCAGCGAGGTTCACCGTGACGGTGAAAACATCGTTTAGATACATTTTGATCGGGTCTGCATCCGTCATTTCACCAAGGCCAAAGGCCGCTGACGGTGTTGCTGGCGTCAGGATGCTGTCGATGCCTGCTGCGAACACGTCGTCAAAGTCTTTCTTGATCAACGCACGTACACGGCGGGCACGGTTATAGTAGGCATCGTAGAAACCTGCGGACAAAACATATGTCCCAACCATCACGCGGCGCTGCACCTCAGAGCCAAAGCCCTCGGCGCGGGTTTTTTCGTACATCTCGGTGATGCCGTCCCCTGCGTCCAGCTTGGCGCGGTGGCCATACCGCACACCATCATAGCGCGCGAGGTTCGAAGAAGCCTCGGCTGGGGCGATCACGTAATAGGCTGGCAATGCGTATTTGGTGTGCGGCAGAGAGATTTCGACAATCTCGGCGCCTGCGTCTTTCAGCATGGCTGTGCCATCCGCCCAGAGCTTTTCGATCTCGGCGGGCATGCCGTCCATGTGGTATTCTTTTGGGATACCGATCTTTTTGCCGCGAATATCGCCTGTCAGGGCCGCCTCAAAATTCGGCACTGGCAGATCCATGCTGGTGCTGTCTTTTGGATCATAGCTGGCCATCGCTTCGAGCATGATCGCCGCGTCGCGCACGGATTTGGTCATCGGCCCCGCCTGATCCAGCGAAGAGGCAAAGGCCACAACGCCCCAGCGGGAACAACGGCCATAGGTTGGTTTGATCCCAACCGTACCCGTAAACGCCGCTGGCTGGCGGATGGAACCGCCCGTATCCGTCCCCGTTGCCGCAAGGCATAGATCAGCCGCAACCGCAGCCGCAGACCCACCGGACGAGCCACCCGGTGTGAGCGGTGTTTCTTCGTTCCCACGACGCCACGGGCTAACCGCGTTGCCGTATGTCGATGTCTCGTTAGATGACCCCATCGCGAATTCATCCATGTTGAGCTTGCCCAACATAACAGCACCCGCGTCAGCCAAGTTTTGGCTCACGGTAGATTCGTATTCGGGCTTGAACCCCTCCAGAATGCGCGACCCTGCTTGGGAAGGCACACCTTTGGTGCAGAACAGATCTTTCATGCCGATTGGCAGGCCGCACATTGCGGGCGCATCATCGTTGCCCTTAAGGCGTTCGTCAGCCGCGGCTGCGCGCTCCATCGCAATTTCGGGCGTCTGGTGGACAAAAGCGTTCAACGCCCCCGCACCTTCAATCGCCTTCAGGCAGGCTTCGGTCAGCTCTTTTGAGGTTGTTTCACCTTTGCGCAGGGCATCACGTGCTTCGGCAAGGCCAAGTTTGTTCAGTTCAGTCATTATTCAACCACCTTCGGCACAGCAAAGAACCCTTCACGCGCATCTGGCGCATTTTTCAAAATCGCTTCCTGCTGTTCGCCATCTGCAACTACATCCTCGCGGCGTTTCAAACGCTGCGGTGTTACCGAGGTCATAGGTTCGACCCCTTCGATATCCACTTCGCCCAATTGTTCGATGAAGCCGAGAATCGTGTTAAATTCCTGTGCCAGCTCGGGCAGAGCTTCAGGTTCAACTTTGATACGGGCCAGTTTTGCAACCCGCGCGGCGGTGCTTTCATCAATCGACATAGGTTTTCCTCATCTACTTATTTGTCCTGTACCCCCCTCGCGCCGCTGCCGCAAGTCACACAGGCGGCCAAGCGGCAGACTGCCTGTGAATTTTTACCCCCTGCCCGCGCCATACGCGATCCACGGGTCAAACAGGTGGCATTACCAGCGCATCACAGGGAGAGCCCGAGGGTGGACAGCTCATTCCATTTGTGAGCCGCAAAAAAGGGTAACGTCTAAGCCGCCAATTAGCCTCGCTTGGCGCCGAAAAATTCTTTGAGCAAAATCGCCGCTTCTTGCTCCGCGATCCCGTCATACACTTCGGGTACGTGGTGGCATTGTGAATGTGAAAACACCCGTGGCCCCAGTGCTACGCCGCCTGATTTCGGGTCTGACGCGCCATAATACAGGCGTTCGATCCGCGCATGAGCAATAGCACCAGCGCACATCGGGCATGGCTCTAGGGTGACATAGAGATCGCAACCGATCAGCCGTTCGCTGTTCAGCTTTTCACAGGCGGCGCGAATGGCCAATATTTCGGCGTGGGCTGTTGGATCGTTGGTTTCGCGGGTGCGATTGCCCTCTTGTGCTATGACTTTGCCCTTTGGGCAAACAATGACAGCCCCCACAGGCACTTCCCCCCGCGCAGCTGCTGCGCGGGCCTCTTTCAGAGCGGTATCCATAAACGACGTAAAGGCCATGGGTCTAAATGGGGTTAAAACCCTCCCTTTCGCAAGGGGGGCGGTTACGCTATGGCTCTTGTTATGAATGATACTCCCTCCTCTGCGCCAAAGGGCGACCGCATCGCAAAGACGTTATCACGGGCTGGTGTAGCCAGCCGGCGTGAGGCCGAGCGGATGATTGAAGCTGGCCGCGTTTCGGTCAACGGGCAGGTCATCACCTCGCCCGCGCTGAACGTGACCGAAGCGGATCGCATCAGCGTTGATGGCAAACCCGTTGGCCCTGCCGAACCCGCGCGGATGTGGCTCTATCACAAACCCACAGGGCTGGTGACATCGGACAGCGATGAAAAGGGTCGCCAGACGATCTATGACACATTGCCAGACGATCTGCCGCGCGTGATGAGCATTGGACGCCTTGATCTAAATTCCGAAGGGTTGTTGCTGCTGACCAATGATGGTGGCGTGAAACGCTTGCTCGAGCTGCCCTCAACCGGATGGTTGCGCCGTTACCGCGTACGCGTGAATGGGCGCCCCACGGACGAAGATCTGGAGCCGCTGCGCAAAGGAATCATCGCAGATGGTGAACCGTTCCAGCCGATGGAAGTGGTTTTGGACCGCCAGCAAGGCGCGAATGCGTGGCTCACTGTTGGACTGCGCGAGGGGAAAAACCGCGAAATCCGCCGTGCAATGGATGAAATCGGGCTTAGTGTGAACCGCTTGTTGCGCGTCAGCTATGGACCTTTCCAGCTCGGCGATCTGAAACCGGGGTCTGTAGAAGAAGTGCGCCGCAAGGTTTTGCGGGATCAACTGGGTGCGGATGCGGAAAAACTGTTGGGCGCCCCTCCTTCTGCCCCGACACAGGTTAAGCGCAGCTTTAAACGCAAAACACCCTTTAAGGGTGAGTTCGGTGGCCCAGGCAGACCAGGGCGCCCCAAGCCGCCAGAGGAAGTGGAAACAGCACGGCCAAAACGCGGAAAAGGCTACAAGCCCAGCCGCCCCGACAAAGCGACCCGAGAGGCCGCGCGCCGTGCGGAAGGCAAATCACCGCCCCGCGGCGCAACCGCGTCAAAACCACGCAAATTCAGCAGCTCTGCCAGTAAATCGCGCGGTTCGGCCTCGCCTAAAACGCCGCGCCAGAAATAGGTTAGAAAAATAGGACTATCCGCAGCCCTATGATAGGCGGGTAATCAAGGCAAAAACCCCGACACAGGCTAAGGCTCCTAAAAGGAATCGCATGCGTTTGCGGTTTTTTGAGGCAACGCTTTTCAGCCTTTTGGGTTTGCGTTGGTCTGTCAGTTTTCTTTGTTGCATTGCATTATCACCCTTCCCGAACGGCCCCCAAGAGCAAGCAAACAACCAACTGTTAACCAGAGATAGGGAATTTTTTGCGCTGCTTTCCCCCTGTGGCTGAATTCACATTGAAACATCCCTGAGGTAAAGGGACAGTATAAAGCAGCAATTTATTGACACGAAGGAATCTCCATGGCCGACCTGCTGACATTTGAAAATCTGGGCAACCTAATCATGCTATGCTTTTTGCAGGCTGTTCTAGGCTTTGATAACTTGCTGTATATCTCGATCGAGAGCCAGCGCGCGCCCGTTGCCCAACAGGCGGCTGTGCGCAAATGGGGAATCATCCTTGCCGTTGCGCTGCGCATTGTTCTGCTGTTTGTGATGATCAAAGCGATTGATGCGATGGCCGAGCCGTTCTTTATCCTGAATTGGGAAGGCGTGCTAACGGGGGGTGTGAACTTTGCCACTTTGGTCTTTATCATCGGGGGGGCATTCATCATGTACACCGCCGTAAAAGAGATCAGCCACATGTTGGCCATTGAACACCTCAATACGGACCTCGGCAGCAAATCTGGCAAATCAGCTGCCAAGGTTGTTGGGCTGATTGTTTTGATGAACCTGATCTTCTCGTTTGACTCGGTCTTGTCCGCCCTTGCGATTACAGATGTGTTTGTGATCCTCGCAACCGCCATCATCCTTTCCGGCCTCGCAATGCTTCTACTGGCCGAGCGCGTTACCCAATTCCTAGAGGCGAACCGCATGTACGAGGTTTTGGGCCTGTTCATCCTGTTGATCGTCGGCATTGTTTTGCTGGGCGAAGCCGGTCAGGCGGCATCCCACGCGATGCATGATCCGTCGCTTGCCCTGAAATTCTTTGGCTACGAAGTCATCCCGATGTCCAAAACCACCTTCTATTTCAGCGTGTTGGTATTGGTTGCGGTTGAGATCATTCAATCGGGCTATACCCGCAAATTGAATGCAGAACGCCGCACAGGGCAGAAGCACTAGAAACCGCCTATCGGGCTGTTATGTTAATGATAGCAGCAATTCTAAACGCATCGATTATCCGGAGGGTCTATGGGACCTAGAGCATTTCAAAAAACCGCCTATGTCGCACTGATCGTGTTACTCTTTGGCGTAAGCTCTGGCTGGATCGGGGGGCTATAAGCATGGCAAAGCAATTTGGCGGCAAATATAGCCCTGATGGTGGTCAAGTCGTGAGCGGTGAAAACCGCCCACGCAGCCGCCGTATTGATGTGGACCCTGTTGGCGGGCGGGCAAATGTGTTGTTTGTTCCCGCCATCGTTCTGATCGCGACCAATTTTGGCAGCGGCGCAATCGCCTTTACCGCCGCGATATTGGGTGCCCTATCGCTTACCCTCGCTGCGTGGTTGTTGCGCAGCGGCATCCGCGCCGAAGCAGCATATAACGAACGCAAGGTCGCGCGCCGCCCTGCCATGCCCCGCAAGATCATGGCGGCAGCCCTGAGCGGGATTGGCACGGCTTTGGCCGTTATCGCCCATTCCGACGGTGTTGATATCCTGTCGCCGATCCTGTTTGGCGTCATCGCTTCGGGCTTGCACATTGCCGCCTTTGGGTTGGACCCCTTGCGCAACAAAGGGATGGACGGCATCGACACCTTCCAACAGGACCGCGTCGCGCGTGTTGTTGATGAAGCTGAAAAGCACCTATCAACGATGAGCGAAACCATCCTGCGTGCAGGTGATCGCCAATCCGTTGCCCGTTTGGAAGATTTCCAAGATACGGCGCGCGAATTAATCCGCACCGTCGAAGAAGACCCGCGCGACCTAACCGCTGCGCGCAAATACCTTGGCGTTTATTTAAAGGGCGCGCGCGATGCCACGTCCAAGTTCGCGGATATCTATTCGCGCACGCAAGACGCCCAAGCCCGTACAGATTATCTGGCTCTTCTCGATGACCTCGAAAAGAACTTTGCCGCCCGTAACCGTAAATCGCTGCTCGAAGATCGCGGCGACCTGAATGTAGAAATCGATGTGCTGCGCGAGCGGCTGTCACGCGAAGGCGTGCGTTTGGATTAATCCGCGCCACAGTAACAAGGAATATATAATGTCTGAGAATGTCCGCGAAAAAGCTGCTCAATCCCTCGCCATGGTTGAGGAAGTGACCGCAGTAATCCTGCCAGAACCAACCGATGCAAATGCTGTTGTTACCTTGGAGCAAGCTGACGCACCACAAAGCGCCGAAATCCGCTCTCGTATGGAAGAGCTGGACATGGCGGATACACAATCCATCATCAGCTTTGGCTCTGCCGCTCAAGCCGAGCTTCAGGAAATCTCGCAGGCGATGTTGCAGGATGTGCGCAACAAAGACGTTGGACCAGCGGGCGACAGCCTGCGCGGAATCGTCACCACCATTCGCGGCTTTTCTGTTTCCGAACTGGACGTGCGCCGCGAGCGCAGCTGGTGGGAAAAACTGATCGGCCGCGCCGCGCCGTTTGCGAAATTCACTGCGAAGTTTGAAAAGGTTCAGGGCCAGATCGACAAGATCACAGACAACCTGCTGAGCCACGAACACACGCTGCTGAAAGACATCAAATCGCTGGATATGCTCTATGAAAAGACGCTTCAGTTTTATGATGAACTCGCGCTTTACATCGCAGCGGGTGAGGCCAAGCTGGCCGAACTGGACGCAACTGTGATCCCAGCCAAAGAGGCTGATGTTCAGGCCGCAGCCGAAGAAGATCAGGTGATGGTTGCCCAAGAGCTGCGCGATCTGCGCGCCGCACGCGATGATCTGGAACGCCGCGTTCACGACCTGAAACTGACCCGTCAGGTCACGATGCAATCCCTGCCCTCGATCCGTTTGGTTCAGGAAAACGACAAGAGCCTCGTGACCAAGATTAACTCGACCCTCGTGAACACCGTTCCGCTGTGGGAAACGCAGCTGGCACAGGCCGTCACCATCCAACGCTCTGCCGAAGCCGCCGCCGCCGTGCGCGAAGCCAACGATCTGACGAATGAGCTGCTGACATCCAACGCGAAAAACCTGCGCGACAGCAACAAGATCATCCGCGAAGAAATGGAACGCGGTGTGTTCGATATCGAAGCGGTCAAAGCAGCCAATGCCGACCTGATTGGCACCATCGAAGAGAGCCTGCAAATTGCAGATGAAGGTAAGGCAAAACGCGCCTCTGCTGAAAAAGAGCTCAAAGAAATGGAAGCCAAGCTGCGCGATACGCTTGCCTCTGCCAAGGCCACCAAGACCGGTCTGGGCGATACGGTAAATACCTGATCGTGTCGCGGGTGCGCGCATTTTGGGGGGCAGCTTTGGGCCTTGTGGCCTTGGGGCTGTCCGCCTGCACCGAGGTTCCAACACCGGTTGAGCCGGTTGCGAAACCTATCGCGCGCCCCAACACCCCCAAACCACCACAGGTCACAGCGCCGCCAAGGGTGGCGCGCCCCACCTCAGAGGCCAGCGCGCTGTTGCGCAGCTATCTTAATCAGGTGCAAGGCGCCCAGCTGAGCCAAGGATTGTTGCGCCGTGACGGCGGCGGGGTCGATACGCCCTACACCGACACAATGCTTGCCCGAAATTTTGAGCAAATCGCCCTTTTCAATGAATATAACGGCAGCTTTACAGGCCGTGGTGGCGCCAGCCCCTTGCGCCGCTGGGCAGCCCCTATTCGCATGGACGTCATTTTCGGAGACAGCGTCCCCCCCTCGCAGCGCAAAACCGATCTAGGCAATGTCAGCAGCTATGCCGCGCGTCTAAACCGCGTCACGGGCCACCCCGTGAGCATGAGCCGTAATGCCAACTTTATCGTGGTAATCGCCAGTGAAGATGATCGCGGCGAGGCCTTGGCCCAAGCTGCTGCGCGCGTTCCTGGCATTTCGGCCTCCAGCCTGACGCCGCTCAATAATTTGCCCCGCGATACCTATTGTGTTGTAGCCGCCTATGCAGCAGGCGCCGGAGCCAACACCTATACCGCAGCCTTGGCTGTGATCCGTTCTGAAAACCCCAGCTTGCTAAGGCTATCTTGCATCCACGAAGAACTGGCCCAAGGCATGGGGCTGGCCAATGATAGCCCCAATGCCCGCCCCTCGATCTTTAACGATGACGATGAGTTCGCCCTTTTGACCAGCCACGACGAAAAATTGTTGCAAATGCTTTACGATCCCCGCTTGAAAACGGGCATGAACGCCAGCCAAGCGCGCCCGATCGTGCAAAAAATCGCTTCGGAAATCGTAACGCGTGGCCCAGTTTGATGGCTAGCGCATTATTGTACCAACCAAGGTTCATTTATCCCCGTCCCCCTCAATGGGGTCGCGCGCAAAGCGCACCAGCTGTTTCTTGATAAGCTGCTGCACGGCGCATAAACTATGACGCAAACAACCCTAAAGGATACTCCATGGGCATTTTCGATTTTCTCTCTGGTGAATTCATCGACGTCATCCACTGGACCGACGACACCCGAGACACCCTTGTCTGGCGCTTTGAGCGCGAAGCGCATGAAATCAAATACGGGGCCAAGCTGACAGTCCGCGAAGGGCAAGCGGCGGTATTTGTTCACGAGGGCCAATTGGCCGATGTCTTCACCCCCGGTTTGTACATGTTGGAAACCAACAACATGCCGATCCTGACCACGCTTCAGCATTGGGACCACGGGTTTAAATCGCCGTTCAAATCGGAAATCTACTACGTCAACACCACGCGGTTTAACGATCTGAAATGGGGCACAAAAAACCCGATCATCGTGCGTGATCCCGAATTTGGCCCCGTGCGCCTGCGCGCCTATGGCACCTATTCCGTCCGAGTTGCCGATCCTGCGGTATTCCTGCGCGAAATCGTCGGCACCGATGGTGAATTCACCATGGACGAGATCAGCTATCAGATCCGTAACATCATCGTTCAAGAGTTTTCTCGCACCATCGCACGGGCGCAAATCCCCGTGCTTGATATGGCCGCAAACACCCGTGAATTGGGCAAACTGGTCGCCAGCGAAATTGCGGCACAGCTGTCTGAATATGGCTTGGCGATCCCTGAACTTTATATCGAAAACATCTCGCTGCCGCCGGCAGTTGAGGAGGTGTTGGACAAACGCTCGTCCATGGGGGTGATCGGCAACCTGAACGAATACATGCAGTTCCAAGCCGCCGAAGGGTTGGGCCGTGACGGCGCTGGTGCCGCAGCTATTCAGGCTGGCCTTGGCGCTGGGTTAGGCATGCAGATCGGTGCGCAGGCCGCTCAGGGTGGGCCATGGGGCGCACAACCAGCCCCTCAGGCAGCTCCAATAGCCCCTCCGCCTCCGCCAGTGGAACATGTATGGCACATCGCCGCCAACGGCGAAACGACAGGCCCGTTTTCCAAGGCCAAAATGGGCCGGATGGTTACTGAGGGCACCCTCACCCGTGAAACCTATGTCTGGACACCCGGTCAGGACGGTTGGAAACACGCTGAGGATGTGATCGAGCTTGCACAGCTGTTCACGGTCTCGCCTCCACCACCGCCAGCTGGCTGATTGATATCGGGTCTAGCCTGTCTAGGCTGGGCCCGCTTTAGCGAACAAATTTAGCAACGTTTCAGATTGAGAACGGATTTCCGTTAAACCTAAAGGCCCGCCCCCTTGCCCGACATCCATCTAGATAGCGTTCTACAAGAGCATAGGTTTCCCTGTGACACCTGTGGCAGCGACCTGCGATATGACCCGCAATCGGGCGAGTTAAAATGTGACCACTGCGGTAACGTTGAACCAATTGGCACCGTCTGGACGCAATCCCGCGCGATTGCTGAACTTGACCTAAAAAGCGGCCTGTCCCAGACGCTCGACACCGCTGAGATGGAAGAAACCCGCGTCAGCCAATGCCCGAACTGCGCCGCACAGGTTGAGTTTGACGCCAACAGTCAATCTGCAGAATGCCCGTTTTGTGCGACCCCTGTTGTGGTGGACACGGGCGTTCACCGTCACATAAAACCGCGCGCCGTGTTGCCCTTTGCCCTGCCCGAAGAAACCGCACGGGACGCCATGAAAGACTGGCTAGGTCGTCTGTGGTTTGCCCCAAACGGCTTGCAGGCCTATGCCCGCAAAGGGCGCAAGATGGACGGCATCTATGTTCCCTACTGGACCTATGATGCGCAATCCGACACACGCTATTCTGGTGAACGTGGCACCGTCTATTACGAAACACGAACCGTTATGCGGGACGGAAAGCGGCAACAGGTTCGCGTTGCCAAAGTGCGTTGGCGGGGCGTCTCGGGGCGGGTTGCGCGTTTCTTTGATGATGTTTTGGTTCTCGGGTCCCGCTCGCTCCCCAAACGGTTCACTGATGCGTTGGAACCTTGGGATCTGGCCGCTCTCGAACCCTATGCGCCTGAATACCTCGCTGGGTTTCGCGCCGAAGGCTATACTGTTGCCCTTGATGAGGGTTTTGAGGAAGCACAGGCCAAAATGGATGCGATGATCCGCCGCGACATCAAGTTCGACATAGGCGGAGACCGCCAGCGTATCCACTCGATGGATGTCGACCTAAGCGATATGACCTTTAAACATATTCTGCTTCCTGTTTGGCTGGCCGCATATAAATACCGCGGCAAAACCTATCGCTTTGTCGTCAATGGCCGTACAGGGCGTGTGCAGGGTGAGCGCCCCTACTCCGCCATCAAAATCACAATTGCAGTGATCCTTGGCCTGATCACCGCGGCGATCCTTGGCTACCTTTACGCTCAGAACGGATAAAATATGGACGCGATCAATACGCTCACTCAAGTAATGAAAGATCGCTATTCCTGCCGCGCCTTTCGACCTGATCCTATCCCCGATGCAGACCTGACGCGCATCGTGCAAACAGCGCGCCATGTCCCCTCGTGGTGCAATGCACAGCCTTGGCAGGTTGAAATCACCCGCGGCGCGGGGACAGACCGATTGCGCAAAAAACTATATGAAACAGCTCAAAAGGGAACGCCCCCAGAGCCGGACCTAGAGTGGCCTACAAAATACCTTGGCGCTTATGGAGAGCGAAGACGTGCGTGCGGATTACAACTGTACAAGGCCGCAGGTATCGACAAATCCGACCGCGCAGGTCGCGCTGCACAGATGCTGCGCAACTACAGCTTCTTTGACGCGCCACATGTCGCCATCATCCACTCCCCCGCCGAGCTGGGCCCTTATGGCGCTATGGACTCAGGTGGCTTTGTAACGGCCTTTACCTTGGCAGCAACGGCGATGGGCATTGCGACCATCCCACAGGCAGCAGTCGCCGCCTATGCCCCTCTTTTGCGCGATCACCTTGGCTTTGGCGACGACCGCCAGATCCTATGCGCCATCTCGCTGGGCTATGCCGATAATGATGCGCCTGAAAACCAGTTCCGCACGCCCCGTGCCGAACCCGATCAAATCATCAACTGGCACGACACATGAGAGCCCTCATCCAGCGCGTTACAAACGCAAGCGTCACCGTGAATGAAGCAATCATAGGCGAGATCGACGCAGGCCTGCTTATCCTCGTCTGTGCAATGCCTGACGATGATTTCGACACCGTCAAACAGCTTGCGCTGAAAATTTCCAAACTGCGGCTGTTCAAAGACGAGGCAGGGAAAATGAACCTCAGCCTTGCACAAACCGGCGGCACGGCCTTGGTGGTGAGCCAGTTTACCCTTGCGGCAGATACATCTCGCGGCAACCGCCCGGGGTTTTCGGGGGCAGCGAAACCGGACATGGCCGAAACTTTGTACCTTCAATTTGCCAGCGCGTTGCGGGATCTGAACATCCCCGTTGAAACAGGCAAGTTTGGCGCCGATATGTCCGTTGCCCTCACCAATGACGGGCCGGTCACCATTTGGCTCGACACTGAAAGCTAAGCCCGTCACGTCAGGCTAAAACGCAAAATGCGGACCGCGCGGGCCCGCATTTTGTGCAACTTAAAACATGTCTTGCGCGCAAGCGCTCGATCGGATCACGGCTCGCGGAAGGCTTCTTTGGATTTATACAAAGGTTTGAGCAAGTATTGCAGGACTGTCTTAGACCCTGTGTGCAGCTCGACGCTCGCTTGCATACCCGGGCGAATTTCCAGCTCGGATTGGCGCTGGGTCAGGTTTTCAGTGTCCACTGCCAGTGTCACCTTGTAATGGGGGTCGCCATCTGGGTCACGCGCGCGCTCGTCCTTGAATGTATCCGCCGAGATCAGTTTCACCTCACCCTGCAAGGTGCCGTAGATTGTGTAATCATAGGCCGATAACTTCACCGTTGCCGCCTGACCGCGACGAACACCTGCGATATCTTCCGGCTTGACCCGTGCCTCGACAAATAGCTCTTCATCCAGTGGGATGATCTGCAAAATCTCTTCACCCGGGCGGACAACGCCGCCGATTGTGGTAACGCTAAGGTTGTTCACAATGCCGCGCATTGGGCTGCGCAGGATCGTGCGATCCAACTGGTCGGTGCTGGCCTTTAGGTTCTGGCGCAGGGTTGCCAGCTCTTTCAGAACGTCAGAATATTCCTGTGCGCGTTCCAACTCGGTGCTGGTGACGACATCGTCGTATTTGATTTTGGCATCTGCAAAGGCTTTGCGTGCGCGGGTCGCTTCGATCAGGGAGACGATTTTGTTCTTCAACAAGCCGTTCATCAGGTCCCGCTCGCGTTGCGCTTCGACCAGCACCTGTTTTGCACCCTCAACCGATGTCACGTAATCTGACTGGCGCGCCTGCAGCAATGCGGCCTCTGAGGCAACCATGCTTGGCGTGCGCACGCGCCATTGCTCGGGAACGTCAAATTGATAATCGCCATCAATCTCGGCCTCTAGGCGCAGACGCCGGATTTCAAACGCGCTGATCTGATCCTGAAGGTCATCCACCGAGGATTGGAACTGTGTGTTGTGCAAACGGGCCAGAATGTCACCCGCATCGACAATATCCCCTTCCCCAACCGAAAGCTGGGAAAGAATGCCACCTTCAAGGTTTTGAATGATCTGTGGGCGCGAGCTGGAAATCATCGAACCTTCGGCGCGCACGATCTCATCCACCCATGCAAAGAATGCCCAGATGAGAAAAACGATAACCGTTGCCGCGCTGAGCCAAACAACAAGGGAGGGCCCGCGCATTTGACGATCAATATGGTTGTCCATGGCTACGCTCATGCTGCATCTCCCTTGATGGCAGTCAGATGCGCCATGACCTCATCACGAGGGCCATCGATGCTCATCCGTCCGTTCGACAAAATGATCGTCCGCGTTGTCAGCGCCAGAATTGGCGCGCGGTGTGTTGCGATAATCGCGGTACGCCCCGCCATCCATGTCTCTAACCGTTTGACCAACCCCTGCTCTAGCTTTTGGTCCAGCGCGGCGGTTGGCTCATCCAGCAGACAAATCTTTGGGTCTTGCAGCCACAGGCGCGCCCAGCCGATAGACTGACGTTGACCAATGGACAGGCCCGCACCTGCGTCCAAAATCTCTAGATCCAGACCCTTTGGATGGTTGCGAACAAACTCACCCAGCCCTGCAAAATCCAAAGACTGCATCAAACGCGCATCGTCGCGCTCCAGCATTGTCAGGTTGAGGTTATCGCGCAATGTGCCCGAGAACAGACGCACGTCTTGGCCCAAATAGCCGATCAGGCGGCGCAGGTCGCGCGGCTCAATCTGGGTCATCTCTGTGCCGTCAATCAAAACACGGCCCGTTGTTGGTGCGTAAAGGCCGCTCAGCACTTTCAGCAAGGAGGACTTGCCAGAGCCATTCGCCCCGAGGATCGCAATCCGTTGACCTGGAAGAATGTTGATCCCCGGCAGGTCCAGCGTTGGCGCGCCTTCTTCCATGTAGCGGAAAGTGACATCGCGCAGCTCAAAGTTGCCTGCTAGGTGGTCGCGCCGCATATAGTGGCGGTCTTCCTCGGAATCCTGTTCGGAGGTGGCGATATGTTCCAACCCGTCCAGTGCGGATTTCACATTGCCCCAACGGGCCATTGTACCAGCCAACTGTGTCAGCGGCGCCAATGTGCGAGAGGTCAGGATGCCGGTCGCAATAATCGACCCAACGGTGAAGTGTCCCGCGAAAACCAAATAGGTCCCCATGATTACGGCAGCAACATATGTGCCTTGCTGCACGCCTTGGCTCCAGAATGTCAGGGCGGATGCCAGCTTGCGTTGCTCGGATGACTTCACCGCAGAAAGGGTTGTCAGTTCTGACCATAGGCGCTGAACACGGTCTTCACCGCGTTGGGTTTTGACGGTGTCGAGCTCAAAAATCGCTTCGTGCAGTAAACGCGATGATTTCGCTGTTGCGCCTTGGGTTTCTTGGGTCAGACGGATCATGCGCTTTTGCATAAAGAACCCAGGCACGACCATCAGGATGCCGCCCAGCACCAAAACCCACACCACGTTACCAGCGATGGATGCTACCAGCGCGAGGAAAACAAAGATGAACGGAATGTCCGCAATGGTGCCAATCGTCGACGCGGTGAAAAACTCGCGAACCGAGCCGAATTCACGCATAGAAGAAAACAGATCAGAAGGTGCCTGAGGGCGCTTGTCGCTGCGCATCCCCAGAATACGGTTCATAAGAAGTTCAAGAACCGAAAGCTCGATCTGGCGCCCTGCCCCGTCCATCAACTGCGCGCGGGCAATTTTGATAAAGGCTTCCATTAGCAAAGCCAGAACAGCACCAGCTGCAAGCACCCAAAGGGTGGCTTCGGATTGGTGGGGGATCACACGGTCATAAACCTGCAAGGAAAACAACGCGACAGCCACGGCCAATAGGTTGGCAACGAAAGAGCCCAAGGCAACTTCGGCCAACTGGCGGCGGAAGCGGCCGAATTGCCCCCAGAACCAATGCTTTGGCTTTTCCGCTGTCTTGTGAACCTCGGCGACCTTTTCGATGGGCATCTGCGCGCGCAGGGTCAAACCGGAAAAGAACGGTACAAAATCCGCAGCTGGAACCAAGGCGCGGTTATCTGGACAGGTTACATCATATACAACCAGATCATCGCGGTCGCGCCCCATCACCAGCAACAACTGGCCAGAGGTCATATAGACCAGCGATGGAAAGGCCTGATCCTCTAGGGTTTCGCTGCGGATCAATTCTGCTGTCAGCCCGTTCCGGCGTAGCAAAGTTGCGATAATCTGCGCTTCGTCTTGCTCGGTTGCTTCTGGCTTTAGCCGACGCACCAATGCATCAGATAGGTCAGCTTGGGAAACTTCGCTGCCCAATACGCTTGCGTATGTTGCAATCAATGCCCCACGCGCGCGGATCTTGTCCTCGAAGGTTGAGGTGTTGTTTGCTTCAGGCGTTTCCACCTCGGCAACGTCTTCCGCTTTCAAGCGTGCAGCGTTTCCGTTGATGATCGTGAGGGTAAAAGGCTTGCTCATATCGCTGATCCATCCGCTAATACGCCCAAGAGCTCGGCCATGGCCACGCGCAAACGGATCGCTTCATATTTCAATGTGATTTCTGCTTCTTGCTGGCGGGCAAAGGTTTCATACACCCCCACCACATCCATCACCTGCCGTTGCCCCGCGTCATACTGGGCCTGAAACAAATCGAGGTTTCGTTTCGCCTGAGCGGTTAGCCCAGCGGCTTCTGCTGCTTGGCGTTCTTTGGAAGCAATCTGGCCTTCATATTTGCGCAGTTGGCGGTTCGCATCCTCATTGGCTTGCGAAACACGGCGGCCTGCGGCCTCTTTTGTCGCTTCGATCGCTTTCAGATTATCCCGTGTTCCGATGCCCAACAGGTTATCGGAATCGATTTTGAGACCAAAGGTGCTGTCTTCGCCCACGTTACCACTGGCACTCAGGCCAGGGAGCTGATCGGCGCGGTCAACTTTTGCAGCGGCAATGGCGCGGATTTTCTCTGCTTCGGCCAGTGTAACACTAAGCGGCTGGGCGATATTCGCACGAACAGGTAGATTAGACGTCCCGCGGATGTTGCTGAGGTCGCCAACAGACATGGCGTTCAACTCGGCAATTGACGTGTTAGCCGTCTCTGATGCTGCGGATTGCGTTGCCTGAATTTCCATCAGCTTCTGACGCAGAACATGAAGATCGGAACTGTCAGAGACGCCGCCTTCGACCCGTTTCTGCATGATCCACTCAAAGTGGCCGATGTCTTTTGCGTTTTTGCTGGCAAGCACATGTTTTTCGCGGGCTTCAACAGCGTTGATATATAGGTCCAACCCTGTGCGAACGCGTTCGTTTGTGTCGGTAGCTAAAGCAACAGCGGCGACTTCCACATCTGCTACCGCAAATTCGCGCTCGCCCTTTTTGCGGCCATTGTCGAACAACACCTGATCAACAACCAGATTGGCAACCACCGATCCAAGAGAGGTCAAGCTGATGCTTGGCCCGATCTGGGGGAGCCAGTTTTTTGATGCAGCGCGCGCCCGTAACTGCGCAGCGCGCAGATCGCTTTCAGCGCTGCGCGAGTTCGCGGCCAAAACCGCTGTTGCCACACTGCTGTAGGGTCCACCCGATGGCAGAACCGAACGGCGGGCGATCAACCCCTGAATAATTTCGCTTTGTGCGTTTAACTTTTCGGTATGTGTTGGTTTTGCAGTTGCCGTGTTGGACGTTGTAGCTTGCATCGCTACTGCGTCCGGCGAACCTGCGTTGCCACCTACATCTGATAAACACCCCGCTAGCGCGAGCGCACTTGCGCACATCGCTGCGGTTCTTAACCTACACTGCCCCATATCCTGCCCTTAACGTGCCGATATTATATTTATTTTTGTTCTTTTTTATTTTGTCGGGTGCGGCGGTGGTTTGGCCCCGCCGCATCCCGTTGTCTTGGTCGTCGCCGATTAGATCGTTACAGGGATTTCCTGTTCGACCAGCAGCGTACCTTCGGTGCCAACGGCATAGACATTGTAAGTCTGGCCATCGACGCTTTGTGTACCTTGGGCAACACCACCTTGGATCGTAACCTGATCCTCGGCAGAGCCGTGGATGGTAAGCGTGTTGCTTTCAGTCGAGAGAGCCAACAGGCTTGCTTCGTCAATCACAACGCTGGCAGCTTCGGCAAAGTCGAGATCGAGGTTTTCGATCTGGTATTCACCCAGCGCCATGTTTGTCAGATCAACCGAGTTTGTCGCCGCTTCGTCATCAAGAACCAGATAGGTGCCCGATGTGTTGCCTGCTGCATCGGTTGAGTTCACGATCAACTGGGAACCGTTCGGAACGTTCTCATTGAAGACAAAATCCGTCTCACCGCGCAAGGAGTTAAAGCCCTGCTGGCCAGCCACCTCTGAAATGGAACCGTCTGATGCAACTTGTGAAACGCTGTGAACGTCCCCTGATGCGGCACCGCCGTCCATTTCTGTCTCGATGGAGATACCGCGGATACCGTCACCTGCACGGGTGAAGGATGCAATAACAGGACCATCTGGCGCGGCTGTATCGATGGATAGCGTATCGGTAATTTCCGCAACGTTTCCAACGTGGTCTGTCGCCTCAACCACGATATCAGCAGCATAAGCACCGCTGCGTACGTCGCTGGCTGGTACGGTCAAAGACCAATTGCCTGCGGCATCTACGTTTGCAGTATATTGCGTTCCATCGAATGTGACCTGCACAGTTGAGCCAGGCTCAACAGTACCGCCCAGATCAATACCTGTTGCGGCTTCGGCTGCGTTAACCACCTGATCGCCACCGGCGGAGTTGCTGGTTGCTGCCAGTGGCAGAACTTCGGTATCAACCTCAACGGTCGCGGCCGCTGTTGCGACGTTACCAACACCGTCAATTACGGTTACGCCAACATCTGCGGTGTATGTACCTTTGTCCAATGCGCTGGCGTCAAACACCGCGCTCCAGTTACCCGCAGCATCGATGGTTGCGTTGGCTGTTAGGTCGGCCAAAGTGACAACAACAGATGTCGAACCGGCTTCGGTTGTACCTGTAACGGTCACGTTTCCACCATGTTCGGCGTTGCTGATGATGTTATCTACGGCAATATCGCTCATTGAAACGCTTAGGTTATCAACGCGCGTATCGACTTCGACGCTATCAGAAGCTTGGCGGCTGTTGCCGTAAGGATCTGTTGTCGTCGCTGTGATTTCTGCGGTGTAAACACCCGCAGCAACATCGTTCGCCGAAAAGAAGGCTTCCCAGTTGCCTGAGTTATTCGCGACGACGTTGTGGCTTACGCCTTCCATTGTCACTGTAACAACTGCACCAGGATCTGCGGTACCTGTCAGAACCACACCATCGCTGGCTTCATCATGGTTCACAATGTCGTCGCCTTCAACAGGCGTGCTGTCGATCGTCAACACACCAGCGTCTGTATCAACCTGTACAGAAGTCGTAGCGGTATCAACGTTGCCAGCCGCATCCGTTGCGGTCGCAGTCATTGTGGAGGTGTAAGTACCCGATTGGATCGAGCCCGCAGGGAATGTCGCTGTCCAGCTACCATTCGCCGAAACAACCGCAGTTACGGTTGCGCCACCCAATTCAACAACAACAGTCGAACCTGGCTCGGTCATCCCAGAAACGGTCAGCGGCTGGCCTGCCTCATCTGCGTTGATAACACCATCTGCACCACCGGTGCTGGACGTGATCGCAAAATCACGTACCAAAGTGTCAACTTCGAATGTGCCAGATGTGGTCGCAACGTTGCCGAAGGTATCTGTTGCTACAACTGAAACCGTACCTGTGTATTCACCAGCAGCCAAATCTGTTGATGAGAAGGTTGTCGTCCATGTGCCGCTTTCTGTTGCGATAACAGTCTGCGTGATGCCAGCAACAGTCACTTCAACCGAAGAGCCAGCCTGCGCGGTGCCGTTGAAAGAAACACCATCTGCGTGCTCAACACTGTTGATTGTGCCGTCGCCACCAACGGTGGCTGTCTCGACAGTTACAGAAGTGACCGTATCAACAACCAATGTCTCTGTGTAGCTGCGCGTGTTACCGAATGAATCCGTTGTAACGGCTGTGATACCTGTTGTGTACTCACCCGCATCCAATGTACCCGGATCCCATGAAACAGTCCAAGAACCGGTTTCGGAGACAACGGTCGTTTGCGTGATACCCGCGATTGTGATCGCAAGCGTCGCACCCGCTTCACCTGTACCAGTCAATGTCACACCATCTTCAAAAGTCACCTCATTAAAGAAGTCACCCGTAGATTCTGTGCCAGAGGTAAAGGAAATCTCAGGCGCGATTGTGTCAATTTCAAAAGACGGCCCATCAAGAACAGTCTCGTTGCCGTCACCATCTGTGACAGTCACAACCGAGTCATACACGCCATCGGCAGGGAAGTTATCGCCCTCAAATACCGCCGAGAAGTTACCATCATCGTCGATAACTGTTTCAACAGTTTCTTCGCCAACCGTTACAACAACCGTGTCACCTGGCTCACCGCCGCCGGTAATCGTAAGGGTCTGTTCACCCTCGTCACCGCCGATTGCAACGTTTGCATCCTCATCATTCACGTAAGGCGCTGCAACACCGTCATCGCCTCCGCCGCCACCAGCGAGACCGCCAATAACAGCAGCACCACCAAGGCCAGCCGCGACAGCCGCGCCCCCGCCGCCCAGCAGGCCCGTACCCAACAGAGCCGCCCCAAGCATGGAAACGTCATCAGCACCGCCTTCAGGCAGCGCAACACCGGCAATTTCGGAGTTGCCGAGGAAGATCAATTCATCAGAGGGGCTCCACTTGCCCCATTCTGCAGTTGGCCCGTACTGAGCATACAAATTGCCCTGACCGGAATCCACAAAGCTAACCTCGTTCAGGTAGCCATCAGCCGAAACGAACAACCGGTTCGCCGCGCCACTATCGTTGAAGAAGTTGTCAATTGTGATCGTGCGGCCATCGGCCAACGTGATCACCAGCTGATCCCCTGTCCGCACTTGGCTCGCGAAATCGGATTGACGTGCGTTAATGGAAATTTCCTGGCCGGAACCGGCCTGGATCACTTGGTTTTGCGCATCCGCAGATACTGTTCCGCGCTGCATGCCGCCCGCACTTCCGCGAACAACGAAATCAATCGCATTCATAGTTTTTACCACTCTACTCGAAAGCGCCTGCTTTGTGCAGATCACTTACTTCTATTGTTTTTTTGTTTTGCTGCTACCCGGCCCGTTCGAGCGTGCCGTGATTTCACCGTTATGTGACCACATTATTCACACGATTCACGGAAATCCAGTGTTTTATCACCAATTTTTCCCCGCAGATTCAATTATGTGCGCCCGATGCAACAACCTTTCATAGGTCGCGGGGGTGATTAAGCTGCTTTTGAGTGCAACAATCAGAGTCCTATCAAGGCTTTAGCTCCGATTTCGCCTTCCTTATTGACTTACAACCGATCTGGGCCAACGTTGGCCATATGACCATAAAAAATCATTCACTTCGGGCAATTACCGAAGATCCGGACCATTTGATCACCCTATCAGATGGCATTCGCCTTTCCGCCCGCCTTTGGCGACCAAAAGACGCCGAGGCCGATCCGGTTCCTCTCATCCTTGAATTTCTTCCCTATCGCAAACGCGATGGCACCTGTGCACGCGATGCGTTGACCCACCCTTATTTAGCCGAACGGGGCTATGCCTGCGCCCGCGTAGATATGCGCGGAAATGGCGATAGCGAAGGGTTGATGGAGGATGAATATACCGCACAAGAGCTTTCCGACGCTGTTGAAGTCATCAAATGGGCAGCGGCCCAACCTTGGTGCAACGGCAATGTAGGCATGATGGGGATCAGCTGGGGCGGGTTCAACGGGCTTCAGGTTGCGGCCTTGGCTCCCGAAGCCCTGAAAGCTGTCATTACTCTTTGCTCAACAGTCGATCGTTTTGCCGATGACATCCATTATAAAGGAGGTTGCCTGCTGAACGAAAACCTTGGCTGGGGCGCCACAATGTGGAGCTATTCCAGCCGCGCGCCGGATCCGGCTTTGCGTAGTGACTGGCGCAAGATGTGGTTAGATCGCCTCGAGAACGAACCATTCCTGCCCTCTGTCTGGCTCCGCCACCAAACAAGGGATGCCTATTGGCAGCATGGATCGGTCTGCGAAGACTACTCGAAAATCAAGGCAAAGGTTTTAGCGGTTGGCGGCTGGGGAGATGCCTATAAAAACGCCGTCCCCCAACTGGTTGAGGCGCTAGACGGCGCAAAGGGGATTGTTGGACCATGGGTGCATAAATATCCCCATTTCGCAGCACCCGAACCTCGTATCGGCTTCCTGCAGGAGGCTCTTAGATGGTGGGACCATTGGCTAAAGGGGATAGACACCGGCGTTGAGGAAGATCCGGACTATCGCGCCTATCTTATGGACGGGGTACGCCCCGCCGCATGGTATAAAGAGCGCAGCGGCCGCTGGATCGCCGAAAAGACAGGGGCAACCACACATCTACCTGTGCAGACATTACACTTGGGTGAAAACGCATCGCTAGAAGACGCACCGCAATTGATAAACGTCGATGTCTCCTCTCCCGCGCATTGTGGCGCTGCCGCCGGAGAATATTGCGCCATCTGGCTAGGCCCCGAAATGCCCGGCGATCAGCGGGGTGATGACGCATTATCATCTACCTTCACCTCTGCCCCCTTGGCCGCTGATATGGATTTGGTTGGCGCACCGCGTCTTACTGTTACGATATCCTCTGACAAACCGCAGGCGCAAATGGCCGTTCGGCTGAATCACATTCACCCAGACGGGGTATCTACGCGCATCACCTATGGCGTTCTTAATCTATCGCACCGACAAAGCGCATCAACGCCTAGCAAGATGACACCGGGTGTGGCCGAAGAGATTTCCCTGAACCTTGACCATATTGCCTACCGCATTCCCAAAGGGCACAGAATCCGTGTCTCTATATCGACGGCTTATTGGCCGCTTTTGTGGCCAGCGCCAGAAGCCGCCGCACTTCACATTTCCAAGGGCAGCATCGCCCTGCCCCAGCGCCCAACGAAGGGCCATGATGAAGTAACATTTGAACAGCCCGAAGCAGCACCGCCGTGGGAAACCGAAGAGATTCGCCCAGAAAATCACGTGAGGCGGCAAGAGGTGGACATGGTAACCGGCACGCATAGCCTCATAATTGAGGATGATTTTGGAAAGATCAAAGATTCAGACCATGGCCTAATCACAGGCTCCATCGCGCGCGAACGCTGGGATATTCATCCCGACGATCCGCTATCAGCGCGGGGCGAATGTGATTGGGAAGACACTTTGGAAAGAGACGGCATAGCCCTACGTAGCCGTGCTCAATGCAGTATGCGATCGGATGCGACCACCTTTCACCTTACAGCCAAAATTGAAGCTTGGGAGAATGGCGAACTTGTGTATTCCCGCGAAGAAAGCGAGGCCATTCCGCGCGACCACCTATAACGCCGCTGTTACACAACCAAGGTATTTCGCCTTGCGACATGTGCCCAAATGCGCAACCTTAAATCATCCACCACTACAGCGTGCGCAAAAGACGTACGATTCCAACTGGGAGACCACACTATGAAAGATCAACTGAAACAGCTGAGCACAGCCGTGACCAACGGGTTGATGACCCGTCGTGAGTTCGTCACGCGTGCAGCCGCCTTGGGCGTGACAGCAGCAGTAGCAAATTCAATGCTGGCCAACTCTGCAGCAGCAGACAGCCATGCAACCCCCGTAGCTGGCGGTACATTCCGCATGGGCGTACAGGGCGGCGAAAGCACCAACACCCAAGACCCCGCATTGTGGGCATCTGATGTGCCAATCGCGGTTGGTCAGCTTTGGGGTGAGACCCTAGTTGAAGTAACAGCATCTGGTGACCTGCAAGGTTTGGTTGCAGAAAGCTGGGAAGGCTCGGCAGACGCAAAAACATGGCGCTTCACCATCCGTGACGGCATCACCTTCTCTACCGGCGCAGCGGTAACCGCTCAGGATGTTTTGCGCACGATGGAGCGTCACTCTAACGAAGATTCCAAATCCGGTGCTTTGGGCATCGTTAAGGGCATCGAAAGCATGCGCACGGATGGCGACAATGTCTTCGAAGTCACGCTTTCCGTTGGCAACGCTGACTTGCCATATCTGATGGCCGACTATCACCTGATGATCCAGCCGGACGGCGGCTTTGGCGCTGAAACAGCCGCGATCGGTACTGGTGCTTATGTCATGGACACCTTTGAGCCTGGTGTACGCGCATCCGCAACCCGCCGCAGCGACTATTGGGGCGGCGATCAGTCAACTATCGCGCATTATGACAGCGTCGAAGTTATCGTTCTGAACGATGCGACTGCCCGTACGGCGGCTCTTCAGTCTGGTCAGGTTGATGCGATCAACCGCGTTGAGCCAAAGATCGCAAAACTGCTGGACCGCGCTCCGACTTTGAGTGTGAAAAACGTTTCTGGTCGTGGCCACTATGTGTTTATCGCGCATATCGACGCCGCGCCGTTTGATAACAACGAACTGCGCTTGGCGCTGAAGCACGCGATCAACCGTGAAGAAATGGTTGAGAAAATCCTGCAGGGTTACGGCGGTATCGGTAACGACATGCCCATCAACGCAGCCTACCCGCTGTTTGATGAAACCATCCCTCAGCGCGACTATGACATCGAAAAAGCCAAGGCCCACTATGCGGCTTCCGGCCATGACGGCAGCCCGATCATCCTGCGCGTTGCTGACGGCGCCTTCCCAGGTGCAGTAGACGCGGCAGCGCTGTTCCAGCAGTCTGCTCAGGCGGCAGGCATTCCGTTGGAAATCAAGCGTGAGCCAAACGACGGTTACTGGTCCGAAGTCTGGAACGTACAGCCGTTCTGCGCATCCTATTGGGGCGGCCGCCCTGTACAGGACCAGATGTACTCAACCGCGTATCTCTCCACTGCCGATTGGAACGACACCCGCTGGAAGCGTGATGATTTCGACGCAATGCTGCTAGAAGCACGCGCCGAGCTGGACGAAGCCAAGCGCAAGGAAATCTACTCCAAGATGGGTCGCATGTTGAACGAAGAAGGCGGTCTGATCCTGCCAATGTTCAACGACTTCATCGATGCGGTTTCCAACGAAGTTCATGGCTTTGAGGGTGATCCAAACGGCCCGATGATGAACTGGTACGCGTTCAAAACAACATGGAAAGCGTGATCACCTCATGCATCCCATTGTAACTTTGGTCGCCCAGCGCTTAGCGCTGGGCCTCCTGCTGCTCTTCGCCGCGTCCATCCTGATCTTTGCTGGCACGACTATGCTGCCCGGCGATGTGGCGCAACAAATCCTCGGACAGGGTGCGACCCCCGAAAACCTCGCCAACTTGCGCGCGGAACTTGGGCTGAATGATCCACCTGTCACACGGTATTTCAATTGGTTAGGTGGTGTCCTACAGGGTGACCTTGGCACCGCGCTCACCAATGGCCGCGACATCGCTGAAAGCATTGGCGGGCGTTTGAAGAACACTATGTTCCTCGCGTTCTGGGCCGCTGTTATTTCCGTGCCGCTGGCAATTTTCCTTGGCCTGCTGGCTGTTCGCTACAAAGACAGATGGCCTGACAAACTGATCTCGGCGGTCACGCTGACCACGATTTCCATCCCCGAATTTATGATCGGTTACATTCTGGTCTATTGGCTGGCGATCAAGCTACGCTGGTTCCCATCCGTTGCCATCATGAACGATTCAATGAGCCTTGGCGCAAAGTTGAACGCGATTGCGATCCCTGTGATGGTTCTGACGCTGGTGGTTCTGGCACATATGATGCGCATGACCCGCGCGGCCATCCTGAATGTGATGCAATCCGCCTATATCGAAACGGCCGAACTGAAAGGCCTTCGGATGCTCAAAATCATTCGCAAGCACGCCTTTCCAAATGCCGTAGCCCCTATCGTCAACGT
Organism: Sulfitobacter donghicola DSW-25 = KCTC 12864 = JCM 14565; assembly: GCF_000622405.1. NCBI lineage: Bacteria > Pseudomonadati > Pseudomonadota > Alphaproteobacteria > Rhodobacterales > Roseobacteraceae > Sulfitobacter > Sulfitobacter donghicola. The sequence goes on from NZ_JASF01000005.1 coordinate 518,737, forward strand.
TGTGATGATCAACATGGCCTATCTGGTTGTTGGTGTTGTGGTTGTCGAAGTTGTCTTTGCCTACCCTGGCATGGGCCAATATCTGGTTGACCACGTGAGCAAACGAGACGTGCCTGTTGTGCAGGCCTGTGGCTTGATCTTTGCTGCTGTCTATATCGGCCTGAACCTGATTGCCGATATCGTTTCCATTGTGACCAATCCGCGTCTGAGGCATCCAAAATGATCCGTATACCTCCTGCCGCTTTGATCGGCCTGTTCTTCACCTTTCTCTTTTTCTTCTGCGCTGTCTTTGCCCCGTTCCTTGCCCCTTATGGCATGGCCGAAGTCGTTGGCGACGTGTGGGAGCCCTCCTCTTCCGAGTTCTTACTCGGCACTGACAGCATCGGCCGCGACCTGCTAAGCCGCATGATCTGGGGCGGGCGCACGACGATCTTTATCGCCACCGCCGCAACCATCCTCAGCTTTGTGACTGGATCGGTTCTGGGTTTCTTTGCCGCGGTTTCTGGCGGCTGGGTGGACCAGCTGATTAGCCGCTTTGTTGACCTGATCATGTCCATCCCGTCCTTGATCTTTGCGCTGGTTGTATTGTCGGTTCTCCCCACAACAATCGTGACGCTGATCGTCCTGATGGGCCTGCTGGATAGCACACGGGTATATCGCCTAGCGCGTGCTGTGGCCGTTGACATTACTGTCATGGATTACGTCGAAGCCGCCCGCCTTCGGGGCGAGAAAATCGGCTGGATAATCTTCCGCGAAACATTGCCAAACGCGTTGTCACCATTGGTGGCGGAAATGGGCCTGCGGTTTATCTTTATGGTGTTGTTCGTCTCGACGCTTTCGTTCCTTGGCCTTGGCGTACAGCCACCACAGGCTGACTGGGGCGGGATCGTGAAAGAGAACAAGGAAGGCATCAACTATGGCATTCAGGCGGCTCTTTACCCTGCCTACGCCATCGCCGCCTTGTGCATCTCGATCAACCTTGTGGCGGACTGGATTCTCAGCCGAACCACATCATTGAAAGGGGGTCGGGGATGAGTGAACCTCTACTCAAAGTACGCGGCCTGAAAATCGGCGCGACGATCTTTCCACCGGGTGAGAAATCACGCGAGATCGAAATCGTCCACGGTGTGGATTTCGATCTGGAAGCAGGCAAAGTGTTGGGCCTTATCGGGGAATCCGGCGCGGGGAAATCCACCATTGGCCTCGCCGCAATGGCTTATGGTCGCGGCGGAGTCGAGCTAACTGGCGGCGAAGTCTGGGTGAACGGGCGCGACGTCTTGCAATCCACGATGGGGGACAAACGCAACCTGCGCGGCGCCGAGGTTACCTATGTTTCCCAATCCGCAGCTGCCTCGTTCAACCCCGCAAAACGGATCATGGAACAAGTTACCGAAGCTGCAATCAGCCAAGGCAAGTTTTCCAAATCCGAGGCCGAGCAACGCGCCGTTACCCTGTTTGAAAAACTGGGCTTGCCCGATCCTGAAAACATCGGGTCACGCTATCCGCACCAAGTATCTGGCGGCCAGCTGCAACGCTGTATGACGGCGCTCGCGCTCTGCCCAGAGCCCGATCTGGTTGTCTTTGACGAACCGACGACGGCGCTGGACGTCACCACACAGATCGACGTTCTGAAAGCGATCAAGGATGCGATCCGCGACACAGGCGTTGCCGCCCTGTATATCACCCACGACCTTGCCGTTGTGGCGCAAGTCAGCGACCACATCATGGTGCTGCAACAGGGCGCGATGGTTGAATACGGCACCACCGATCAGATCATCAACAACCCTGTCGAGGAATACACGCAGGCGCTGGTGTCCGTTCGGTCGATCAAACACGTCGAGAAAGAGCCAAGCGACAATCCGGTTCTAAAAGTCGAAGGCGTAACCGCGCGCTATAGCGGGACGAACTTTGACGTTCTCAAAGACATCAACGTTGAAATCCACCCAGGCCAAACTCTGGCTGTGGTGGGGGAAAGTGGATCAGGAAAATCCACGCTGGCACGTGTGATCACGGGCCTTTTGCCTCCCAGCAAGGGTGAGATCACCTTTGACGGGCGCACCCTCACGCCTGATCTGGCGACGCGCCCTTTGGATGATTTGCGCGAATTGCAGATGATCTATCAGATGGCCGACACTGCAATGAACCCGCGCCAGACCGTTGGCACGATCATTGGTCGCCCGCTTGAGTTCTATTTTGGCCTCAAAGGCAAAGAGAAACAGGCCCGCATCCAAGAGTTGTTGGACGAAATCGAACTGGGTGAAGGTTTCCAAGACCGCTACCCCGCCGAGCTGTCAGGTGGCCAAAAGCAGCGTGTATGCATTGCACGCGCCTTGGCGGCCAAGCCAAAGCTCATCATTTGCGATGAGGTGACTTCGGCGCTTGATCCGCTGGTGGCTGACGGCATCCTGAAACTGCTCTTGCGGCTGCAAAAGGTCGAGGATGTGGCCTATCTCTTTATCACGCACGATCTAGCGACGGTAAAAGCAATCGCCGATAGCATCGCAGTGATGTTTCAGGGACAAGTCGTGCGCTATGGCCCGAAATCCAAGGTGCTTGCCCCGCCGTTTGATGACTATACCGACCTGCTGCTCAGCTCTGTTCCAGAGATGAAACTGGGCTGGCTGGAAGAGGTCATCGCAAACCGTAAAATGGAGAGCGCGGGCAACTGATTTGCCCGCCTCCTGCGCGGCCCGTTAAATGGCTGCCGATTGTCGGTTTTGAACATTGCTTTTTGGCAAAACTATCCTCTTATGGGGGGATAGTTTTGAAAGGCTTTGTGCATGGACAACAAACTTCTTTTGATCATCCTTGACGGCGTGCCCTACCGCAACTGGCGGCGTCTGTTTGGCAATCTTGAGGGCTGGGTTGATAGCGGCGATGCGCGCGTTTGGAAAATCCGTTCGGTCCTGCCGTCGATCTCGGCGTCCTGTTATGCCTCGATCCATACAGGTGTGGCGCCAGCCCAACATGGTTGCACAGGCAACGGAAACGTTTTCCGGATCAGCCAGCCTGACATCTTTGCCCAAGTGCGCAAAGCGGGCGGTGTGACGGGTGCCGTTGCTCATAGCTTTTGGTCAGAGTTCTTTAACCGCCATCCTTTCGATTACGTCCGCGACATCGAATATGACGAGCCTGAAAGCGCGACGATTAACCATGGTCGTTTTCACACGATGACCGGTTATGGCCAAGCCAACCAAATGACGCCTTCGGACCTTGATCTCTTCGCTACATTGACCAACCTTTGTCTGCGCTTTGGCCTGAATTACGGGATGCTGCATACCTGCACATTAGACAGCATGGGCCACCGTTTTTTTCATGACTGTCAGGAGATGGACCACGCCTGTTTCGTGATGGATGAAATGCTGGCGCCGTTCATTTCGAAATGGCGGGCTGCGGGATATGAGGTGATGGTAACGGCAGACCACGGCCAAGATGAACGCGGCCATCACGGCGGGCGTGACCCGCTACAACAAGAGGCCGCGCTATATTATTTTGGTGATGCCGAGGGCCCTGCGCCTGATGTCACGATTGACCAGCTACAACTGGCGCCAACCATCCTCAGCCGTTTAGGTGCCCCCGTTCCTGAGACGATGAAGGCTGGTAGCTTTTTGAAATGATTGGCTCTTAATAGGGCCATTCACCCTTCGCGAGTGCCTCAACAGCAACGGCAACGCGATCAAAGAACGCAGCGCCGCGTTTGCTGACCTTGCGGGCGCGCAGACAGCCGTGCACCAGCCCTGCCTCATTAAACCACACCGCCTGCCCTCCGGCAGCCCTTAGCGCATCGCGATAAGACTCGCCATCACTGGCCAGCGGGTCACAGGCGGCCGTTACGATCACTGTGGGGGGCAAGCCTGTGAAATCAGTGTCATGCAGCGGAGCATAGCGCGGATCATCTGTAGGGGGCGTTTTGCCGCCTGTTCGGATGGTTTGATAGAACTGCATGTCGCGCGTTGTCAGCTCGGGTGCATTGGCGTGCTCGACATAGCTGCCCTTGGTCGGATCACCGCCTAAGCCGGGATAGATCAGAACCTGCCCTGCGACCTGACCACGGCTATGATGCGCCACGGCTGCTGCCAGATTGCCGCCAGCGCTGTCACCAGCCAAAAGGAACTGTCCTGTAAAGCTCTGAGTGATCGCGTCAAATGCAGACTTTGCATCGTTGTAGCAGTTGGGAAAGATGTTTTCGGGTGCGAGACCATAGTCAACCGAGATGACCCTCACCCCAGCGCGCGCCGCAAGCTCTGCGCAGACATCATCATGGCTGTGTAAGCCACCAACGACAAACCCGCCGCCATGGTAATAGATCAGCGTAACATCGGTTGCTCCCGCCTCATAACGGCGACATGGGATACCGCCGAGCGGTTCGTCCCAAGTTACAACATTTGCGGGGCGTCCTGCGTGAAACGCTGCGCACATGTCGTCATAAACCGCGCGCTGCTGTTCGATGGTTAGGTCAACTGCATCGGGAGGATAGAACGCTGCCCCCCGTGCAATATAGGCGCGCACCTCGTCATCAAGGAGCGCGCCATAGTTGGTTTGGCTCACGCCGCATCCCATTGGGTGACAAAGTTACCCAAAACAGACCCAACAGCGTCAGGCCCAGCCCCATTCATCGAGATTTTTGCAACCAAGCCGCGCTTTTTGTCATCAACGACATGATCAACACGCGCATCAACACCCGCGGCTGACAAAGCCTGATCAAACACACGTGTGATCGCGCTGCGGCGCAGATCAGGTTTGAAGATTTTGCCAACACCTGTTTTAGGAAGCTCATCCATGATTTCGATATATTTTGGCTGCGCGGCACGTTCGTGAACGTGTTCTTTACAGAATGCGATCAACTCTTCCGATGTGACCGATGCACCTTCAACCAGCTCAACATAGGCACAGGGGATTTCACCCGCATGTGCATCGGGTTGGCCAATTGCACCGGAAAAGGCAACAGCTTCGTGGCCCAGCAGTGCTTCTTCGATCTCGGCAGGGTCGATGTTGTGACCGCCCCGAATAATCAAATCCTTGGCACGGCCAGTGATCCAGATATAGCCATCTTCGTCTTTACGACCCAGATCGCCCGTGCGTAGGTAAACATCGTCATAGTAGAGGTCTTTGTTTTTGTCGGCTTCCGTATAGGTGTTGCCTGGAAAAACACCAGGGTTAGAGACACAAATCTCACCCACCTCATCAACCCCTGCATCGACATGGCCATCAGGCGTACCCTTGATGATGCGAACCCGAGTATAAGGGAATTCGATCCCGATCGAGCCCACTTTTTTCAAACCATCTGTCGGATTGCCAGAAACCATAACTGTTGCTTCGGTTAGCCCGTAACCTTCAAGGATTTCCACGCCAGTTGCTTTTTCAAAGCGGCGATATAGCTCCATCGGTAGTGGGGCCGAGCCGCTGAAAGTGCTTTTTACAGTGCTGATATCCGCATCAACAGGGCGTTGCATCATCGCAGAGATTGCTGTTGGAACACCAATGATAAAACTGACCTTCCAGCGCTCAACCAGTTTCCAGATGTTATCAAACACCCCGTCTCCGCGGTAACCTTGTGGTGTTGGGAATACTGTATGCGCACCCGCCGTTAGAGCCCCCATCAAGATAACGTGGCAGGCAAAAACATGGAACAGCGGGAGCGGGCAGAGAATGTTGTCGGTCTCTTCCAACAGGATGCGATTGCCCAGCCAACCGTTGTAGATGATGCCAGAGTATTTGTGCTGTGCGACTTTTGGCATGCCTGTGGTGCCGCCAGTGTGGAAATAGCATGCCACGCGGTCTTCTTGCGGGTCTTCAAACTGCAGCGTTTTGGGCTGTTTTGCCAGCTCGTCGGTAAAGTTTTTGTAGGTCGCCTGATTTTGCACAGTCCGCTTCGGGCGGATCAGCGGCACGATGACCTTTTTCAAACCAGTCAGGTAGCGATGCAAATCCACTTCCAAAACGGTTTTGACGTTAGGCGCTAACGCAACTGCTTCTGCTGCCTTGTCGGCGACATCTGTCTTTGGGAACGGACGCAGCGTAACAACAACAGTCGCGTTAGTCTCGCGCAAGATCGATCCGATCTGCTCGGCTTCTAACAGAGGGTTGATCGGCGCAACGATCCCAGCAATCGCACCCCCATACAAGGTAAAGACGGTCTCGTTCGCATTGGGAAGGATGTAGGCCACGACATCTTTGGGGCCAACGCCCAAGCTCCGAAACAGGTTCGCCGCCTGAACCGTTTTGTCGTGCAGTTCGCTCCAGCTAAGCGTCTCTGACGGGTCTTTAGGCCCTGACAACAGCTGAAAGCTAAGCGCGTTACGATCTGGAAATTTCTTCGTCGTGTCCGCCAACAGGCTATAAAGCGTCTTATGGACGTCGCGGTCTTCCCACGCGCTCTCCGCTTCAATTGCATCGCGGTCTACGATTCCACTGAATTTCATGTATTTCCTCCCTGTGCTGCCGTTTTTTTTCGACATGCGTCATTTTTCCTAGGACAAGATGACGCGGCTAATGGAGAAATTCAAGCAATCCATGGTTTAGGACGCAGCGTTATCCGCAAAGCTTCCCAAACGTCAACGGATTGGATGAGAAGCGGAAAACAGGCTGTGCAGCCGCAGCTACAAAGAGGCCGCACCCAGCTTTGGGCTGGATGCGGCCAAATTTAGTTACGCAGTCGGGATGCGCAGAACTTGACCAGGGTAGATTTTGTCAGGGTGTGACAGCATTGGTTTGTTCGCTTCAAAGATCTTTTCGTAGTGGGCACCATTGCCCAAAGTCTTCTCCGAGATCGCCCACAGCGTGTCGCCTTTTTCCACTGTGTGGAATGTCGGCTCACCTTCGCCACCGGAAACATCATCTTCTACCGCTGCGACGCCTTCGACGTTACCAACAGCAAGAATGACTTTTTCCCGCATTTCCTGGCTTGCGGCCTGACCTGTCACTTTGACTTTGTCGCCTTCAACAACAATGTCCAGACCTTCGGCATCCAGACCAAGGTCCTTCAGTTCATCCTGCAACGCAGCACCGGTAACTTCGGCGCTATCATCGCCACCGAAAACCTTTTTGCCAGCGCCTTTTACGAAACTCCACAGACCCATTTGATTACTCCCAAAATGGTTAAAATTATGGCCGGAGTTTTCACGCTAAGCCGCCTGAACGCAAGAGGGAATTACACCTCCGTAGCGCCATCGGTGAACTGCAATTTTGCCAATCTGGCATAAAGCCCGCCTTTGGCCACCAAAGCATCATGGGTGCCCGTATCGACGATGCGACCATCCTCTAGAACCACAATCCGATCGGCCTTTTTCACGGTCGCTAGACGGTGGGCAACGATCAAAGTCGTGCGCCCCTCGCTCAGCTCCTCAACAGCGGCCTGAACCGCGCGTTCGCTTTCTGCGTCTAAGGCGCTGGTTGCTTCGTCCAATAACAAGACCGGCGCGGCGCGCAAAATGGCGCGGGCAATGGCGATGCGTTGCTTTTGACCGCCAGACAGCATCACGCCACGTTCACCCAAATAGCTATCATAGCCATCTGGCAATGCCGCGATAAAGTCATGGGCCGCAGCGGCGCGCGCGGCGCTTTCGATTTCAGCATCCGTTGCATCGGGACGGCCAAAGCGGATGTTTTCACGTGCAGAGGCCGCAAAAATCACAGGGTCCTGAGGGACCAAGGCGATTTGGTTGCGAAATGCCTCTCGCGTTAGGTCACGCAGATCAATGCCGTCAAAGGTGATCTTGCCGGATTGCGGATCATAAAACCGCAAGATCATCTGAATAATCGTCGTTTTACCCGCCCCTGAAGGGCCGACAAATGCAACCGTCTCACCTGGCATGATTTCCAGATTTACCCCGTCCAACGCCGACGTATTCGGGCGCGCGGGATAAGAGAACTCAACATCCTCAAAACGGATATGCCCCTGAACGGGATTTGGCAGCGCTTTTGGCGCGGTGGGATCATCAACCGGATCATCGGCCTCTAGCAGCTCGACCAGACGTTCTGTTGCCCCTGCTGCACGCTGCAGCTCCGACCAAATCTCGGAGAGCGCAGCAACAGCCCCTGCAACCATGATCGCATAGATCACAAATTGCACCAGCGCGCCCACCGTCATGACATCGGCCCGCACGTCACGCGCGCCAATCCACAAAACGCCGACGACACCCGAGAAGACAAGGAAGATCACAATCGCAGTCAAAAACGCGCGGGTGCGAATACGGCGGCTTGCTGCGTCAAACGAGCTTTCTGTCATCTTGTCAAATTGGGCACGGGTTGCCACCTCATGCGAGAAAGCCTGAACGGTCTGAACCGCCCCCAAGCTTTCGGAAGCATTGCCTGATGACGCAGCGATCCAATCCTGATTTTCTCGGCTCAACACGCGCAGGCGGCGCCCCAAGATCAGGATCGGGAAAACAACGGCTGGCACAACCAGCAAAACCAACCCCGCCAGTTTTGCCGAGGTCAGCAGCATCAGCACAAGCCCCCCCAAGAACGTCAGGAAGTTTCGCAAAGCGATCGAAATCGAAGAGCCAATAACGCTGAGAATAAGAGTGGTATCGGTTGTAATACGGCTAAGAACCTCGCCCGTCAGGATCCGCTCATAGAAAACGGGGCTCATCGTGATGACGCGGTCAAAGGTGGCCTTTCGGATGTCGGCAACCACACGTTCGCCCAGCCGCGTGACCAGTGCATATCGCAGGGCAGACCCCATCGCCAGCAATCCCGCAATCGCAAGCGCCGCAAGAAAATACTGGTCCAGCAGCGCCGCTTCGCCCGTATCAAACGTATCCACAACGCGGCGAACGGCCAATGGCAAGGCCAGCGAAATCATGGCCGTTGCCACCAGCGCGGCCAGCGCGCCGACCATTAACAAACGGTAGGGGCGTAAAAACGGCACCAAAGCGCCCAATGCACCAAGACGACGGGAACGCGCGCGCTCTTCTGTTGCTGTGGGTGGGGGCGTGGGGCTATCCGCCATGCGCTGTCCTTTACAAATTCGTGCAGCGCTTTTTGGCGTGCTGCCCCTAAAGGGTCAAGCGCGAACAGCCGCGACATTATCGCATCAAAGGAAGGTGGAGCGGGCGGAGGGAATCGAACCCTCATCTTCAGTTTGGAAAACTGAGGTCTTAACCATTACACAACGCCCGCGTACCGTCGTTGGGTATGACATCAGCGCAGGAGCGTCAAGACGTTGAAACACGTCTTATCGCTTCAAATTTCGAATTTTTTACGAGGGGCGCAGTGCCGCGTTCAGCCTGCCCGGCACATTTGCCCCCTCACATAGGTGCCACGCTAACACTTGATTGCTCGACAGGCAGACAAGCCCTGTGCGGGTTTCGATCGCTTTGATGACATCAAGCGTTCGCAGATTGGTGCAGGACAGGAAGACCGCCTGAACGTCTGCCTTTCGAACCAAATCACAGGCCGCCTCTTTGATGGAATGCTCATCAATGCGCACAACGCTGGCTTCATTGGCCTCTTCAAAGCTGCCAAAGACTGGCGTTTCAATCCCCGCCTCCGCGAGTGCCGCGCGCAATTTGCTGGAAACATCCGCCGTATAGGGGGACAAGAACGCCAGCCTTTCTATCTTTAACGCGCGACAGGCCGCGACAAGAGCACTCAGCGGGTCTGTCACCAGATCAGCAGGCGCGCCCTGACGGATCAGGTTTGCAACATTTGCCGCGCCGATTTGTGCCGTGGCCGAGGTACAGCCATAGCCAATGGACGAAAATCGCATTGCTTTGGGCAACAGCCCCGCCGCCGTGGTGATATGATCCGCCATTGCGCGCAGGCTGGCGGGGGTGACTTCCTCTGCGCTCGGAACGCGCGTGACATGCAACTGGGTAGCGGCTGGCATCATCCGGCGCATATCGCCCTCTATCGTTTCATCCGATTGTAAAACGACCAGCCCAAGGGGGCGCGCGCCATCCGCCGTTCGTTTGTATGAATAGCGGGTCATAGCTGCACCATGTCTGGCCCAGATCGGGGGGATAGGAACCTAGGGGTGCCTTCTGTGATCAAAATGTCCTCTTCGTGAACCAGCACCTTGCCATTCTCGGTCTCGATACCCGGTTCCAATGTTATGACCATCCCCGCGCGCAGCACGGTATGGTCCTGAGGGATCAACGAGAGGCCTTCGGTCAATTGCATACCCAGCCCATGACCCAACCGCCCCGCGTCCGAGCCCCCTGCCCCGCCAGTCACGATTTGATCCATGGCGTGGAAGAGTTCGGCGGCCGTTGTGCCTGCGCGCGCGATCCCTGCCGCAGCTTCGACCGCGTCGATCAGTTTCACATGGGCCGCCGATACCAGCGACGATGCCTCACCCATGCTAAAGTTGCGATCGAAATCGCAAAAGTACCCGTCCCAAACCAGCCCCGTATCCAGCATCAAAATATCGCCAAGCTGTAGCGGAGTGTCGCTTGCAGGCGAGATCACATCCGCATAGCCGTTCTTTTCTGCGCCACCTGCAAGGTAGGGCACCCAATCGGCACCTTCCTCCAGACACAAGCGCTGAAAATCGCGAAACACAGCTGAGAGAGGGACGCCAGCGCTTGCAATCTCGGGGACCCTAGCAAACGCGCGCCCTGCGATTGCGCAGGCGTGGGCGATTTTGGCGACCTCTGCCTCGGATTTTTGGGCGCGTAACCTTGCGACGATGCGCGCGTCATCCCGCACCGTTCCTTGCAGGGCGGCTTGCAGTTTTTGCCAATCGCCCAGCGGCATCCGCAAATGGCTTTCATGGCCCGTCGGCGTGCCAACGTGCTTTGCCCCCAAATCATTTAGCGTATTGGCCAGCAGGCTGACACCGTCGTCATCAACATCCGGTGCACGCCATGTGCGGATATCGTCGATCCACGTTTTTTCCATCAAAGCAGCGCCAATGGACGGGATCACGGCGATTGGCTTTCCCGCTGCGGGCACCACCAAAAACCAAGGCCGCGACGGGCTTTCCCAGAACCGCGTCAGAAAGCCGCTGAAATACCGCACATCAGGCTCTGTGGTGAGCAAAAGCGCGTCCAGCCCTTCACGCGCCATCATGATTTGCGCCCGCGATAGGCGTTCTTCAAACTCCTGCGGCGCAAACCCTCGTTGCATCAGGCGGGTCCTTCGCTGAGCACGCAGAGGATGCGGGACTGGATCGTGATCCCCAGTTGTTCGCGCTGCGCCTCGTCCAAGGCAATCAACGCGGAAATCCCCGCCGCGCCAGAGGGCGATGATCCGAACCCCGCAACCATAGCAAGGCCAGCACCCGCCTGCCCCTCTTCTTCAGAGATGAGGGCGAAATCATCCGCGTCACGGGCCAGCCCCTTTAGCGCGATGAGCGAGGGCATTTTGCAATCCAGACGGCCCATTTCAGAAACAGGTCCGCTGCTTTCAACGGCTTTTCCAGCTACAATCGAGCCCTGCAAAGCGGGCGCAGCGTCAGGTTCAACCACGATGATCCGAGGCCCATCGCCCCACGCCTGACGCGCCAATGCGGCGCAAGCACAAGCAAGCCCCCCAACCCCTGCCTGCAAAAAGATATGGGTTGGCTGCTGCGGAATTTGCCGGATCGCTTCGGCCATCAGAACGGTATAGCCCTCCATCAAACGATGGGGGCGATCAGTATAGCCATGCCATGACCCATCCGACAGTAGATCCCAGCCGTTCGCCTCTGCCGCCGCTTCTGCTGCGCGCAAACTGTCCTCATAGGTTTCCCCCTGCCGAACCACCTGCGCGCCCTGCTCTTCTAGCCGCGCGGCAAAGCTTTCGGGTACAGTTTCTGCGATATAAACAACAGAGGCCGCACCAAAGGCCTTCGCCCCAGCAGCCACGGACATGCCGTGGTTTCCCGCACTTGCCGTCACATAGGTGCGCCCGCTCACATCGCCTTCTTGTGCATCACTGGCAATCACATAAGCCGCGCCCAGCGCCTTGAAGCTGCCCAGCCCCATGCGGCCCCGCTCGTCCTTGATCCAGACATCTTGAACAGCGGCCTGCGTGGCGATGGCGATGGATGCGCTCAGCGGGGTTTCTCCTGCCACAGGGCAGCGATCAACCAACGCTTGCGCGCGGGGGGCATCATCGGATGGCATCGGGATGCCATCAAGACCGACAAGCGGCGCGGGGCGGGTTATATGTAGAATATCCATCCTGTGATGGTGAGGCGGCGCACCTTGTCAGGTCAAGCCAGTTTGCGACTCGTTTTGCCGCTCACTCACCTTTGCACGGCATTCCTGCGCGCCCCCACACCTTTAGGTATGCGACCAGCTGCGAGATAGACGCAGGTGCCGCGTTGCGCCCCTGCCCGGGTTCAAACCCGTAGCGCACAAATTCGCTTTGCTCTACGTGCTCGATCAGGTCGGAAATCTCTGCCCCTTCTTCGGCATGGCTGAGGGATTCACAAATTTCCAAACTGGTTTTCCCGCGCCAAGCAAGCGAGACTGGCGGCAAGCGCCATGCGTCATCTACTCGAGGTGCCATATGGGGGGTGTCATTGCTTCCCGCCGTCCCGATATGACAGGCGCGGCAGGGGATGCTTTCTGCTCCGATACGGCTTTCGCCTGCGTTGATATTCATACCGTGCAGGCGATCGCGCCCATACCCTAAATCATCCCACGCTGGGCGGCCGCTGTCTCCGACGTGGCAGTTGGTACAACGCGGATGTGACAGGACCGCATGTATCTTCCCCCATGCGGCCAACCCGTCTTGGATAGATTGGGCCTGCACAATGCTTGGCGGTGCCAATGTGCAGGCGAGAGCTACGGCTAGAAATCGTTTCACACAGTTATGCACCCATTAGACAAAGTCGACTGTATTGTAGAATGGCATCTCTCTCAGGCGGGTGCCAGTCGCTGCAAAAATGGCATTAGCCAAAGCGGCAGCGGCGGGGGGGACAGGGGGTTCACCAATCCCGCGCACAGCTGGGTTGTTTTCCAATCCGCGCACTTTGATGATGGGACATTGATGCATCCGCATACCTTCTGCCACGTGAAAATTATCCTGCTCAGCCATACCGTCCGAATAGGTGATTTCAGAGTTGATAGCATGGCCAAGCCCCCAGATGACACCGCCCATCACGACATTTTCAAAGGTTACAGGATCAACCACTCGGCCAACCTCGGCAGCGACCCAAACGCGATCGATCCTGATGCCGTCCTCGGTATCCGTCACCTCGACCACTTCGGCCGTTGGCACCCCAAAGGACGTGACCAAAGCAACGCCGCGCCCCTGCTTGGGCCCAAGGGTTTCGCCCCAGTTAGACATCTCGGCAACCGCTTCCAGCACTGCGCGCGCATCTGGATCGTTGACCAGACGCAAACGCTCTTCCATCTGGTCCGCTCCGGCGGCATGGATCACCTCGTCCACAAAGCTTTCTGCAAAAAAGCCAGCTGTTGACGCCCCAACCGACCGCCAAGACGATGTCGGCGCGAGTTCTGGCACCGCATAGGCGCGCACACGCAGGTTTGGCACGGCGTAGCGCATGTTCCACGCCCCTGCCGCGATTTGCGTATCTGGTCCAGGTAACGCCACGCCAAGGCGCTTTGACTGGGACCGCGCCGCGGAGACTGTTGCGATATCCAGATCAAGAGCGGTCACCTTACCGTCAGCATGAGCGCCGCGCCCCCTAGCCATGCCAATCTGGCGGGCGTAATCCTGCACAAAATCCTCTTCGCGGCGATAGGTTAGCTTAACCGGTATCCCTCGCATTTCTGCGGCAATATCTACGGCCACGTCGATATTATCGAACTCCAGCCGGTGACCAAAGCTGCCGCCAGCATATTGGTTGTGCAGCGTGATCTGCTCTACCTCGAGCCCCAGTTTTGCGGCAGCGCGTTCCAGAACATAGCGCGGCACCTGATGCGCCGCCCAAATTTCTGCGCGGTCTTCATGGACCGTCACAACAGCATTCAGTGGCTCAAGGGGTTGGTGGGCGACATAAGGCGCGCGGTATTCGGCCTCGACGATATTGCCACTTTTCAGGGCCTTTTCAACATCACCGTCATTGCGCCATTCTTTGTCCAAGCGATCTTCAACGAAGGACGCTTCGACCTCGGCCCAATGTTCATCCTGTTCAGCAGGGTAAGGTGCTGCCTCCCATTCGATCTCGATCTCTTCCAAGGCACGAAAGGCGCGCCATGTGTTGTCTGCGATCACGGCAACGCCGTAAGGCAGCGGGATAATTTTGGAAACGCCGCGCATCCCTTCGGCTGCGCTGGCATCAAAATCTGCCATCAACGCCCCTTTGCGCGGGTTCATCCGAACCGAGGCATGCACCATGCCGTCAAATTGCAGATCGATACCGTACGTCTGGGTTCCCGTAGATTTTGCCGCGATATCCAAACGCTGAACGGGCTTTCCGATGATCCGCCATTCAGACGGATCCCGTAGGGTGACATTCTCTACGGGCTCAACTTGGGCCGCCTGTGCCGCCAGCTCTGTATAGGCTAGGCGCGTGCCATCGGGCAAAACAACGGCCCCCGCAGCGGTCGAGAGTTCTTCGACCGTCAAACCTGTTTCTTTGGCGGCGGCCAGCTTTAGCGTTTCGCGTGCCACAGCGCCCGCTTGGCGCAGTTTGTCAAAGCTATCGGGGACCGAGGTCGATCCACCCGTGACCTGCGCGCCCAACAACTTCATCACTGCGCCCATTGTGGTGCGCATCGCTTCGGCGCCGAAACTGTCATCGTTCGAACGGAAAGGCACGGCCTCAGCCGCAAGCGCTGTGTTGTAATATGCGGCGGCAGGTTGACCAGCAGTGGTTGAGACCTGATCCATGTCAACGTCCAGCTCTTCAGCGATCAGCATCGCCTGCATGGCGCGCGCGCCCTGCCCCAAATCCGTATGCGGCGTGACCAAGGTGATGCCATCCGCGTTGATTTTCACCCAAGGGTTAAACACCGCATCCCCCTCTGCCGCATCAGCCGTCAGAGGGTTTTGCGGATCGCGTTTCACCATATAGGCGCCAAAGGCAACACCGCCGAGGATCGCGGCCGATCCGATCAGAAATGAACGGCGCGCAATTGTTTTGATACGACCCATGGCTCAGCCCTCCTGCAATTTTGTTGCTGCGGATTTTACGGCTGCACGAATGCGCGGATAAGTCCCGCATCGGCACAGGTTTCCGCTCATCGCTTCGTCGATTTGATCGTCTGTAGGTTCGGCATTCAAATCCAGAAAACTGGCCGCCTGCATGATCTGGCCCGACTGGCAGTAACCGCATTGCGCCACCTGATGCTCAACCCAAGCCTCTTGGACGGCATGCAAGGTCTCTGGTGTGCCCAAGCCCTCGATCGTCGTGACCTCACCATCAACATCGGCTGCGAAGGTTTGGCAGGATCGCACGGCCACCCCATCGATATGCACGGTACAAGCACCACAGGCCGCAATGCCACAACCGTATTTAACACCGGTGATCCCCAGCTCATCCCGCAGGACCCACAAAAGCGGCATATCTTCTTCCACATCAACTTGATGGGATTTTCCGTTTACCTTCAGTTCCATTCCAAACCTCTTTCGATCTTCAGCGCGTCTTCCACGCGCATGAAAGCTTCTGTGTCCTGCCCGTTGCGAAAGTGACATATTCCTGTTCTGCATGGCATCTGGTGCATTCAGCACCAATCCCTATGGATGCAAAAACAGAGCCGCACATGCCGCCCCAAAAAATCAACAAGCGTTGACTTTATTAGATAGCTCAAATTTTCGCCCTGTCAACACGCGTTGACATTTTTTCCAAGCAGAGTAAAAACAACCCATGAACAAGGCCCTGATTACCCGAGAAAATCTATTAACCCACGCGCGCACTCTCTTGTGGAAACACGGGTATTCCAACGTATCCCTGCGCCAGATTGCGGCAGCGGCGGGCGTTGATGTGGCGCTGATCTCTCGGTATTTCGGGAACAAACGCGGATTGTTCGAAGCAACAATCGAAGGTGCTTTTGACCTGCCTGACGTTTCATCTCGCGAAGCGCTGGTAGAGTTGACTGTTGAGCTATTTGTAAACCACCCGCGTGATGGGCAAGCGGTTTCGGTTCTGAACCTCATGCTGATGAATGCCCAAGACGAAGAGGTCGGAGGGCTGGTGCGTGAAAAACAACAGGAAGTCATGCAGTCTGCGGTGGAAAAAGCAATTGGCGATCGCACTCAGGCAGCCCTGTTCATGGCAGTTATTCTCGGCATTAGCGTTGTTGAGAAAACCCTGCACCTTGCGGCCATCGGGCAATACGATACCCCCGAATACGAAGCCCAGTTGCGGCATATGCTAAACGCGGCCCTCAGTTACCAGCTGTGATCATTGGCCCCAGAACGAAAAAGGCGGCGCAGTATGCCTGCCCCGCCCTTTCACATGATTTTTTCGCTGGCTTAGAATTCAACAACCGCGCGGATGGATTTACCTTGATGCATCAGGTCAAACCCTTCGTTGATCTGATCCAAGGTCAGCTTATGCGTGATCATCGGGTCGATTTCGATTTTGCCGTTCATGTACCAATCAACGATTTTCGGTACATCTGTACGGCCTTTTGCGCCGCCAAAGGCCGTACCACGCCACACGCGCCCCGTAACCAATTGGAACGGACGGGTTGAAATCTCGGCGCCGGCGGGGGCGACACCGATGATGATGCTTTCGCCCCAACCTTTATGTGCCGCCTCTAGCGCGTCACGCATCACTTTGGTGTTGCCCGTAGCGTCGAAAGTATAGTCCGCGCCACCACCGGTGAGTTCAACCAGATGCGCAACCAGATCCCCATCGACCTTGGAGGGGTTCACAAAATCGGTCATGCCAAAATAGGTGCCCGTTTCTTCCTTGTCGTCATTCAGATCGACGCCGACGATCTGATCTGCACCAGCCATCCGCAGACCCTGAATAACGTTCAGGCCGATGCCGCCAAGGCCAAACACAACGCAACGCGCGCCGATTTCAACTTTGGCGGTGTTGATCACCGCGCCGATCCCCGTGGTCACACCGCATCCGATATAGCAAATCTTATCAAATGGCGCGTCTTTGCGCACTTTGGCCAAAGCGATTTCAGGAACAACCGTGTGGTTGGCAAAGGTAGAGCAGCCCATGTAGTGGTGGATCGGCGTACCATCCAGCATCGAAAAGCGTGTCGTGCCATCGGGAAGTTGCCCCCGCCCCTGCGTTACACGGATCGCCTGACACAGGTTGGTTTTGCCAGACAAGCAGTATTCGCATTCACGACACTCAGGCGTATACAGCGGGATCACATGGTCGCCGGGCTCAAGCGTTGTGACGCCTTCGCCGACTTCCAAAACAACACCCGCACCTTCATGCCCTAGGATTGCTGGAAAAATACCCTCTGGATCATCACCCGAACGGGTAAATTCATCCGTATGGCAAAGCCCTGTCGCCTTAATCTCGACAAGGACCTCACCCCGCTTGGGGCCTTCCAGATTAACCTCCATGATTTCAAGAGGTTTTCCGGCTTCTACGGCAACAGCTGCACGTGTCTTCATCATGGTGTTTTCTCCTAAATATTACGAGCAGCAGGAACCATTTATGTTGCCGATGTCAAGCGCTCCGCATGCGTCTTTCTGGGTCAAAACCAAAATCGCTTTTACCATGAGCAAGCGCATCATCCATCGCGACCAAAAGAGAGGTTGGTTCAAAATCCGGCAGAACCTTTCGCAGCGGTTCACCGTCGATCCGATGCGGCGTGTCCCACAGGTAACGCATCTCACAGACTTCGCGCAACAAGGGGCTGACCAATGCCAAGGCTCTCAAAATCGGCCAAGGAAGGTATTTCAGCTTCAGCTGGCGCCCTGAAGCTTTTGCGACCGCTGCCATTAGCTGTTCGCCTGTCAGGCTGTACCCTTCAAAACCATAGCTGGAAAACCTCGGGAACTGGCTGCGGATAGCTGCAAGCCCCGCCATGGCCCGCGCCATATCTGGCAAATATGCCCAAGCATGCACCACATCCATTTTCCCGGGATAGGTGAAGATGCCTTTGTGAACTTTGTTCGTGATATGGCTGTCAAACCAGTTTCCGGTCTGCCTGCGTTCAATATAATCACCGCCCCGTAAAATTATTGTCTGCAGTCCCTTCTCCGCCGCTTTGGCGAATGCCTGTTCCATCGCAACGCGTATGACGCCTTTTCTGGTCGAGGGGCATGGGGCGGCATCTTCGCGCAAAACTTCGTTTGTGTCTTTTCCAAAAGAATAAACATTCCCGGGGATCATGACAGTTGCGCCACTGGCCAACCCAGCCGTAATGACATTCGCAGTATGGACCGGCATGATCTCTGCCCATTTGGGATAGGGAGGGTGAACGGCGTGAACAATGACATCCACCCCCATGGCCGCCTCAACAACTTGGCGCGCCACCGCCACATCGCACGCCACATAAGAAAGCCCTTGGGCTTTTTGCCCCTCACCATTTCGGGTGGCCGCACGCACGTTCCAACCCTCGTTTAAAAAGGCTTGAACCGCCGCCCTGCCAAAACGCCCGTTTGCCCCAAGAACAAGTACCGTTTTCGTCATGCTTCTCTCCTAGCTTTGTTTGTTGACAATAGAAGGGTAGCAATCAATATTTGAATGGATAACTGGCAAAAATCGGATCAAGTCATTCAAAAATGAATACCAAAGATATCCCTTGGCATCTTCTCCAATCCTTTGCCGCAATTGGTGAAACCGGATCGCTGTCAGCTGCGGCGGTTCGGTTGGGCAGCAGCCAACCCACGCTCAGCCGCCATCTCAATCAGTTAGAAGAGCAACTGGGAACACGGCTGTTTTTCAGAACACCCTCTGGCCTGACGTTAACCCCTGAAGGGGCATCGGTGCGCCGCTATGCCGATGAGATGGCGCAATCCGCGGCGCAGCTTTCGATTTCGGCAACGGGCCCCCATGACCTGAACGGTACCGTGCGGATCACGGCCAGCCAGATCGCCGCGACATATCTGCTGCCGCCCATGCTCACGGCCCTCCACATTGCATATCCTGGTTTGTCTTTGGAATTGGTCGCCTCGGATGAAACGGATAACCTGCTGCGCAGAGAAGCGGATCTGGCCGTGCGCATGTACCGCCCGACCCAAGATGATCTGATTTCCAAAATGGTCGCCGAACTTCCTTTGGGCATTTATGCATCCCGTGGTTATCTGGAAAAACACGGCACACCCGGAGGCCCCGAGGATTTGGAAAGGCACACGGTTATCGGGTACGACCGAAACACTTTAATCATCGACGGCATGAAGCGGGTCGGCTTGCACGTTGACCGCAGCTTTTTCAAACTGCGCTCGGACGATCAGGTCGTTTGTTGGCAAATGGTTCTTGCAGGGATGGGCATCGGGTTTGGCCAGCAATGCATGGCAGCAGACAACCCTGACCTTGTTCAGCTCTGGCCCGAAATTCCTATCGGCCATTTACCTGTCTGGCTAACAGCGCACCAAGAACTCAGGATGAGCCCACGGGTCAGGGCGTGTTTTGACCACCTCGCACAGAGCTTTAGCCAGATTTAGCCTGCTCTGCCGCCGCTGTCGGCTCTTTGATGGCCTGATCCTCTGGCGCGACATCTAGGGTGGCCCATTGCTCGTCACCGGGTAATTCTGGTGGCTTTTCACAGGACCCTTTATGGATATTCACCTTGGCGATGAAATTCGCTGAAATCGGCGCAGTTACAAACAAAAACGCCATGATCAAAAGCTCATGCATTGCGCCTTCGCCAAAAACACCGTTGTAGATGATCGAGGCAAGCAGCAAGGCACCAATCCCCACGGTTCCGACTTTTGTCGGGGGGTGCAGCCGCGTCATGCTGTTGTTAAATTTGAGCAGGCCAATCGCGCCGGTCAGGGTAAAGATGGACCCGATCACCAGACAGGCCGTAACCGCATAAAGTGCAATAACTTCGATGTTCATTCGATGATATCCCCCCGCAAAACAAACCGCGCATAAGCAACTGTAGATACAAACCCCAGCATCGCGATAATTAAGGACACTTCGAAATAAATCCGCGTTCCTTGGGCGAGGCCCATCAAAACAACCAGACCAATCGCGTTTACCACCATCGTGTCCAGCGCCAAAATGCGGTCTCCGGTATTTGGGCCAATAACAACCCGCACCATCGCCATCATTTGGCAAAGACCAACCACGGCAAAGGCTGCGGCGATTGCATAATTCATCAATTCCGTAGCAAAGGTCATACGAATATCTCCTTTAGGCGCGCTTCATAGCGGGATTTGATGCCGTCACGTTCGGCATCTGGATCGTCGGTGTGCAGCACGTGAACCAGCAGATAGTGGCCGCTTTCTGACAGGTCGGCAGAAACCGTGCCCGGTGTCAGGGTAATTGTCCCCGCCAGCAAGGTGATCGCCTCGGGTTGGCGCAGCTCTAGCGGGATGATGATCCAAGCGGGCTTTAATTTCGAATTCGGAACCGTCAGGACAATCCAAGCAACCTGCACATTGGCAACCATGATGTCCCAGATCACCATCAAGGCATAAGGGATCATTTTCGACAGCTTAAATCCGGCAGGTCGTTCGGGCCAAAATGCCGCCGTCGCGCGTGGAATAACAACGCCCAAGATGACCCCAAACACAAACATCCCTGCCGAGAATTTATTCTGAAGCAGAATCCAGACAATCGCGAGGATCAGTGTCAGCAGCGGGTGGGGGAAGAGCCATGCAAAGAAACGTTTCATCTTAGTGATCCCCTTCATCGGCATCGGCTTTTTCATCGCTCTGATGGTCATCATGCGCATCAGCTTTTTTGCCGCTCAACTTACCCGGAGTTTCAAGAACCGTAGACACATAGTCTTCTGGCGCAAACAACTGTGCAGCAGTCTGTTCCGTGTAGCGATAGATCGGGCCTGCAAAAACGGTATGGGTGATCAAAAGCGCGATCAGCCCCCCCACCGCGACAAAGGACAAGGCTGCGGGCGCAGGGCGGCCAACGTCGGGCACAGGCGCCGCGTCAGACTGGGCCTTCCAAAACAAAATCGACCCCGCACGAGCAAAGCCAACAATGCTTATCAAACTGGCGAGCAGCACGAGGGTCCAGACCCAAACAAAGGCAGAACCGTCAAAAGCCGCGTTCAGCACCATCAGCTTACCAATAAACCCAGACAGCGGCGGCAGCCCCGTCATTGCAATGGCCGAAACCATGAACAATCCCGCAATCAGGGCAGCCCCTGCAACAGGCGCCTCTAGCGTTAGCTTCAGATGACCACGGCTTTGTTGAACCAGATCAACAATCAGGAACAGCGCCGCAGCAGCCAAGGTTGAATGCACGATATAGTAAAGCGCAGCAGCAATGCTGACGGGGGTGAACAGGCCGATCGCAACCATCACCATCCCCATCGAGCTAACCACCGCAAAGGCGACCAAGCGGTCGAACTTTTTGGCGGCCAGCACGCCAACAGCCCCAACAGCAAGGGACAACAGCGCTGCAGGCAGCAGCCAAGTATCATGCAGGCCCGATGTCACCGCCAAATCGACTGGGAAAATCAACGTATAGACACGAATGATCGCGTAAGCGCCAACTTTGGTCATGATCGCAAATAGGGCCGCGACCGGAGGCGGCGCTTCGGCATAGGAGCTTGGCAGCCAAAAATGAAGTGGCACAATCGCGGCTTTGATCGCAAAGACAAGGATCAGCAACACAGATGCAACGCGAATACCAACAGTTGCATCCGCACCGATCAGCTGCACCCGCTCGCTCAGATCAGCCATGTTGAGCGTCCCCGTCTCGGCGTAAAGCGCGCCTAGGGCAAAGAGGAAAAGGGTGGAGCCAAGCAGGTTGAACAACACATATTGCACCCCTGCCCGCAACCGCGCATTGCCCCCCGAATGAATCATCAACCCGTAAGAGGCGATCAGCAGAACCTCAAAGAAAACAAATAGGTTAAACAGGTCACCTGTCAGAAATGCACCCGCAATCCCCATCAATTGGAACTGGAACAACGCATGGAACATGCGGCCCCGTTCGTCCCATTTTGACCCGATGGAATAGAGCAGCACAAACAACGCCAGCACCGACATCAGCAGCACCATCATCGAACTCAGGCGGTCGCCGACCAGAACAATGCCAAAAGGCGCCGCCCAATCGCCCAGTTGATACAGCATTACGGTGCCATCTGCGGTTTCAATCGCAAGCCCCAACGAGATCGCGATAAGCGCAAGAACACCCACAACGGAAAACACCCGCTGGATGCCGATGTGATAGCGCGCGGCAAGAATGATGAAAGGCGCAAGGATCGCCGGAAGGACGATCGGCATAATCAACCAGTGGGTCATGTCGCATCCTCGCCTTTGGTCTGTGGCATATCATCAACATGATCGTCATCCGTCCCCAGATACGCCCCAAGCGAGATCATCACGATAACAGCGGTCATCCCAAAGGAGATCACAATCGCCGTAAGCACCAGCGCCTGCGGAATCGGATCGGTATAGGTGGCTCCGTCACTTAGGATCGGGGGTGAGGCTATTTTCAACCGCCCAGAGGCAAACAGAAACACGTTCACCGCATAGGTCAGCAGCGAGATGCCCAAGATTACAGGAAAGGTGCGCAGGCGCATGACCATATACAGGCCACCAGCCGTCAAAACACCAATTGCGGATGCTACAAGAAATTCCATGTTATACCCCCTGCTCTTCTAGGGCTTCGGTTTCGGAGCGCGCGGGGTTGATATCCATTGCGTGTTCGCTGTCTTGGACATGGGCGCGCCGCGCAAGGCGCGAGAACCCGTCAAGCGATAGCATCACCGCCCCGACAACAGCCAAGAAAACCCCAAGATCAAAGAGAGCCGCAGTGGCGAGCTCAAATTTTTCAAAGGGCGGGATGCGGACATAGGTAAAGTCCGAGGTAAGGAACGGCTTGCCCACAAACCACGATCCGATCCCCGTCAGACCCGCGATCAGCACACCAGCGCCAATCACCCCTTGGTGCGGATACCGCTGGCGCGCGGTGGCCCAGCTATAGCCGCTGGCCATATATTGCATCACCAAACCAATCGACACGATCAGCCCCGAGATAAACCCGCCGCCGGGTTCGTTGTGGCCGCGCAAAAAGATGTAAAAGCCGACCATAACCACAACAGGCATCAACACGCGGGTCAAAACCACCATCATCGTGGGGTGCTGATCCCCTGCCAGCGGTTTGTCGGGCTTGCGGTTCAGCAATCGCGCACGCACAGGGCCGCCCAATAGCGTTTCAGTCAGCGCATAGATCAACACAGCCGCGATGCCCAAAACAATGATTTCACCGAAGGTATCAAAGCCACGGAAATCAACGAGGATGACGTTCACCACATTGGTACCCCCGCCGCCCTTATAACTATTGGCGAGATGATATTCCGAGATCGGCGAGGTCACCGCATCCCGCAGCAAATAGTGATAGCTCAGCGCCATGGCGGCGACCCCGCCTGCCACCGCCAAACCCACATCGCGGGTCCGGCGCAAAACGCTGCTTTCGATTGGGGTGTCATTGGGCAGGAAGTTCAACGCAAGCAACAACAGGATCGTCGTGACCACCTCAACCGTGATTTGTGTCATCGCCAGATCGGGTGCCGAAAGGAAGACAAACCCGATAGATACCATCAACCCGATGATCCCGATCAGCACCAGCGATAACAAACGGTTGCGGTGCAAAAACACCATGCCCACAGTTGCCGCGACCAACATACACCAACCGGCAAGTTCAACCGCCCCAGCGGGTTGCACAGCCCGTGTCGGCGCGCCAACCGTACCAGATGCCCAAGCATACCAGCCAGCCACAATCACCGTGATCGCCATAACCGCGCCATAGCGCGAGAAAGCTCCGTTATGAATAGGCAGTGTCAAAGCTTTGGCGGCCTTTACAGCAGCGTCCATCACCGCATCAAAAATCGCCTTAGCCTCTGGGCGTGGGGCCGCATCCCATAGTTTCAAAAGCGGTTTGAACAACGCCAGCACAATCAACCCGCCAACAACGGCAGTGATCGACATATAAAGCGCAGGCGTCAGACCGTGCCAGATTTTCAGGTGCGCCTTTGGCATTTCTGCCTCGCCGCCCAAAACCGCATATGTGATGCCTTTGACCGCTGGCTCGGCCAAAAAGGGCGCAACACCAATCACCACGACCAAAACGACCAAGAAGGCTGGCGGCAACCACAGCCCTGCAGGCGGATCATGTGGTGCAGCGGGGTAATCGTCGCGCTTGCCCCCTAGGAAAGTATGCCCGATCAGGCGGAAACAATAGGCCGCCGAGAACAACGAACCGACAACAGCCAGACTGGGGACAATCCAGTGATTACCGCCCAAAACTGTGTGATAGGCCTCCTCCAGCATCAATTCCTTGCTGAGGAACCCGTTCAGCAGCGGAATGCCCGCCATAGAAAGAGCCGCAAGCGAGGCGATCACAAAGGTGATTGGCATCAAGTGGCGCAAGCCCCCCAGCCGCCGAATGTCGCGTGTGTGGGTCTCGTGGTCGATGATCCCTGCTGACATGAAGAGCGCCGCCTTAAACGTTGCGTGGTTGAGAATATGAAAAACCGCCGCCATCGCGCCCAGCGCAGTGCCCGTTCCCAGCAACATGGTGATCAACCCCAAATGGCTGACGGTGGAAAACGCGAGCAACGCCTTTAGATCATGTTTAAACAGGGCAATCACGGCGCCCAGCACCATTGTGATCAGGCCAGCGGTCGTGACAATCCAGAACCATTCAGGCGTGCCAGACAGGACAGGCCACATGCGCGCCATCAGAAAAATCCCCGCCTTCACCATCGTGGCCGAGTGTAGATAGGCCGAAACTGGTGTCGGGGCTGCCATCGCGTGGGGCAACCAGAAATGGAAGGGGAATTGAGCGGATTTGGTAAAACAGCCGATCAGGATCAGGATCAACGCAGGCAGGTACAGATCGCTGCCTTGGATAAGTTCGCGGTTTTGCAAGATAACGCTCAGGTCATAGCTGCCAGCGATCTGGCCAAGGATCATCATCCCCGCAATCATCGCCAGCCCGCCCATGCCGGTAACGGTCAGCGCCATCCGCGCGCCTTGGCGCCCTTCGGGAAGGTGCTTCCAATAGCCGATCAACAGGAAGGAAGACAGCGAGGTCAGCTCCCAAAAAATGAGCAAAAGCAGTATATTGTCAGACATGACAATCCCCACCATCGCGCCCTGAAACAGCAACAGATAGGTAAAGAACTCGCCCATGTTGTCATTGCGCGCAAGGTAGTTGCGCGCATAGGTGATGATCAGCAAACCAATGCCCAGAATGAGCGTCGCAAAGAAAAAGCCCAGCGCGTCCAGCATCAGCGTAAAGTTCAATCCGATGTGGGGCAGCCAATCAAAGCGAAAGGCGACAACCTCTCCGGCCATAACCGCTGGCAGGTTGGTCATCAGACCGACAAAAGCGGCAAGCGTAACCATGAACGTCACACCAGCACAGGCTGCTCGGCCTGCTTGGTTCATCAATCCGGGCAGCAAAGCCCCCAAAAACGGCAGTGCTACGATCAAAAGAAGGGACACATGTGCTCCATACTGTTGGGGCCCGGAGATGTTTCCCTCCTAGGCTTGTCGTTTCGTTGCGGATCGGAATCGCCGCAAAGGTTCGGAACACTTTATTCGAAAATGAACCGAGGTACGAACCGATACCGTACATTTGACAAATGTTTCTGCTGGCAATTGCTCAGATGCACCGCCCGCCGTCCACCTCCATACAAACCCCTGTCACCATCGATGCCTCGTCCGAGCATAAAAAGCATGCCGCGCTGCCCATATCTTCGGGCGTGGAAAAGCGGCCCAGCGGGATTGTTGACAGGAATTTCGACCGCACTTCGGGTGTATCTTCGCCCATAAAGCTTTTGAGCAGTGGGGTTTCCCCTGCGACGGGGTTCAGCGCATTCACTCGGACACCGAAAGGGGCCAATTCGACGGCCATGCCTTTGGTGGCATTGTTCATCCACCCCTTTGACGCGTTATACCAGCTAAGGTTTGGACGTGGTGACACGCCCGCTGTTGAGGCAACGTTTAGAATGGCCCCTTCGCCACGGGTTTTCATTAAGGGGACGATGTGGCGGGCCGTGTTATAGACCGATTTGCAGTTCACCGCAAAAACCAGATCAAAATCTTCTTCGCTGATGGTTTCCATCGGGGCGGGCAAATGCGTGACACCTGCGTTGTTAACAAGGATGTCGATATGCCCCCATTCTTGCATCGCTTTCTCTGCCATATCGGACATGCTGGGCCCTTCGGCCACATTTGCAACGGCAACAATCGCATGCGCGCCCATCTCTTGGCGTAGCTCTTGGGCCATTGCCTCGCTCAGGTCGGCAATCATCACCTGCGCCCCTTCGGCGACAAATTTACGAACGATGCCTGCCCCAAAACCCGAAGCGCCACCTGTTACAATCGCTGTCTTACCTTGCAAACGCATTGCTTGCTCCTTGTTTATATTTCCATCCCGTTGCCCCCGATCGGCAGGGGCCGATAGGCTATCCGTGATAGGCTGCCACTGTCTTTAGCGACGTAAACCCATATAGCGCCTCAAACCCTTTTTCGCGGCCATGCCCCGACAAACCCGCCCCGCCAAAGGGCAATTCCACACCGCCCCCCGCGCCGTAGTTGTTCAAAAACACCTGACCAGATCGCAACGCCTTTGCCAGCCGCATCTGGCGTGCGCCGTCGCGGCTCCAGACCGAAGCGACCAATCCGTAGGATGTCCCGTTTGCGATCGAAAGGGCCTCGGCTTCATCCTCAAAGGGGATGATCACCTGCACAGGGCCAAATATTTCCTCTTGGGCCAGCGGGTGGTCTGGCGCCACGTCTTTGAACAGGGTCGGCGCGACATAGGCGCCCCCGCTGGGCGCCTTTGCGCTGATCTGCCCTTGGGCTGCTATGCTAAGGTCGGCGCCTTTGGCAAGGTAGCCCTCGACGATCTCTTTCTGGCGGTGAGAAACCAGCGGCCCAAC
Source organism: Sulfitobacter donghicola DSW-25 = KCTC 12864 = JCM 14565 (assembly GCF_000622405.1). Taxonomy (NCBI): domain Bacteria; kingdom Pseudomonadati; phylum Pseudomonadota; class Alphaproteobacteria; order Rhodobacterales; family Roseobacteraceae; genus Sulfitobacter; species Sulfitobacter donghicola. The sequence continues at coordinate 545,589 of NZ_JASF01000005.1, forward strand.
GGCCAAATCAGCCAATGCTGGCCCTGCGATCAAGTCCCTATACCGCGCGGACATCTTCTGCACGACCTCTTCATAAACGCCGCGCTGCACTAGAATGCGGGAAGAGGCCGAACAAGTCTGGCCAGCGTTCTGGATCCCTGCATTTACCAAAAACGGCAGTGCCGCATCGATATCGGCATCGTCAAAAACCAATTGCGGGGATTTCCCCCCCAGCTCAAGCGTAACAGGCACCACATTCTGCGCCGCGGTTTTCTGGATCAGGCGGCCCGTGCCAACAGACCCTGTGAAGGAAATGTGATTAACCCCCGCATGCGCAGTTAACGCCGCGCCTGCTTGGCTGCCTCTGCCAGAAACGACATTTAGCGCCCCGTCGGGCAACCCTGCCTGTCGGGCTAACTCTCCAAAGGCAAGGGCCGTCAGACAGGCCTCTTCGGCGGGTTTTAAAACCGCTGCGTTGCCTGTGGCCAATGCAGCCCCAACAGAACGCCCGATGATCTGCATGGGATAGTTCCACGGGATGATATGGCCTGTTACACCATGTGCTTCGCGCAAAGTATAAACAGTGTAGCCATCTAAATACGGGATGGTTTGCCCATGCAATTTGTCCACCGCACCGGCGTAAAATTCCATATACCGCGCGAGTGCGACAACATCCGCGCGGGCTTGGCTTAGGGGTTTGCCAACATCGAGCGCTTCGAGCCGTGCCAGTTCATCAATGTTGTCTAAAACCTGCGCGCCCAGTTTTGACAATATCCGCCCCCGTTCAACGGCAGTGGCGCTGCCCCATTCCCCCTCAAATGCGGTACGGGCCGCTGAAACGGCGCGGTCTATGTCCACCTCATTGCCGCAAGCAATTTCACAAAGTTGCGCGCCGTCAGACGGGTTTTTAAGCACCATCGTTTCGCCCGATGCGCAAGCCCCCCAGCGCCCCCCAATTAAACAATGGGTTGGATCAATATCTAACGGTCGGATGGTCATGGGCGAGTCCTGTCAACTGTTTCCGCGCAGCTTGGCAAGCCCGCCGAACATTAGCAAGCTGCGCAACGCATTAGGTGCAGTTTGAGAGGACAGTCAGATGCCTTTGCAGGCGGTTCCGCGCCGACAGCGGATGTGCTTTAGCTTTCTGTGCTTTCGATCACTTTGCGGGCGGCCCGAAAACATTCCAGCGCCTGCGGAACCCCGCAGTAAATACCGATCACATGGATGATGGCGCGAATTTCCTCATGGGTCACACCGTTATTGATGGCTCCGCGACAGTGCAATTCCCATTCGTGCATCTTGCCCAGCGCGCCGATCATCGACAGGTTCATCATCGAACGGGTCTTGGCGTCGATCACATCATCCCCCCAGCCAAACCCCCAGCACCACGCGGTCATCGCTTCCTGAAACGGACGGGTGAAATCATCAGCGGCGGCTAGGTTTTTCTCAACGTATTCAGCGCCCAGCGTGGATTTCCGTTGCTCTAACCCCTTTAGAAAAAGGTCCTCGTCAAATGCGCTCATATTCTTAACCTTTCAATTTGGGGCCGTGTTTTCCACTAGCACAAAGCACGCCTATTGCCTTTTAATCTTCACCAGTGCTTTAGCCTGTTTTCCCCAAGCCACCAACCCATGTTTGACAACCGATCACGTAGCCGTCGGGAAAAACTATCCGCCCTGCGACATCAGGCGAAACGCACCGCAAACAGCGGATTATGCTAACGGCCAAGTGACCAGCGCAGGCCAAAAGTTCCGTTGACAAGCCCGATTTAAGACCCCTTATTCAGAACCTCACAACTGCTGCGCAGCGTGATTTTCGGAAATCACTTTTGCGAAATCTACAAAGGAATACCACATGTCTACCCCCAAACCCAATGTTGGCGCCCCGATCGAGCCAACAAGTTTCCCAAGCCTCGGCCCCGCTGGCACCACAGAAATTGGTCAACAAAAAGACCGCTGGACCATGGTTTTCGTGTATCGCGGCAAACATTGCCCACGCTGCAAACGGTTCCTCAACAAACTGAATGCCGCCCTACCTGCGTGGGAAGAAGTGCTGGATGTTGTTGTGGTTTCAGCAGACACCGAAGAAAAAGCCAAAGCGGATTTGGCGGAATTCGGTTGGGACTTTAACCTATGCTATGGAATGACCGAAGCGCAGATGCGCTCGCTCGGGCTTTATGTCTCTTCGCCCCTGTCAGAGGCCGAAACAACCGGATTGTTTGCCGAACCAGGTGCGTTCGGCATTCGCCCTGACGGCTCTTTGATGCTTGTCGAAATTTCCAACGGTCCTGCCGCGCGGCCCGATCTGGAAGAGCTGTTAGACGGGATGAAGTTCAACATCGACAACAACCGCCCCGAACGCGGCACCGCCTGATTTCAACCTCAAGACCCAGCCTAGGTTATTCAAAATAGCCAGGGTGGGTCTTGTGAATATAGGCGATTGTTTTATCCAGTCGCGACAAGTGATGCCTAACCGATTTCTGGGCCTTTTCCACATCACCAGATGCCAACCCAGAGGCAATGTCACGGTGATCTTGCAGGATCGACTTTGCTTCGCTGTCTTTTTCCAGCCCAAGCATACACAGGCGTTCTACCTTTTGCTTGCACTCCAACATCACCTCAAAGGCGTTAGGGTTTCCGCCCAGAACATAGATCAATTTGTGAAAGTCATAGTCCAGCGCGTGAAACGTGGGCAGGTCATCATTCGCGATTGCATCTTCTTGCAGCTTTAGGTTTTCAGCAAGCTGCTCTTCTCGGGATGCATCCCAGATTTGGATGGCCGAATAGACAACTTCGAGTTCGACTGCCCGCCGAACAAGGCGCGCCAGCTCTAACCGATCCATCGAAAATCCGCGCACTTCGGTCGCTTTTTGAGGGCGAATGAGCAGAAGATCCTCGTTGCCTAATTTGGTAAATGCATTGCGTACCGGTTGGCGTGACACGCCAAAACGCCTAGCGACATCCGTCTCCGACAGCTTGGTACCGGGCAGAATTTCCAACGAAATAATCTGGTCGTGAAGCGTTTCATAGACCACATCGGTCGTTGTTCGTGTCTTTAGATCGTCCACGGAATTTTACGCTAGTCCTCTGATTTTAGTCTGTAATCAACTTGCAAAACCTGCGCCAAGAAACCGCAAACACACGGCATTACAACATCTTAGCTCAATTTACTCTGACGGGCTTCTTACAGTGTATGAAAGGCATTGTCACGGGGCCTGTCAAGGTTTCAACAAATTTTCAGGTTAGTTGTTGACACAACTTGGATACTAGTCTCCTTATTGAGGCATCAGTGATTCCGGCTCTGGGAGGAAGCAGGAAGTTTGATAACCTTCATCCTCCCGAAAAAGAAATGCAAGAACACTGTCCAGACAAACCGGGGAGGAGAACCCATGACTTTTACGAAATCGCTTTTCGCGACAGCTACAGCTGTTGCTCTTTTTGCAACCACCGCTTCTGCGGACAACTGGCGCGCGTGGAACATCCACAATGATGGCCACCCAAACACCGCCGCAATGGATAAATTTGCCGAGCTGGTGAAAGACGCCACAGGCGGCGAAGTTACCGTAGACGTATTCCACGGTGGTGTTCTTGGCTCGCAGCCAGACGCGCTTGAGCAGGTCCGCATCGGCGCCATCGAAGTTGGTAACTTTAACCTTGGTCCAATCGGCCCAATGGTAAAAGAAGCAAACCTTGTTTCCCTGCCCTTCATCTTTAAAAGCGTGCCACACATGTTCCGCGTTCTTGAAGGCGACGCTGGCAAGGTCGTTGGCGAAGCGATGGGCGAAGCAGGCGTTCTGCCATTGGCCTATTTTGACGCTGGCGCACGTTCTTTCTATAGCCAAAAGCCAATCAACTCACCAGCAGACGTTGCTGGCCTGAAGATCCGCGTCATGAACAACGATCTGTACACTTCCATGATTTCCGCAATGGGCGGCAACCCGTCCCCGATGGCATTCTCCGAAGTACAACAGGCGCTTAAGACTGGCGTTGTTGATGGTGCGGAAAACAACTTCCCATCCTTCAAAAACGTTGGCCACTACGAAGTGACAACACACTATTCTTTGTCCGAGCACCTGATCATTCCTGAGTGCATCTGCGTGAACACAACCAAGTTCAACGCCCTGAGCGCTGAATTGCAGGAAGCTGTTCGTGGCGCCGCTGTCGAGGCTGCTTTGTACCAGCGTGAACTCTGGGCCGTTGGCTCTGCCGAAGCGCGTACAGAAGTTGAAGCCGCTGGCATCAAGGTCAACGAAATCGCTGACAAAGGTCCTTTCCAATCCGCGATGGACTCGGTCTATGCTGACTATCTGGCTGCAAACCCAGATATGAAAGCGCTAGTCGAAATGGCCCAAGCGACTGAATAAGCTGCTTTAGTTTATCAAACAAAGAGCGTCCGGCTCCCATGGGATGCCGGACGTTTTTGTCTCGAAAGGGGACACTATGAGTGATCCAAACACAAAACCTAGATTTCTGCAGTTGATGGATCAGTTTCTGGACCTGCTCGCGCGTATCTGCGTCTTGCTGGCCGGTGTTGCCATCGTCTTTATGACCGCCATCTTTGCGTGGCTGGTTTTTGGCCGTTACGTTTTAAATGACACCCCAACATGGGTTGAGCAGGTCTCGCTCTTGCTGGTTATGGTCATTGCGTTTCTGGGTGCCGCCGCTGGCGTGCACAACCACACTCACCTTTCAGTTGTGATCTTTAGAAACATTGTCCCCTCTTGGGTGCGCACAATTTTCGTATTTGTCTCGGACGTTTTGCTGGCCGGTTTTGGCGCCATGATGTTCTGGTACGGGATCGAACTGACCAAATTCAAATGGGACACGCTTATCCCGCTGATCCAATGGTCCGAAGGGCTGCGTTCGCTGCCGATGACCATTAGCGGTGCCTTGCTGTTCTTGTTTGCAACCGGCCACCTTATCCGCCTGTTTATGGGCCGCGATGAGCGCCAAGATAATATAGATCAGGGCTAATCATGGGACTAATGGTTCTTCTTGGGGTTTTTGCCCTATGTGTTTTCATCGGGTCTCCTGTGGCCTATGCGCTTGGGATCTCGGCTTTGGCTGCCTTCTGGTATGAAGGTCTGCCCCTGTTTGTCGGCTTTCAGCGTATCGTTTCTGGGATCAACGTCTTTTCCCTGATGGCGATCCCGTTTTTCATCTTTGCGGGCGAATTGATGTTCCACGGCGGCATTGCCATGCGGCTGGTCAAATTTGCACAAGCAGCCGTTGGCGCGGTGCGCGGCGGCCTTGGCATTGTGAACGTGTTTTCCTCGATGTTGTTTGGCGGCATTTCGGGGTCGGCTATTGCTGACATCTCTGCTTTGGGTTCGATCCTGATCCCTGTGATGAAGGACAAAGGCTATGATGCCGACTATGCGGTGAACGTCACTGTGACCTCTTCGATTGCGGGCATTATCATTCCCCCCAGCCACAACATGATCATCTTCGCTTTGGCGACGGGTGGCGCGGTTTCGATTTCCAAACTGTTCTTGGCTGGTGTTGTTCCCGGTGTTCTGATGTGTTGCTGTCTGGCGATTGCGGCCTATGTGGTTGCCGTGAAACGCGGCTATCAGGCCGAGCAGTTCCCCGGCTGGACCGCCCTTGCCATCGCCTTTGTTGGGTCGATCCCTGGTTTGCTGACGGCTGTGATCATCGTTGGCGGTGTTCTGTCTGGTATCTTTACCGTGACCGAATCCGGTGCCTTTGGCGCGATGTATGCCTTTATCGTGACGCTGGTTGTTTACCGCAGCCTGTCATGGGAAGCCTTCAAGACAGCGGTGATTTCATCGGTTCGCACAACCTCTATGGTTATGATCCTGATCGCCTGTGCTGGTGCGTTTGCCTACATGCTGACGTTCAACCGCGTCCCAACCAAAACGGTCGAGTTCCTGTTGGGCATCACGGAAAACCCGATCCTGATTTTGCTGATGATCAACGCGGTTTTGCTGCTGCTTGGCATGATTATGGACATGGCTGCGCTGATCCTGATCTGCACACCGATCTTCCTGCCTGTGATGAACATGCTTGGCATTGATCCCCTGCAGTTCGGCATGATCCTTTTGGTGAACCTTGGCCTTGGCCTATGTACGCCACCTGTCGGGACCTGTCTGTTTGTCGGCTGTGCGGTTGGTAAGCTACCGATGGAGAAAGCTGTCAAAACGATCTGGCCTTTCTACCTCGCCATTTTCGCCGCGCTAATGTTGATCACATTTGTTCCTGCGATCTCCCTGACACTGCCTAACCTCATCATTGGGCAATAAGGTCTGGAGGACGCTGAAATGTTGACGATCAACAGACTAGATAGTGAAGATGCCAAGATCCTGATCGAAGGCGCACGTGCCAAGGCGCTAGAGATTGGTGTCGACATGTGTATCGCGGTGAATGACGAAGGCGGAAACCTGATCGCGTTTGAACGTATGGACGGGGGCAAGATCACCAGTATCGGTCTTGCCATCGACAAAGGCTTCACCGCGTCAGGCATTCAGAAAAGCACGCAAGCCTTGGGCGAGGTGAACCAACCCGGCAAACCCGCCCATGGCATTTCCTCGACTTTGGGGGGCCGTATGGTCGCCGTTGGCGGAGGCCTTCCGGTCTTTGCCGGTACTGATGTCATTGGCGGCATCGGTGTTAGTTCCGGCTCACCCTCACAAGATCACGACGTTGCCCAAGCTGGGGTCGACGCCTTTTCACAATATCAAAATAATAAAACATAGGAGTCGCACATGACGAACCCAACAATCGGATTTATCGGCCTTGGCCTCATGGGCAGCAAAATGGCTGAGTGTTTGCAAAAGAACGGCTTTGACCTTGTTGTTATGGGCCGCAACAAAACAGCCGTCGGTGAGACGGTTGCGCGCGGCGCTGTTGAAGTCGCCACGCCAAAAGAACTTGCCGCGGCAAGTGACATCGTGATGCTGTGCGTGACAACATCCGAAGTCGTCGAAAGCCTGATCTATGGGGATGACGGCATCCTCGCGGGGATCAAGGAAGGCGCTGTTGTCATCGATTACGGCACATCCATCCCTGCTTCCACGCAAAAAATCGGCGCCGATCTGGCCGCAAAAGGCGCAGGCATGCTGGACGCCCCTCTAGGCCGTTCGCCAATGCATGCGAAAGACGGCCTTTTGAACATCATGGCGGCAGGTGACATTGAAACCTATAACAAGGTCAAACCTGTTTTGGACGTTCAGGGTGAAAATGTTTTCCACCTTGGCGCGCTGGGTGCTGGGCACACAACCAAGCTGATCAACAACTTCATGGGCATGACAACCGCCTGCACCATGAGCCAAGCCTTTGCCGTGGCGCAAAAAGCAGGCATCGACGGGCAGCAGTTGTTTGACATTATGTCAGCAGGTCCGTCCAACTCTCCTTTCATGCAGTTCTGCAAGAACTACGCCGTTGACGGCGTGAGCGACCTTGGCTTCTCCATCAGCAACGCAAACAAAGACGTTAAGTACTTTGTTCAGATGATCCAAGACCTTGGCACAAGCTCAAAGATCGCTGAGGGCACCTCGGCCAGCCTTCAAGCTGCGCTAGACGCTGGTTTGGGTGACGGCAATGTTCCTGAAATCTTTGATATGTTTCTAAAGCAGGGCGCGAATTAATCGCGCCCTCTCCCCCGCAAAGCTAAACTTTTCAACCACAACAGTTTTCAAGGATCGAGCATGAAACTCGCAGGAAAAACCGCTATCGTAACAGGGGCCGGACGCGACATCGGTGCCGCAGCTGCCCTCAAACTGGCCTCGGAAGGGGCCAACGTCGCGATCAACTATTTTGCCAGCAGCACTGGCGCGGATGCGGTTGTGGCAGAGATCCAAAAGAACGGCGGAAAAGCATTTGCTTTGCAGGGGGACCTGACGCAGCAAGAAAGCGTGGATGCGCTGGTGTCCAAAACCATCGCGGAATTTGGCAGCATCGATGTTTTGGTGAACAATGCTGGCGGGTTGGTTGCCCGTAAGACAGTCGCGGAATCCACGCTGGAGCATTGGAAGTACGTGATGGACCTCAACCTCACCAGCAACTTTATGATGACCAACGCCTGCCTTGCACATATGAAAAGCGGCGCCATCGTGAACCTAGCCAGCCAAGCGGCCCGTGATGGCGGTGGCCCTGGTTCGGTGCCTTATGCCACGTCCAAAGGGGCCATCATGACCCTTACCCGTGGTCTGGCCAAAGAGCTGGGTCCAGACATCCGCGTCAACGGATTGTGCCCCGGTATGATCGACACGGATTTCCACAACATCCACACCCCAGATGCAGGGCGCCGCGGTTTTGAAGCTGCAGCACCGCTAAAACGTCAAGGGAACGTCGATGATGTTGCAAACCTTGTGTTGTTCCTTGCTTGTGATGACAGCGCCTTTATCACAGGCACCAATGTAGACCTCAACGGCGGCATGCTGTTCTCTTAACGGATTGGATTTACCTATGTCACAGTTTCCAGTTGTTCCAACGGGCGAACATGTCTCTCGTCAGGTTCTGTCGGATCACCCCGAGTTGATGGTTGTTGCCTTTCGGTTCGAAAATTCGGGCGCAATCGGCGCGCTGCACGATCATCCGCACGTACAATCAACCTACGTCAAAAGCGGCCGCTTCCGCTTTACCCTTGGTGATCGCGAACAGGAATTCGGCCCGGGCGATAGCTTTGTCATTCCCTCCAACCAAACCCATGGTTGCGTTTGCCTAGAGCCGGGAACCCTGATCGACAGCTTTACACCTCGCCGCGACGATTTCCTGTAACGACCATGCGAGTATTGGCGATTGGCGAATGCATGGCAGAACTTGCTCCTCTGGATCGTTCAGGGGAGTTCAAGATCGGCTATGCAGGCGATACATTTAACACCGCTTGGTATCTGGCGCAGATCGCGCCGGATATTGAGGTGGACTATCTCACCGCTGTTGGCGACGACACCATCTCACACGAGATGCGCAGCTTCATGCAAACCAGCGGCATCAACGTGACCCATGTGCAAGAGGTTTCTGGCGCAACTGTGGGGCTTTATCTGATCCACCTCTTGAACGGCGAGCGCAGCTTTTCCTATTGGCGGGGTCAATCAGCGGCAAAGCAATTGGCCTTGAACAGCGAAAAACTGGATCAGGCGATGGATCAGGCAGAGCTGATCTATTTTTCGGGCATCACCCTCGCCATCTTAGATGCGCAATCCCGCGAGAACCTCTTTTCCGCGCTTAAACGGGCGCGCAGCGCAGGCAAGACCATTGCCTTTGATACCAACCTGCGGCCTCGGCTGTGGGCCAGCGCGGATGAGATGACCGAGACGATCATGCATGCGGCTGCGCAATCTGACATCGCCCTGCCCTCGTTCGACGATGAGGCCGAATGGTTCGGCGATGACAGCCCCGAGGCGACATTGGATCGCTACGCCCAAATCGGTGTGAAACGCATCATCGTTAAAAACAACGACCGCCCTGTTGTGTATCTAGACCACGACCAGCGCGGTGAAATTCTGGTTCAACCCGCTGCAACCGTTGTTGATAGCACCGCAGCCGGAGACAGTTTCAATGCAGGCGCTATCGCAGGCATATTACAACGAAACAGCATGCCCGCAGGGATCACCGATGGCTGCCGCTTGGCCCGCTTTGTGGTGCAACACAAAGGCGCATTGGTGCAAGTCAGCGACGATGCACTGGAACCTCAATCGAGCTAACGAACAGGTCCGGCTTTGGTCGGGCCGTTTAGCTGGTTTCACGCCTATCTGTTGGAAACGTGATTAGCTGTTGAAGCCAAATCGATGCACATTCGATAAAAGCTTCCCCCGCAGGCGCCGCATCTAATGCCGTTGGTCGGAGAGGGACCGAAACGGCAAAGGATCCATCACTGTGTCACCAAATATGTCTTTCATCCGCGTATTATCCATCACCTCGCTTGTGCTGCTAGGCTGTGCAAGCACTAACGTGAGCCATGCCGAAACCTCGTCCTCTCTGCCCAGCTATGTCACCGAAGAGTTCGGCCATCCACCCCCAAGCATCACCGGCCCCCTTTCGCCAGAAATACATGCCGCGCTAGACACCGCGTTTATAAAAAGCGTCACTCTCCCCACTTGGGCGGAAAACGAAGAGCAGGCGCTGGACCAGATTGTCGCCTCAAAGGATTTGCGACTGGTTTGGCTGATCAGTGATTTGATGCGCTTTGCCGCCTCTCAACACCTGAACGAAAGCCTGACAGACGCGGCCTCGAAATTGATGGGGAAAGAGCTTAGCTATCAGAACAGTTGGGGTGTTGTGACGGACCATCTGATCGCTTGGGATGTCCCTGCCCCTCCGGATTATCTCAAATACAAACGCGGCATTTTCACGGGCATTGTACCGGGTTGGGATAACATCTTTGTCGAAGGTGATCTGGATTGGCGGGTGGTCTCATGGGGCGGGGTTCTGATAGACAATCGCGCCTATGATACCACCGACAACGGGTGCAACTGCATTCCTGCCGTGGACAACCCCGAGGTCAGCAGTGCCGAAGACGCGACATGGCTGAAAGACGATGACATTGTGTTTGGCATTGAAATCAACGGAGAAAGCCGCGCCTACCCGCGCCGCATCATGGAAGTCCGTGAGATGGTCAATGATACGTTGGGCGGCCGCGATCTGGGCATTCCCTATTGCACCCTATGTGGCGCCGCGCAGGCCTATTTCACCGATGGCCTACCAGCGGGGGTTGAGCGCCCGATTTTGCGGACATCTGGATTGCTGAGCCGATCAAACAAGGTGATGTATGACATCCAAACTTATTCGGTATTCGATACGTTTTTGGGGCATGCCGTTACTGGCCCGCTGGCCAAAAAGAAGCTTCAGCTAAAGCAGGCAACTGTGATCACATCCGATTGGGGAACATGGAAAAAAGAACACCCCGAAACGACAGTGATGCTCGAACGGTACGCCCTAGGGAGTGATCCCGATTTTAGAAATGGCCGCGATGCCAACGGTCCGATTTTCCCAATCGGTGATGTTGATCCCCGCCTCTCAGTGCATGAAGACGTCATTGGCGTTATCTCGGAATCGGGCAAACCCATCGCCTTTCAGCGCAGCACCGCCATCGCAGCCCTGCTGCGCGGAGACGAGATCACCTTTGAGAATATCCGCCTAGAGCTGAGAGCGGGCGGTGTGGCTGCCGTAGATGTGGATGGTTCCGAGCTGGGCAGTCACCAAGCGTTTTGGTTTGCTTGGTCCCAGTTTCATCCCAAAACCGAACTCTGGGCGGGATAACCGTAAACTATTGCTCACGCGCTCAGGATAACCTTGCCGCCAGCTGCGATGAATTCATCATGAATCTCGGCTGGCGGTGTCTGATCGGTGACCAACCGGTCAATCGCCCCCAAGGGGCAAACCTCGAAAGAGGCCAAAGCCCCCAGTTTGGATGAATCCGCCAAAACGGTAATCATCTCGGATTGCTCGATCATGGCGCGCGCGATTTGCGCTTCCTCGATATTATAGTCCATCGCGCCACTGCGCGCATCCATGGCGCCGATGGTCAGAAAAGCGTGATGTGCGCGAAAGGAACGGATATGGGTTACTGCCATGGTGCCAACAGTTTGACTGTTGTCCGCGCTGAACTCACCCCCCAGTAAAAACGCCCGATTGTTCGTTTTTGCGCTAGACATAATGCGCGCAATTTCGGTCGAGTTTGTAACCACCGTCAATCCAGAAATCTGGGCAATGGCCTCGGCAAAATATAGTGTTGTTGACCCTGTATCGACGAATAGGGTTTCGCCAGGCTCAACCAGAGATGCGGCTGCTTTGGCGATTTCTATCTTTGCCCCGACATTTTCAGAAAGCCGTTGTTTAAAGGGCCCCTCGCCCATCACCCGTGGCATTCTGGCGCCGCCGTGGACCTTTAATATCTTCCCTGCCTCAGAAAGCTGGGTCAAATCACGGCGGATGGTTTCGCGTGATATGGACAAATGCGCGGCCAGGTCCTCAACCGAGGCTTTGCCATTGCGACGGATCATATCAATGATTTGGGTTTGCCGCTTCTCAACTTTCATCTACCGCACCTATATTGACCGAGTTTGTCAAAATGACTACCAATTCAGTCATTCCCGATTCCGATTATAGGATATCCATTGGCACAGGCCCAACTGAAATCGCAGCCAAAGACCACAGCAGCCCTGTCTGATGAGGTCTTTGATGTCGCGGTGATCGGCGCTGGTGTTGTCGGCTGTGCAATGGCGCGCCGATTTACATTAGAAGGCGCAAAAGTCGCGGTGATCGAAAAGGCGACTGACATCCTTGATGGGGCCAGCAAAGCAAACAGCGCCATCCTGCATACTGGGTTTGATGCGCCTGTTGGCTCGCTTGAATTGGACTGTATTCGCAAAGGCTATGCCGAATATGAAACGATCATGGGCGATCTGGGTTTGGTGCAAGAAAAATGCGGTGCCTTTGTTGTTGCTTGGACGCAGGCCCAGATGAACAGCCTGACGGCGATCGAAAAACAGGCCAAGGATAACGGCATTTCCGATGTCAGCCTGATTGACGCAGATGCCTTGCAACAGGTCGAACCGAACCTAAGCAATCGTGCCATAGCTGCCCTAAAAGTCCCCCAAGAAAGCATCGTTGACCCATGGTCTGCTCCTTATGTTTATCTGCGTCAGGCGCTAGAGAACGGCGCGCAGGTTTTCCTATCTAGCGCCGTAAATAGTGGCACCTTTGACGGGCAGAACTGGCTGCTTGAAACGGATCGGGGACGATTGCGCACTGGCTTGGTGATCAATTGTGCAGGCCTTTATGGCGATATATTGGATAAGGATCTGCTGGGCCAATCGGATTTCCACATAACGCCCCGTAAAGGCCAGTTTGTCGTGTATGATAAGGCAGCCAGCGGATTGCTGAATTCAATCATCCTGCCTGTCCCGACAGAGACAACCAAAGGCGTGGTCCTTTTCCGAACCGTATTCGGGAACCTCGTTGTTGGCCCCACCGCTGAGGATCAAACCAGCCGAAAAGACGCCTCGACCGACGAACAAGCGTTAAAGGCCTTGATGCGCGAAGGCGAAGACAAGCTACCTGAACTGGCGAATATGCCAGTCACTGCGGTTTATGCCGGATTACGCCCCGCCTCCGAGCGAAAAGAATACCGCATTACCCCAAGACCCGAAAAGAATTGGATCACCGTTGGCGGCATCCGTTCCACAGGGTTAAGCGCAGCGCTGGGAATCGCCCGCCACGTCTACGAGCTTTACCAAAATATGGGGGCGACACATCGCGCGATTTCTGACCCTAAAACACCAAAGGCCAACGTATTGGCCCAATCCGGCCAACGTGATTGGCGCGCCGCAGGGCATGGCGAAATCGCCTGCCATTGTGAATTGGTCACCAACCGAGAGATTAAAGCAGCCCTGAAAGGGCCCTTGGCGGCTAAATCACTGGCGGGTTTAAAACGCCAAACCCGCGCCACGATGGGCAGATGTCAGGGGTTCTATTGCTCTGCGCGGCTTGCCGAACTCACCGCGGGCAAGCTGGATCCGCCGATATCGCAAGAGATCGATGATGCGTAGCCGCTCCTTGGGCGAGGCCCATTCAATTGATGTGGCGTTGATTGGTGCTGGTCCATCAGGTTTGGCTGCGGCGACCGCGCTAAAAGAGGCAGGCGTTGAGCGGGTTGTAGTATTAGAACGTGAACCACAGGCTGGCGGCATTCCGCGCCATTGCGGCCACCCGCCGTTTGGCATGCGCGAATTCAAACAGGTGCTTACAGGGCCAGCCTATGCTGCGCGGCTTGTCAAAACGGCGCTAGACGCTGGCGTGGAAATATACACGGGCACCACAGTTACCGAGGCCCTCCCAAACGGCGTTCTATCCGTTGCGACAACAGACGGGCTGCATCAGATTTCGGCGTCGCGGATCATCTATGCCACAGGGATGCGCGAAACACCTAGATCAGCCCGCCTGATTTCGGGCGCGCGGGTTCAGGGGGTACTGAACACCGGCGCACTTCAATCCATGGTTTACCTGAAACACCGCCGCCCCTTTTCCAACCCAGTCATCATAGGGTCTGAATTGGTCGCCTTTTCTGCCATCATGACCTGCCGCCACGCGGGCATTCGCCCCATCGCGATGATCGAGGCCAATCCAAAGATATCGGCCCCTTGGCCTTGCGCGTTTTATCCTAGGTTTTTGGGCGTCCGCCTTTTGACCCAAACGCGGCTGGTACAGATTAACGGCGACAAAACCGTTGAAGGGGTCACAATCGCGGGCCCCGACGGGCAGACAAAACAAATCGCTTGCGATGGCGTGATTTTGAGTGGAGACTTCACTCCTGAAGCCGCTTTAGCCCGCAGTGGTCACCTTGAGATCGACTTGGCAACTGGCGGTCCTCATGTTGACCAATGGAGCCAATGTTCTGACCCCACATATTTCGCCACTGGCAATCTGTTGCCTCCGATCAAAACCGCCGGAAAAAGCTGGGCCGAAGGCCGCAAGATCGGCCAACAAGTGGCGCAAGAGCTGGTCAAACAAAGCCGAAGGGCACATGCGCCATCGAACCGTTAACGCCTAAATACCCAGCCAATATGCCTAATTTTTAATATTACTTACGAATTTCGAAAACCAAGGGGGGAAACAAGATCGAATTACCAGCCTCATCGCTACAAAAATGCATTGCTAGAACAACAACAAAAACTGTCGCGAGAGTGTTACAACTTTCGACCAAGCTGACGTTTGGCGAAACTATACAACTTTTGGTCTTTGCCGACCACCAACAGCATTGAGAGGAATAAAACCATGAAAAACAAAACGAATTTAACCCGCCGCGCGGTGTTGAAATCAGGCGCCATCGCGGGCGTTGGTGCGCTTGCCAGCCCTGCTCTTGTGTCCAAAGCTTTTGCCTCATCCGGTGAATTGACGCTGATGGATTGGTCTGATTACTGGCCCGAAGATATGCTGGCAAAATTCACCGATGAGACCGGCATCAAGGTTAACTATATCGGCATCGGCTCGAACGAAGAGCTGATTAACAAGATGAAAGCCTCGCAAGGGTCTGGCGCCGATTTGCTGGGGCCAACAAATAACCGCTCGCTTCAGTGGGGGCCGCTGGACCTGCTACAGCCCTTTGACATGAGCCGCATTCCAATCGACGCCGCCAACCCTGCGATGGTTAAAATTGGCCCAGATGCATGGGATTTTGACGGCAAAGGCGTGACGTGGATTCCCCACATCTGGGGTACCGAAGGTATGGCATGGCGCGTTGACAAATGGGCGCCTCAATCCGCTGATGGCTTGCCCAGCTACGGCGAAATCTGGAGCGAGGAAAACGCCGGTAAAACCATGATCCGTGCGCACTCAGGGATGCTTTGTGCTGGTCTGTATATGGAAGCCTCGGGTCAGATGGATCCTGGCTCTGTTTGGGCGGCCTATGAATCCGAAGAAAACATGCGCAAGACATGGGCCATGATCACCGATTGGTGCATCGCCCGCAAAGGCAACCTGAAACTGATCTGGAACGATGCAGATAGCCAGAAAAACGGCCTGCTAAATGATGGTGTCGTTGTTGGTCAAACATGGGATGGCCCACCGCTGGCACTGAAAACAGCGGGTGAGCCTGTAACCTATCAAGCCCCAGCCGAGGGCGCGATGGCTTGGGTTGATGGTTTGTCCTTGGCCAAAGGTGCCAAGAACATTGATCAGGCCTATGAGCTGATCAAATTCGCCTTTGACCCAGCAAACGCTGGCCCCGCGATTGATAAGCACGGGTATAACTCGCCGATTTTGGGCGCGGATAAACTGGCAGGCGAGGCATATGCCAAGAACTTTGCCGAAGCCTATCCAGGTGACGCATTGGGCAATCTGAACGCATGGCCAGCCGAAGCGCCATGGTATGCCGATGTGCGGACCGAGTTCGTGAACAAGTTCCAAAGCGCCTAATCCGCTGGCAACAAGAAACCCTGTTCGGCTGCTGTGATGGTGGCCGGACAAACCTGTGGCAAAGGCCACATTCGGGGTCAATCCAGAACCCGATCCAGAAATAACGAAGGAAATCCACCATGAGTTCGGGTGTTGCGGTTGATCTAGAAAATATCTCGATCCGGTTTGGCGATTTCACCGCTGTGAAAGATGCAAATGTGGCGATCAACGGGGGCGATTTCTTTTCGTTTCTTGGGCCATCAGGATGCGGCAAAACCACAATCCTGCGCGCTGTTTCGGGGTTTCTGGAACCCAGCCAAGGCACCGTGCGTATTGGCGGCAAAGACATGGCTGGCATAGGGCCAAACAAACGCCCCACCGCTTTGATCTTTCAAAACCTCGCCCTATTCCCCCTGATGAAGGTGTGGGAAAACATCGCCTTTTCGATGGAAGTTGCCGGAGCCAGCGCTGGTGAACGGCGCAAACGTGCGGATGAGTTGCTGGACATGATCGCGTTGGAAGGCCAAGGCGACAAACTGCCCAGCGAGCTTTCGGGAGGTCAAAAACAGCGGGTTGCGATTGCCCGTGCCCTCTGTGCCAATCCCGATGTGTTGTTGCTGGATGAACCCCTCTCTGCGCTGGATCTAAAGCTGCGTCAGCATATGCGGACCGAATTGAGAGAAATTCAAAAGCGGGTCGGCATCACCTTTATTTACATCACCCATGATCAGGGTGAGGCCCTGACCATGTCTGACAATGTGGCCGTGATGAAAGCTGGCGTGATCGATCAAATCGATAGCGGCCTGAACATCTATGACCACCCCTCAACGCCTTTCGTTGCCTCCTTTGTAGGCGAGAACAATGTCTTTCGCGGCAAGGTGAAAGAGATAAAGGGCAACGAGGCGCTGATCAGCACCCGCCGCTCGGGCGAGTTGTTGTCGCGGATCACCCCTGCCCAAATGGGCAAATTATCCGTAGGGGATGAGGCGATGATGTTCATCCGCCCCGAGGCGCTTCAGCTTGGCCCTGCGCGGGCTGGCAATACGACCGTTACAGCCAAAGTTGTAAATGAAGAATTCGAAGGCAATACGTTTAGCGTTTTCCTTGAGGGTGACGGTGGCAAAACGATAAAAATGTCGGTGCCCAATACGGGACAGAACAACATTTCTGCCAGCGGTCAGAACCTTTCCCTGAATTATGACGCTGCAAATGCTGTTGCCATGCCTGCGGGCGAATTGGCCTCGGAATGAAGGCGGGGAACATGAAAAAGCAGGACGTGAAAAGGAAAATCATCTTTTCCGATTTCTTTCGCAACAACGGCATTTTGATGGGCAGCGTGCTGATCGGGTTGGTTGGTTTTTGGCTGATCTTTCTGATCATCCTGCCCCAGCTTTCTATGTTGGATTATTCCTTCCGGTTTAACCTGCCTCCATCCGAACAGGGCGGCCCCAAGGATGTTTATACGCTCAACAACTATCGGCATTTGCTTTATGGTTCTGACACCTCTGGGGAAACCTATAACACCGTCGATCTGATGGTCTTTGGCCGCACCATTTTGGCGGCGATGATGGTGACCATCTTTAACATTATCTTGTGCTATCCCCTTGCCTATCTTCTGGGCCAATCCAAAGGATCGGGCCTTATCCGATTGTTGGTTGTGCTGCTAATCATACCCTACTGGATCAACGAAATCCTGCGCGCTTTTGCGTTGCGGATTATCTTTGGCGACAGTGGTTTGTTGAACGAAGTGCTGATGTTTCTGCACCTCACAGATGGGCCGATTGATTTCATCCGCCAGAACGTCGCGCTGTATGCGGGGCTGGGGTATGCCTATATTTTGCTGATGCTGTTTCCGATGTATAATGTCATCGAAAGTCTGGATCGCAACCAGATCGAAGCCGCCCGCGATATGGGAGCCAGCTGGCTACATATCCATCGCCGTATTGTCATTCCCCACGCCAAACCGGGCATCGCATCGGGTGCAACAATGGTTTTCATGCTGACCGCTGGCGCCCTTGCCGCGCCGCAGGTTTTGGGCGGGCCAAGCAGCCTGTGGTTCACGCAGTTGGTTTACCAGTGGTTCAACAACTCGTTGAACTGGCAACAAGGCGCGGCCTATGCCATCGTCCTGTTGTTTGCCACGATTGTGATCGTACTGACCGTGATGCGCATCTTTAAGGTGAACATGGGGGATATTGGCAAATGAAATCCTCTTTTGTCGTGCGCATAGCGCTTGGGGCGTATCTGCTGATCTTTTTCAGCTATCTGCTGGGCCCTCTGGTGGTGATGAGCCTAACCGCCTTTAACTCACCCGCTTTTCCATCTGTATCTCCTTGGGCGTGCTTTACCTTTGAGTGGTTCGAAGTGCTGTTCAACGACAAGCATATTCGCGATGGTATTTATTATAGCGTGATCATTGGCATCGGGACGGTGATCTTGTCGGTTTCGATGGGGCTTGCAGCCTCTATTGTGCTGACGCAGGTTTGGCCGCGCCTTCGGTCGACTTATTATACAATGATCATCGCGCCGATCCTGATCCCGGGTGTTGTCCTTGGGATCTCGACTTTGGTGTTTTGGGATCGGGTCAGCGTGTTTTTGGGGGCCACGGATGGCTCATTCATTCACGGGTTATTTCACAACGGGATTTTCCTGACCATCTTGGGGCAGTCCACCTTTATCGCATCTTACGCGATGCTCGTCTTTGTCGCGCGCCTTCAACGGTTTGATCCCGGCCTTACCGAAGCTGCCTTGGACCTTGGTGCGACCCATTCCCAAGCCTTTCGCAAGATCATGCTGCCGTTCATGCGCCCTGCAATTGCCTCGGCCTCGGTATTGGCGTTTCTTGCCTCGTTCGAGAACTATAACACCACCACCTTCACAATTATCGACTATAAAACGCTGACAACTGTTCTGGCGCAAAAAGTACGGTTGGGGATCAACCCGTCGATATCCTCTCTTGCGTTTATCATCATCGCATTGACCGTTTTTGCAGCCCTTGCGTTTGAGGCCACACAGCGCAATCGCCAGCGCAACGAAGCCATCGCCCAAGGCCGCGCCAAACCTATGGGCAACAGCATTTTGCCAAATTTCATGCGGGGCAATGCTGCTGCTATCGCTTTTGTCCTGCTTGCTTTTGCTGTCATTGTGATGATTGTCTCGTCCCAGACTTACAGCCCTCAGATGTGCAAAGAGCGGGTGCGCGAAGCGCGCCAGATCGAAATTCAAAAGAGCATCGATGCCCTCACCGCCGAACGTGCGCGCAAGCAACAACAGGCTCAGGAGCAAGCGCCAACAACAGAGCAAACCACCCCAGCCCCAGCAGGGAATGGGGCCTTTGGTAACGTCTTCTCCCCGAACAATCTGACAACCGATGAAGCCGCACCTGAGCCCACAGAACCCCAAGGCGGGAGCGGTGCGTTTGGTAACGTCTTTGCCCCAACCAATCTAAACAATGATGACTGATATCCATTGGCCAAATCAGGCGATGTGATCAATCGCCCATAAGGAACGTGAAATGCTCATTGCGCAGCTCAGTGATACGCATATCTCCGCCCCAGGGCACAAAACATGCGGCGTCGCAGATATGGCCGCAAATCTGCGGCGCTGTGTAGATAGCATAAACAACCAAGACCCCCGTCCTGATCTGGTTCTTCTAAGCGGGGATGTGACCCATTCGGCCACTCGGATCGAAACCGAACATGCCGCCGAAATTCTTTCCGCGCTTGAAGTTCCTTTGTTTGTTGTCCCCGGCAATCACGACGACCGGAAAATCCTTGCAGAGGTCTTTGGACCTATGCGTTGCCCCACGACGCAAACCGGTTTTATGGATTACGTCATCGAAGGATACCCCCTGCGGATTATCGGGCTAGATACACTGAATACCGGTCAGCACAGCGGCCAAATCAGCCCCGAACGCCTAGATTGGCTAAAAGAACAGCTGCACACAAAAAGCGACCTTCCCGTTGTTCTTTTTGCCCATCACCCACCGCTAAAGTTAGGTGTCCCCGAAACCGATCAGGAAGAGTTTTGCGGGGCGGCCCATTTGGGCGAGCTGGTCGCGGCCCATCCTAATATCGAACGGTTCCTATGTGGTCACATCCACCTTCATACCAACACAGGCTGGCACGGAACAATTGTAACCACCTGCCCCAGCATCGGCATGCAGCTAACGCTGGACCTGAAACAACGAAACCCATCTCAATTTCTTCTATCCGAACCAGCCTATTTGCTACATCACTGGACCGCTGATGAGGTGCTAATCACACATCCAATCCAACTATCTGAAATGGATGGTCCGTTTGATTTCACTTCGTAAATTTCAAACCACGGCAGAATGTGAGCCATGGCCAATTCGCCCCTTTAACGGACCATCTAAAAGCTGCGGTGAAACGTGAAACCGCAATCATTAGCCTTGTAATCGTAAAGCGAAACATTGGAGGCGTTACGCTCGATCTGGCAGGTCAGCTTGGGCCGCGCGCCAAATATTTTGATGTGCTTGGGTTGATAGGACACGCCCACGGCGATTGTCCCATCTGCGCGAAATAAATCCGTTGCAGGGAACAGCCCGTCATACTGTCTGTTTGTGTATCGTCCAAACAGGCCAAGCGTGCCGATTTTGTCAAAATGACGGGAGGCATCAATCGATAGCCGTCCCTCCCAGTATTTCAAATGATCCCCACGAGGAAGCGAACGGGCAACGCTTAGGCCAACCCCCAGACGGGTTTTCACATCAAGGACACGGTCATAACGCAAATCGAGCCGCCCATAAGGCCCGCTTAGGGCGTCTTCGTCAAGGTAACTGCGGTTTTCAATGACACTAGAGAAACGCAATTGGTGCCCCCCTTTGTGAAACAGATTCACAGCCGCATTCAGCCCGACATCGCGGCGCTCTAATGCGAAATCATGATCCAGTCGAAATCGTAAGAACGGCTCAATGATGGTCTTGCGGCCAACCGAAAACCGTTCATGTCGGGCTGCAAGGAAAAGACGGGTTGAGTTAAGGTCTCCGCTGTCAAAAACACTGTGGTCAATGCGCCCGATGACCGTCAACTCTGCTGCATTCTCCAAGTTAAACCGATAAGAGAGACTAGCGCCAATCGTGCTCCCGATACCGCTTTGTTCCTGCCCCGCACCAGAAGGTGTGAAAATTCCAAGCGCCGTTTCAAAGCGGTCATTATAGGTATAGCGGCGAATATTATCCGAAGGGCGAAGAGCGAAACTAAGCCTAAAGCGCCAAGGATCCTCGCTGTTGATCTTGGCTAGGGCACGCGACAGGGTATTTACGTCAGCCTGTGACGGGCTGTTCTTTAGCAGCTGCATCACATGATACCTAGCGACCTCGTAATGTTGCGCTTGATACGCCATGCGAGAGAGAGCCCAGCGCGCTTGGCGGTTGTCTGGATCACGTTTTAGGACCGCCCTAAGCTCTGCCAAGGTAGGTTGGGCATAAATTGGGGCGGCGTTCAAAACAAGCGCCGCCCCAAGGAAAAGTGCCACGCCAAAATTGCGTGACCGTTTGAGCATTGAAACCAATTTTTTAAAAATGTGCATGGCGAAAGGTTTTCAAATCCCGTTGTCAGGGCAGACACGGCTCAGGCCTGCCCTGACAGATGCGCATCAAATGCTTGGATTATTCGGCAACGACAAAGACGCCAGAGGTGCCCGCCGTTTCAGTTTCCCCAATGCCCCCCGTCGGCGTGATTGTGTTTGTGCTGCTTCCGTCCAAATCGGCGCTAGCGATCAGCCCTTCGCTGTCCGAAAGAAAGCGACCATCAACATTTAGATCGACCTCTGATTCAACACTGCCTTCTGCATTCGAGCCAGACAAATCGCCCGCCAGCGTCCCGTCAAACGTGTTACCTGTGATGCTGCCAGATAAATCGAGCGCGCCATCAAGCTCGCCAACCAGCTCGGCCGAACAGCTGGCCCCCGCCAAACATTCGCGGTTCGCACCAAAGCTACCGCTGATTTCATAAAGACCCAGATTGCTGGCCGAGCCTGTCACGGTCGAATTTGCGAAATCCGCCTCAACGTTCATAGACCCCAGAACGGCTTCCTCTTGGCCGGTGACGTTCAATTCTATACCGCCACTCAACGACGCCTCTGAAGGCAGGTCTTCGACGGCTGCAGCATCAGCCGCAGCTGAACGCGAAATCAGTATCTGCGCGGCGTCGAACTCATCGCTCCCCCCGCCGCCCAAACTGCTGCTACAGGCAGAAAGAGCGCCAAAGGCCGCAAGGACACCAAAAAACATATAAGAATTCATTTCTTATTCCCCTTTATCAAACAAATAGAGCTTAAGAGGTTGAATATGGCGCAGCATCACCCTGCGGGGTGAAACACAGCGGAAAGAATCGATCTCTAAGGCAGCGCTGATATTTATGCCGTTGACTTTCATCACGCTAAAAGAGGCCTGCCGCCCGCCAAAAGGTCGGACAAGCAGGAACACTTTCATTTTTGAATAATTTGACTAGACTAACCTTCACTCTGCGCGCACCTCTGCAAGCCAGACAGGAGAGACGCCATTCATTCCGAAGACCTGATCCACAAGGCCTATGAGCTGTCCTTAAACCCCGATAGCTTGCAAGATTTCCTCGAAACATGGGGGAATGCTGCGGATCTAGATGAGGCCGCATTGAACCAATTAGGAAACCACCTTGGGCGGGCCTCTGAGGTGCTAGACCGTATTTCAAAGGTTGATTCCTCAGGTTTAGGTAACCAACAATCTGCGCTTGGCCTTGAGGCGGTTGTGAATTTTGACGGATCTTACACAGTCAAATCAAAGGCGTGGGAGGCCTCTTTTCCGGCAAGTCGCAGCCTGTTTGATATCCTGCCAGACTGGCACCATTCCGATATTGAAGCCGCATTTTTTGAGATGCGTAAAGCAGATAGCCCACCAGCGCGCCTAGTTGTATGCCGAGGCGACAATAGCACCGATGATTGCATGGTCCTGATCTACGCTGGCAATCAATCCTCTGGAGAGCTTACAAGCAGCTTTCATATCCGCCTGTTAAGGTCCGCGTGGTCGCAGCGATTGTCCATGTATTTTTCAACGCAGCATGGGCTGAGCACCGCAGAACTGAGCGTGTTTGAACTGTTTGTAAAAGGCCTGTCCAACCAAACCATCGCACAGCATTTGGGAAAATCCCAAGAGACAATTAGAACCCAGTCGAAAGCGATTTATGCAAAAATCGGTGTCTCTGGCCGTGAAGCAGCGGTGCGCTTTGCGCTTCATTTGCAATTCATGTTGCCCTTGGACCCAACGGCCACGTCAAAAGCGTTAAAGCAATTAGAGTCCGAGGTCATCACGGTTCAGGGATATAAGATCGGCATAACCCGAAAAGGCATGCTGTCGGGCAAGCCATTCATCCTTCTGCACGGTATTGTTAGCGGTTATGAATTTGGTGCCACATTCGAGGAAGAGCTAAGGCGGGCAAACCTCTGCGCCATTTGTGTAGAGCGCCCTGGATATGGCCGGTCGGACAATCCTAAGACGACAGAGACCATCCTTGATGAATGGCTCACAATATTTCCGGCGTTATTGGATGCCCTTGGACTAGAGCAGAGTTGCCTTGTCACACATGCCTCTGGTGCAACCTATGTTGCGGCCACCCTTGCGCAACATCCCAAACGTACTGGCCGCGGCATTTGCATTTCAGCTGGGATGCCTAATTTTGATGGCGTTTCACACAAAAAGCACCCTGTTTCACACCGGTTCCTCTATTGGTGTTTGCGCAATTCACCGGAATCGTTGGGGTTCTATTTCAAGGCCTATGCAGCCTATTTATCCCGTGGCGACAACTATAATAAGTTGATCATGGCCAATTACGCGCGCAACCCCTCTGATTGCAAAGTTCTAGAAGATCGGGCGCATGTGAACTGTGTGATTGCTGGGTACAAACTGCTCGAGCGGCCCAAAATGATGGGCCTGAGGGGGGATTTGATTAGCCTTTGGCAAGATATGGAGCGTTGGAAAAAAATCACCGCGTCTCCACAACCTCATGCGCACCTTCACCATATCTGGGGGGCAAAGGACCAGATGATCTCGCTGGAGGCCAGTCAGGCCTATTGCGACAGTCATTCTTTCACCTCGTGGAGCATACTCGAAGGCGGTGGGCATTTATTACCATTCAGCCACCCCCAGCAGATCGTTCATCGGATCGCACGCATGGTGCATGATGCGCCAGATTGGGCTGCGCAATGACCGATTTCGCAACGCTACCCTTGGTCCAAATTCTATTCCTTATTGTCTTGACCATCTTGGATGGCGTGTTCGGGATCGGTCTGTTTTTTAGCGGCCTGTTGATCCTTGGGACCTCGATTTATCAATATAACAACGATCTATTGAGTATTTGGCAGATCGTGATCAGCATCGTTGCGGGTGCGGTCATCGCGGACAACATAGGGTTCCAACTAGGCCGCCGCGCCAAACGGCTGGGCCGCAAGCTTCCCTTTAGGCAAAGTCATGTCGATCGCTTCTATGCCATTATGGAACGTTTGGGGGGCTGGGATATTGTGGTTGTTGTGTTCGGTCGCAGCTTTGCATACAGCCGACCGATAGCTCCTTTTCTTGTCGGGTTCTCTGGAACCACACCGATCAAATACCTCTGGATGTCAGCTGTCTCTGCCATTCTTTGGGTTGGGGCATGGACCCTCATTGGCTTCCTCAGCGTTGAAGGTTTTCAAGGGATTTTAAATCAAGTGGAGGCCTAATCAGCATAGGCTTTCTGCGCTCTAAAGGGCGGGCAATGTTTCGCCCCCCGCCCATTTCCACAAAAGATATCCTTGCAGATCAAATAGCTATGCAACCAGCCCCTTCTGGCTCTCTACTCCGCCTTTCGTGGATTTGGTTGGTTTAAGGGGCAGCCAATAGCAACGCCTTATCAAACTTCTGAAAATAGAGTGTAATTTGCCGTTTGCCGTTATCAAAGTAGTGATGACTCAGGACCAAACCCTTGCTCAACGCCCCAACTTATAGGGCACCTTGTCAGCGAGAGTATTCACGTGGTCCTGAAAACTACGGCACGAAACCTATTTCCGTTTCTCATCCTCGGTCTGAGCGTTCTGCTCCTGTCTGAACAGCTGAGCGGTGATCTGTGGCATGATTTGCCCCGCTACATGCTATCGATTCCTTGGCAGATATGGATTGGGGGTCTGATCTGCACCGCGCTCAGCTTTTTTGCACTTGGTCAGTACGACGACTTGGCCCATCGCCAGCTTGGCACTGGGATGTCCCAAAACCACAGCCGTGTGTCAGGGATGACGGCGATCGCCCTTGCGCAAACGATTGGGTTCGGGATGCTAACGGGCGCTGTGTGCCGTTGGCGGATGTTACCGACCCTCGGCGCAAGCCGTGCTTTAGCCTTATCCGCTTTTGTGTCGCTGTCTTTTATCATGGCATTGGTTGTGCTCACTGCTCTTGCCTGTTTGGTCCTGCCAGCGCCGCGCGGGGCGATTATACCTGCTATGGTTGTCACATGCGCCGTGCCGCTGTTCGTTTTTGCGCTTGTCCGATTTCCGCGATTTCGCTTGGGCAAAAACGATATAAAGCTACCAAGCATAACCATCACGGCTGGTATCTTTAAATGGACGTTGGTTGATACATTGGGCGCTGCGGCTGCGCTTTGGCTTTTCTTGCCACCAGAGATCGACATGTCATTGGTGCATTTCTTTCCAATCTATCTCATCGCGCTGCTATCGGCCTTGCTGTGCAATACCCCTGGCGGCGTTGGGCCGTTTGAGCTGGTTTTACTGGGGGTCTTCCCCCATGTGGGGGCGGATAGTTTGATGCAATCGATCATCTCCTTTCGGCTGGTCTATTATGCGCTGCCCGCTTGCATCGGCATGGTGATGCTGTTGTTCCCCCTAAAAGGGGGACAGCGTACTGCCCTGCCCGATGCCAAGTTTCATACAATAGAAAACGCGCAACGTAGCGAAGTTGGCGTAATCCGCCAAAACGGAGGGCGGCTGGTTACGTTTAAGGATGGGGCGGCAGCATTCTGGTCAACACCACAAACGGTCTCAGCTCTCTTTTCGCCTCTATACGGGACCATGCCAGCCACCTTGCAAGCCGTACAAAACGAAGCATGGCAAAGCGGCAAAATCCCTATGATCTATAAATGCACGGCACGCGAAGCGACCGCAGTTCGAGAGGCGGGTTGGGCGGTGGTGCATGTCGCTGATGATGCATTACTGTGCCCCAGAACGTTCACCTTGGATGTTCCCGAACGCCGCAGCCTTAGGCGCAAATTGCGCGCGGCCGAAAAAGGCGGTGTCGTCGCCCAAAAAGAAACACAGCTACCGCTAAAAGAGATGCGCGAAATTGATGCGGAATGGCGGGCCATGCGCGGCCCTGCACGCGGAGGAACCTTGGGGCAATTTTGCGAAGAATATGTATCGGAACAATGGGTAGCAATTGCCCGACTGAACGGAAAACCCATTGCTTTCATTACACTATTTACCAACCAACAAGAATGGTGTGTTGATCTGATGCGACAGGGCCATAACGTACCAAACGGGACGATGCATGCCTTGATCCATTGTGCGGTCCTAGCGGCAAGGGCCGAAGGGGTTGCCCAATTTTCCCTCGCTGCGGTTCCTCCAGATCGCGCAGCGAAAACCACTGTTCTGCATCACTTGCATGGCTATGTTCTGCGCAAAGCCGCAACTCCCGGCCTTATTCAGTTCAAATCCAGTTTCGCGCCCCAATGGACTCCACGTTATGCGGCGTCAGTGAATCGCATTGGGTTAGCATTGGGGCTTGTCGATATCGCCGTGGAAGTTCATGGCAGGCGGAGAAATGACGCCCCCTGATAAGGCCAAGGGTGGTGGGTTCAGACGTCGAGCAATTTGACCAGCATATCTAGCGCATCTTCAAGGTCTTGCGGCTGTTCAAGCCCACGCGAAACCATCATCGCGCCCTCAAGGCTAGACACAAACACCTTTGCAAACATTGCCGCATCCAGATCCGCCCGAAACTGACCAGCCGCCTGCCCCTCACGAACGACACGTTCGATCCAATCGTTTTGGTCGCCAAAAAACCGAGCAACCTCGGCCCGAACCTGCGCGGGTAAAGACGCCACATCAGCAACCAACATGCCGCCCAAACACACTTGCTCTTGCTCTCGAAGAGTGGTCACAAACATAGCCCCATAAGCGCGCAGTTTCTCCGCAGCGGAGCCAGCATCTATCTGCTCGATACTATCGTTAAACGACAGCCGATAAGCACGTGCAGTTGCCTCGGCTAAATCTGCCTTGGTCGCATAATGGTAGTGGATGCTTGCGCTTTTGATGCCCACGTTTTCAGCGATGTCGCGAAAGCTAAATCCGTTAAAGCCCCGTTCCATCATCAGCACACGTGCTGATTCAAGAATATCCAGAGCTTTCCCTGTGGGTTGCATTTCTGGCATCACAATCTCCTTACCTACCAACCACTAGATAGACTGTTGACATGAAAAAGACAAGCTCCTAACAGTTACCTACCTAGTACTAGATAGATAAGGAACAGCATGTCAAAACTCATCATGAATCGCCGCAGCCTTCTTGTCGGCACAGCCGCAACAACATTAGCCACACCAAGCATTGTAAGCGCCAACATCCTTGGCGGTGGCCCGCTTGATCAGGGTACAACACCGCTTAAACATGGCGTTGTGACCGTGGCCGACTTTGGCAACGTCAAAATCCATAGCTACCAAAGCCCTGATTTGACGGGTTGCGTGACGACCCACGTAATTGAAACGCCTGAACGTCTGGTCTTTGTGGATGGTCAACGCTCTGTCATTTACGGGCAAGAAATCCGCGATTACGCCGAAGCCACAGGCAAGCCTGTAGATCGTATGATCATCTCTCACCTGCACCCAGACCACTGGTTTGGCGCGTATCAATTCCGCGATGTGCCGATCTATTCCTTTGCCGAAACGCAAGCCGAGATCGATCAATTGGGCGACTTCTTTATCGAAATCAGCATCGAATCTTTGGGCGAGCATGTCCCCCCAGCCAAAGTTGTGCCAAATCACCTGATCGAACATGGGGCGACAGAAGTGATTGATGGCGTCACATTTGAGTTCCGCCACGTGACGGATGCGGAATCCGACAACATGATGACGATCTATCTGCCTGATCAAAAGGTCCTGATCGCCCAAGACATGTTGTACAACAATTGCCACCTGTTCTGTGGCCACGGTAACTTTGACGGTTGGAAAGCAGGTCTGATCGAGATGCAAAAAGACACATCTTTTGATCTGGTTTTGCCGGGTCACGGCCCAACAGCCGGTTCGCGTCAGGCAATTGATGATGCGTTAGTCTATCTTGATTACGCCCAAGACGCATATGCAAAATCGACCACGGGTGAGGAGCTGAAAGGGGCTATTCTGGATCGCTACCCTTCCTATCTTGCGGCAGGTTTGGTTGATATTCAGAATCTGTTCCTATTCCCGAAATCCTAAAACACCCCCACCGCGGACAGGGTTCGTTCGCGGTGGGATCACGCCCTTTCTGAAAGGGCCAAAATCGGATCAGGGGTTACTTGATCACCCCCCCTACCTACTGGTAGGTAGTATGAAAATTTGTCAACCCAACGGTGACTGCGAAAAGGAAAACCCAATGGAACTGAATGCCGATTTCAAATCTCGTGTTGTTATTCACTCTGACCAAATCGAATGGGTTGCATCCCCGATGCCAGGTGTAGACCGCCGCATGTTGGACCGGATCGGTGATGAAGTCGCCCGCGCGACCTCGATTGTGCGTTATGCTCCGAATAGCAAATTCTCGGCCCACACCCATACTGGCGGCGAAGAGTTCATCGTGCTGGAGGGGGTGTTTCAGGACGAACATGGCGACTTTCCTGCTGGAACCTATGTGCGCAATCCCCCCACCACCTCCCATACACCTGGGTCCGACGACGGATGCGTAATTTTCGTGAAACTATGGCAGTTTGACATGGACGACCGCACGCAATTTCGCAAAACCATGGCCGAGGAACTAGCAACGCCAGTCAATGGTGTCGCAACGGCTGAGCTGCACCGAGATGCCCGCGAAATCGTATCCTATAGCCATCTCGATGCCGATGCTGTCCTTGTCAATTCTGGCACAGGAGGCATCGAAATGCTGGTCATTGATGGCTCTGTTTCTGAAGGGGGCGAGACCCTTGGAAAAGGTGCTTGGCTGCGCCTGCCAGAAGGCCATGCGTTGAATGTGACTGCGGGGCCAACTGGCGCGAAGGTATGGCTCAAAACCGGCCATTTGGCCTATGCACAAGCACCGCGGATTTAACCTGATGCAAAACCATCCGCATTCACTACCCGCCCTTGCCAATGCAGGTCTTGGCCAATCGCTTTGCCGCCTGCCGCTATCGGGTCTTAAGGGATGACTGTGCTGATCATTGGCGGCGGGCTTTCTGGTCTCGGCCTTGCCTATGCGCTTGAGGCGCAGGGCGAGGACTATCACCTAATCGAAGCACGTGGACGGTACGGTGGCCGCATCAAGACTGAGCGCTTGGGAGATGGGTATTTCGATTTGGGGCCAGCATGGTTTTGGCCCGACCAGCCGAGAATTGCTGCGCTGATCGCTCAACTGGGGCTGAGAAAATTCGATCAATTCGCATCAGGAGACATGGTTTTCGAAGACGAAACTGCGCGCGTGCAACGCAACCGCGGCTTTTCGTCTATGGAGGGGTCTTGGCGGCTTCACGGGGGGCTTGGCGCCCTCATCGACGCCCTATCGGGCGCTTTGCCAGAGACCCGAAAATCCCTGAATGCAGCTGTAAAAGAGATTACCAAAACCGAAACAGGCATCACCGCCACCCTCACCACAGGTGAAACATTTCACGCGGATCATGTGGTTTTGTCGATGCCTCCGCGCACCGCGGCCAAGATTACCTTTACCCCCGCGTTGCCAGACGAAACAATGCGCAGCTTGCAGAGCGTCCCGACATGGATGGCGGGGCACGCCAAGTCCGTCGCTGTCTATGACACACCGTTTTGGCGCCATGAGGGGTTATCGGGGGATGCGCAAAGCCGCTTTGGGCCGATGGTCGAAATCCACGATGCATCTCCTGACATCGGCGGGCCTTATGCATTATTCGGGTTTATTGGCGTACCACCGCAAGGGCGCGTTGATGGGCAGACCCTGCGTGACCATGTGACCGAACAGTTTGTGCGTCTGTTCGGCGCCCAAGCCGCCAACCCCAAACAGCTTTATATCAAAGACTGGGCTTTTGATCCCTACACCGCAACCAGCGCCGACCACGCGCCGCTATATGCCCATCCGACCTATTCGATGCCCGCAAACCTGAGCAACCTTTGGGGTGGTCAGCTCCAGATTTCAGGAACCGAGGTGGCGCCTCATTTTGGTGGTTTTCTGGAAGGGGCATTAGAGGCCGCTGAAAATACATTGGCAGCTTTGAAGGCCCAAAAGGTGATATCCCAAGGTGCCAACTGATACCAAAACATCCCAATTGAACGCAGCCGAATACCCGCCCGTCTGAATGATGGGTTGCAAAGCGCTTCGAACTACCCAAGGTTTCAAACCCTGAATATAAGTCGCCCAACACGAATCCAAAGCCGTTGCTAAAGGACATCCAGATGATTAGCCCAACTTTATCCTTTAAGGAAAATTTGCACCTATTGCCCTCCACGCAAAACCTCGCGCGCATCGATCTTCTTGATCAAGACGGGACTCTTGTTGGGTCCATTGAAAATGCACCAGGGCAGCAAGGATCGCTTGCGGTTTATGGTTATCTTCAGCAGTGTTTTGGTACCCTTAACGCCAAAGCAGCAGAGCATGGCCTCGATGTTTTTGCCGAACACACAGCCGATGCCAAAAACCGCCCCGGAGCGCACCCCAACATTGACCGCTTGCTCAAAATCATAGACGGCGACGCACCGTTAGAAATTCGCCCCATTAAAGCTTAGAGCGTGCGCCCCCCCCTATTTCGCGGCTTAGGGTCGGCTGGCTTTCTGACGTGATATTACCAGCACCAAACCGAGCCCTCTCGATACGAAATCAGAGAATGGCATCAACTAAGCGTTTAAGGCACAGAGTTGGCGAGGTGAGGCGAAATACCTAAACATACTCAACCTTCAAAATTTAACATCTAGAGAAAGTTAAATTGTGCCCAGGGGCGGCACATTAATCCACAAATTTATTATCTCTTTAAGTCTCTCTCAGTTTCGATCCCCCATAAATACAATATTTTCAGCTATTTCTGAGTTGCGCAAGATCATTTAAACGCGCAAACATAAAGGTGGACACAAAAGGGGGCGCAGAAAATGGCCGCAATTCACAAACTCAGCGCCAGACAGATCGAAACACTACCATCAGGAAAGCATGGCGATGGCGGCGGTCTCTGGTTGAACGTGAGGGATGGCGGATCAAGGCAGTGGGTTTTGCGCGTCACGGTCCACGGCCGGCGGCGTGAGATGGGTTTGGGTGGGTACCCAGCCCTAAGCCTCAAGAAGGCACGCGAGGTAGCTACACACTGGCGTACGATGGCCAAGGCGGGAGTTGACCCCGTGAAGGCACGCGAGAAAGAGCGCCGCGATGCTCTGCGCAACCTTCACCAGTTTGCGGATGTGGCGAGGGATGCCTTTGAAGCGCGCAAGGCCGAATTGAAAGACGAGGGGAATGCTGGACGCTGGATGAGCCCCCTCGAGCGGCACATAATTCCAAAGATCGGCAAGGTTCCAGTATCAGAAATTGACCAGATCGACATAAGGGACGCGCTGAAACCCATCTGGCATGAAAAAGCAGACACGGCACGAAAAGCGATGAACCGTATCGGGATTGTCCTGAAACATGCGGCGGCGCTTGGATTGGACGTCGATTTGCAGGCTTGCGAAAAGGCCAAGGCTCTCTTGGGCAAGACGCGCCATGTTGCAAAACATGTACCCGCGATGCCGTGGCAGGAGGTTCCAGCCTTTTATGAAGACCTATCAGACGGCACAGTGACCCATCTAGCTTTGCGACTGCTGATCCTAACGGGCGTGCGCTCACAGCCCTTGAGGTTACTCACACTGGACCAACTCGACGGCGATACGTGGACGATCCCAGCAGAGAATATGAAGGGCGCAAAGGGCAAAACCTCGGACTTTCGTGTACCTCTCTCGACTGAGGCCCAGCGCGTGATCGAACAAGCGTTGCCTCATTCCCGCAATAACCTGCTATTTTCGGGCTCCCGCGGCCGCTCACCGATTAGCGATATGACCCTCAGTCAGTATATGGCCCGAGCAAGCCTAGAGGCGCGGCCTCATGGGTTCCGCACGTCCCTGCGTACTTGGATAGCGGAGTGTACAGATGCGCCACACGAGATAGCAGAAATGACGCTTGCACACGCCACGGGCAACAGTGTGAGCCGAGCATACCAGCGCAGTGACCTGTTGGAGCAACGCCGCGCCCTGCTTGAGAGATGGGCTAGCCATGTAACAGGCCTATCAGGCCAGTTGGTGAAGCTGCATGGTTAGGCGCAGGGGCGGGTTCTGATACGCCGCGCGACAACAAATTACTGTACCTGACTTTGCGGCCTCATTAATGTGACCACACAAAACCCGTTTCCACAAGGCAGCGGCACTTACGGGAGAAGCCCAAAACCTTAGATAGACGAGGTAGTAAATGACGCTTCAACCAATTCAACCAAATAACGAAAATGAATTTAATCAGGCCCAGATTGTCAACTTGGGCATGGATCCTCTACTCACGATCGACGACATCTCAAATTGGATGCAACTGCACAAAGCGACCCTATGGCGATGGGTTTCAGAGGGCAGCTTCCCTCGCGGCCAGAAGCTGGGGAGGGCCACCAGATGGAGAAAGAGCGTTGTTGAACAGTGGCTTGCAGACCACGCGGAGCGAGCAGCCGCTGACGTAGCGCATGAAGCCGCCGAGGCAGGCCACACCGCCTGAAATGAAAAGGCCCCGCCGTGCGCAAACACGGTCGGGGCTCAATTCTTGCCGGTTTGCTTTTACCCAGCGCATCCACATTCGACCCATACCTCAAGCGCGATCTAACAGCAAGCTGGCCCCAGTTTTTTGGAGCCGAAAATGAGACGTTTAAACGAAGTCTGCGTGGCGATTACCTCGCACTATTCCATTGATCAATGCGAGATCGACGCTCGCGCCGCCGTTGTGGATGAAGCTATGCGAGCCTTGGCGCTAGGCTTGCCGCGCTGCCTTTACCGTGAAGCCATGACACAAGATGGCGCATATCGGACAGATGTTGAGTGCGTGCGAGGTCTGAAGGCTGTTACGGACCGTGAGGTGCAAGAGGTCCGCGAGGCTATTGGCCATGCATGACCGAGTTCTACGCAAGATTATGGCTACAAAGAGCATTCCCTACACCGCTAGATGCATATGGGCCGTCATGGCTACCCATAAACAAGGGTTCACCATCAAACGCTATTACCTCAAGGAGGAGCTTGGCGTGAGCGAAGCATCAATCAAGTCCGCGTTCAAAGAGTTGCGCGCCCTAGGGATCGTTGAGGAAGCCAGACGCAAACCAGGCGGAACCTTCGAGGACGGTTCGAGGCTCACCGCAGATGGAAAAACCGCCTTTGGTGCCGCAGGTGGAAAAACCGACCATGGATCCATAGGCGGAAAAACCACCTCATTAATCCAAGATAGCCAGCACTCCAAATCAAACGTACCGCGCCCTAGGGCCGTAGCTTCACCGAGCGTGTCAGATGTTATAGACCTCAACGACAACTTTGCGCCAGCATCTACGTTTGGCATTTGCTTAGAAAAGGTCACATCGCCCCTCAACGATCCGTTATACCTTCAAAGCCAAGAGCGAGACGCGAGCTGGGAGCCTTGCTATGACTGAGTGCGCGGGGATACCTCTTAGGCTTACCGAGCAACAGATTGAAGCAGGGAAATCGGCCGCGGGAGGCTTCACAAGGAAGCAGCTCAAATCTTGGGGCGTGCCGTGGCCACCGCCGAAGGGGTGGCAAAAAGCCTTGCTGACGGGCCGCAAAATCCCACGTAGGAAGCGATCCGCAAAACAAGCCAAAGCCATCGCGCGGCGGTACGAAGCGCAGCGCAAGGCCGATGTAAAGCGCAAGGCCGAGGCAGATCACCGCAATTTTGATAGGGAAGCAGGCAAGGGTCTGTGACTTGATCGGGCATCTACGCCTGATTTGATCGCCAGCCGCGATTTTAGCCCCACTGAGCGCCTATCCAGCAGCTTGACGGGGCTATAGACCTAAAGCGCCTCACGGGGGATATTTTATAGATGGCAACGTTGCAAGGTTACCTCGATCGGGGCTGGCGGTTCATAGGGGCTCGATCAAAAGGCTCGGCAGGGGTGTGCAGGGTAAAGTGCCCGAACGCCTCATGTGGATTAGTCTTGGGGGTACAGGGTGGCGCCCAGCCATCACCCGAAGCTGTTGAGGTCGATCAGCTTGTAGAATTGAGCGTTGCTCTTGCAAATCGCCGCTATGATCTGGGCCTAACATCGGACGACATTGATGACTGCGCGGGTCTCGGGCACCGACACGTACAGAAAGTGGAGGATGCTGGGCGCAATTTGGGTGAAAGCCGTACCATATCCTCTGATGTGGTTATGGCGTTGCTAACACAAGTCCTGGAGGAGGGTCTGACCGAGGATAACGTTCTCCGAATGTCCAGTATGGTGGCGACAAGGTCAGGAATTGAAGGCAAGAGGCCCCCGAGGCCACGTATTCCTACCGTAGATACCCTGCTCTTGATCGTACAGGCGCTAGGCGGCCGATTGTTGATTGACTGGGGAGAACCGCCACGGCTCACACGGCGGCTTATGGATAACTCAAAGCGATGAAGTGCTCGCCACCTGAGCAACCAACTTTTCGGCGCCCTCCTTTGAGCGGATAACACTGGACACCTCTCTTGCGGCTGGGGAAATTGGTGCCGCCGTTGCCTGCAATGGCTGAGAATATCCCGCAAATCGCGCAAGCCACACACTCGCACGCATGGCCACACTGAGGTTTTCGTCCTGTTCTGATAGCTCGATCATGCGCAGAATTGCCTTATGCCCAGCGCCTTTACGTTGCATCTTTGTGAGCTTGGCGAAGATCTGCTGACCATGCCTGCTTGAGCGAAACCGATAAAAACTGCGCTCGGTGATCCCTGCGGCCTTGGCTGCTGCGCGCCCTGTCGTCTCCTCCCCTGTAACTGACACACATGCGGCGGCAATTGTGGCGGGTCTGGTACGGCTTTCGGCCGGTTTCCAGCCATTAAGGGCCTCAAACAACCCAATAGAGAGTGGGTATTCCTTAGAATTGAGGGCGATTTGGTCGGATTTTGACATTCGTCGAACATAGCAACCGGGTAGGCGGTATCAGAAGCACCTTCCCGTTCGGCCCATTGCGGACCTTCGGGACCCTGACCGGATGCTGCGGTGCAGCGTCTCGAAAGCGGACCTCGGATTTTGAACAGCTATTCTATGTCCCAACGATGCACGACTTCGGTGCGTGTTGCGGCTGGACCTCGGATTTTGAACAGCTATTCTTTTGATAAACACCACCGCGCTTTGCGCCGAGTTGCGGCTGGACCTCGGATTTTGAACAGCTATTCTGCAGGATGATATTGACGCGCTGTGTGGTGAGTTGCGGCTGGACCTCGGATTTTGAACAGCTATTCTACATCAGCACTTGCCCAAATATCCACAGCAGTTGCGGCTGGACCTCGGATTTTGAACAGCTATTCTCAATCGCGCCCCCGAATAGAGCCGTTCTCTGTTGCGGCTGGACCTCGGATTTTGAACAGCTATTCTACAATGAGCACCGCAACAACATCCGCAGCGTTGCGGCTGGACCTCGGATTTTGAACAGCTATTCTCAATCAACGTGACTGATGTGAAGCTGCAAGGTTGCGGCTGGACCTCGGATTTTGAACAGCTATTCTAGGTCTTCGAGGTTAGAGAACGCAGCGATAGTTGCGGCTGGACCTCGGATTTTGAACAGCTATTCTTAGCGTGATTGACGAAGAACAAGCTACATCGTTGCGGCTGGACCTCGGATTTTGAACAGCTATTCTGAATGAAAAGAAGCCCCGCCGTAACAAGCGGTTGCGGCTGGACCTCGGATTTTGAACAGCTATTCTTGAAACAACGGTCAAGGCAGATGTATTCCTGTTGCGGCTGGACCTCGGATTTTGAACAGC
Source organism: Sulfitobacter donghicola DSW-25 = KCTC 12864 = JCM 14565 (assembly GCF_000622405.1). NCBI lineage: Bacteria > Pseudomonadati > Pseudomonadota > Alphaproteobacteria > Rhodobacterales > Roseobacteraceae > Sulfitobacter > Sulfitobacter donghicola. Next base: position 581,549 of record NZ_JASF01000005.1, read on the forward strand.
TATTCTGGACTCCCGTGTAATTCCTTGTTTTCACAAGAAAATACACGGTTAACGTTCGAGTTTTCTGATGTGGTACGCATCAAAACATCACCAATTGCTCTGGATTCTTGCGGGCACTCTTCCTGCCCTGATCCGCGAAATGGACGATATCACGGTATTGGCGGTCGGTGAAGTTGAGGATTTGGATATCTCCGGTTTCAGGTAAATTTCGCTCGATTCGGTTCACACGGGTCTGGAATGCCTCTTTGCCATTCACAAAACGGGCGTAGACAGAAAACTGACTGCGCTCGAACCCATCATCCAAAAGAAAATTCCGAAACGCTGTTGCCGCTTTGCGTTGCGGTTTGGTGTCGGTGGGTAGGTCGAACATTACCATGATCCACATCAGTCTATACCCCGATAATATGTGGGTTTCAGTCGCCATTGCATTGCCCCAGACTTGCAAGTGTCAATTTGTCAGGCGGGTTTGGCAGAGCGAGGCGTAGCTTCGTGGCCTCGAAACTCTGACCTAGTGACGTGGTGAGCTTCGAGAGGGCAACAGAGACAGGCGTGATGCCATCGCCCAGCGGCAGGTCTGTCGCTATCAGTCGCGCAAGCGCAATTTTGGCGCTGCTGTCTACATCTGGGCCATGTTCCTGAACAATGCGCCTCACGCTCAGATCGACCAAGGGACGAAAGGGTTCCATCAGGTCATCCGCCATCGCAAAGGCGTTGCCGCGGTTTGCGTGAAACAGGCCTATTGTCGGATGCAGGCCCGCCGCGACCACAGCTCGGGATGTTGCGGCACGCAGCACGGTATATCCGTAATTCAACAACGCGTTTTCATCACTTCCGCCCGTATCGCGGCGAAAGTCCGGCCCCATCAATCGGGGCCAGTAGTGACGCGCGGCCTGTGCCTCGACGTTTGTGGGATCGCCCGATTGCACCTTGCGGGTCATCATGTGCAAGGGGAAGGGGGACTCGCCGACGGCATCAAGTGCAGCTGCCTGCATTTGGATCTTAGCGATGATTACCTGCTTCCAAGCCTGCTTTAGAAAAGGTGCCTTGGCTTGCCACTGGGCACGCATCCTGGCGCCTTGCAGGTGATGGCCTTCAAGCGGCAGCAAAACGGATTTCGGGGCATGGTTAGCGGCACATAAAACAACTGGCACACCGCGCTCAGCGAGCTCTACCAAAAGCGATGTCGACCATGTGGTACCGTGGGCGTGAACAATGACGCCTGCGATCTGGTCAAACGGCACGCGACCTACCTCATCGCCGTCATCGGAGACCTTTAAAAACCCGCGTTCACGCGACAGGTATCGTCCGTCTGTCGAAATATCTACAATCTGATCCAATAGTCACCCACCCGCCCCCACGAATCGTAACACATTGTATTTTAGTCCAAGTTTTTGAATTTACCTAATCGGCGGGGGGCCGGGGTCGCGAACGCGGCCCATTTCATCGACGCCGACACGACGCAAATCGGCCTTGATCAAAGAGTTGGCTGACATTTGATACCACTCGACTGGTTCGTTTTTCCGCTTTCGGCCATCCGCGTTCGCCTCGAAGTGGGGCACCAAAAACGCACCATTGGAAGGGTCAGTCTTTTGTACAAAACAAATGACCGTCTTACCGTCTCGTTCAATCGCAACCATGTCTGTCTTATGCAGCCGGATGATCCTTTTGGCCGCTGGATGCGGGCGCTTGGGCTCAGTCAGATTATGATGTTCCCACGTCGTGATGACTTGCGACTCAATCTTGCCGTTGGGCAAACGCCAGATTTCAAACGCATGATTGCTGCCGCCCTTATAGGCCTTGATAGGGGCATTATGCGGCACCGAAATCCGCGCGGTATCTTGGAGCGTTTTGATAATCCGCACCCGCCGCGTGCCTCCGTACCGTTTGCTCCGGTCAAAGAACTTTTGCAACACTGTCGTGAAATCCTTGTCAGACCCGTTTTTCGTGGCAAGTGTCAGTTGGTCGCGCAGATAAGGGTCGCGGATATATCCATTGCGGCTACCCTCGATCAGATGGCCTGACTTGAGTGATTCGATAGGAATCCGTACGGTTACGTGGGTTTCGTCAATGATACCGAGCGCTGTCGCTTCGTGGAGCGCCCCACTGGTGGTGTCTTCGCCTCTGCCCTTCGCCAGTGAGTCCGTGCGTCCATGATCTGCGCGATGACTGACGGTAATGTTTTGCAATTGGGCGGCAATGTCATCGCGAAAACTGTCCCACGGCGGCGGCGTGGATTTCAGCGTGTCCTCTGCGCCTGCCTGTTCATCACTGGCCGCTATCTTGCTAATCTTCTGGATCAAACTGCGATCGGTGGCAGCGACCACAGCCGCATCAATCGCATGGTGGCGATGATCGGTCCGATTCTTGCGTTTGACGGTTTTCTCATCACTGTCAGCCAGAGCTTCCAACCCGTTAAGGCCCCAATGCCGCCGCAGCATTTCCGTCAACCGTCCCGGCACCACCCAGACGTGGGATTTATCATCACCACCATCATAAAGCGCATCTAGATAAGTTCGTGCCAGCCGCGATAGATACTGTGTATCTTTTAGCGCGCGGGCGGTGAAATCGCGTTCGCCCTCGAACCGCTCTATCGCGTCGGGCGCAAAACGCCAAGCTTTGTTGTCAGGTAGATATTTCGCCACCGAGTCCATCGCATCACGATCAAGCAGGCCCTTTTCAGCGGCTTCATGAGGGGCATAGTTGCGCTTCTTTCGATTCGCTTCTTTCAGGCAAAGCGTCTTGTTGGTGAACCCATCATCCAGTGTCCGTGAAAACGGCAGGATGTGGTCGACATCGCAAGAACCATCAAACAACATGCCCGCACTGATACGTTGCCCCGTGTAGGGGCAGAACCGTTTCATCACATCATCGTCGTTCAAATCTTCCCAAAGACGCAGAACCATGCGGTTGCCGCCAGTGTTAGGCACGCCCATCTCTTCAAGCTTTTCACCTCGCCGGATGGCCGCTTGTGTGTTTTTCTTGATGGTTCGTTCAACGTCCGCCTTTTGGTCTTGTGACAGTTTCAAATCACGGGCGAGTTCGACGACAATTTCGTCTGGCTTTCCATGCACCTCGATGATCCGGTTCACTAACCGGCGAAGTTGGTTCAGCCCGATATGAACCGTAGGATTGGTGATGCGTCCAAAGCGGGTGATATCATCGTCACTGTCATCGTAAGTGCCGGGGATGACGTGCCGATCAAGGATTTCACCATAATAGGGCAACCGGTCCAGCACCTCACCTGTGCGCTCATCCGAATGGTGCCAACCACAACTTTCAACCGCTTTGCTGTAGGGGATAACGTTTGCTTCCAGCGCTGCAAGAATCCGTTTTGTTGCAGTGATCCCCAAACGGCTATATCCATCGGGCAGCGGTGCATAGGCTGCACCCTCGGCATGTTCGGCAGCCAGGCGGTGTTGCGACACCAACCAGGCGACCAATTCCCTATGGTCCGCGTCACTTTGCACAGCGCGGATGCGGTTTACGACCTCCCACTGAGCGTTATGATCCAGGGTCGACCAATACGACCCGATGCGATCCGGTTTTGACAGGCTTGCGCGGACCGGATCACAGGCGATAGCATCACGATTGGCAGTCTCGAGTGTGAAATATTGCCCTGACCGCAGCTTGATAACCTTTCCAAGCGCCTTGAGCTTTATGCTCATCCCCGACAGCGATTTCGTATGTGCCTTGTTGTCCAGCGCGTGCAAAATCGTGTCGCGCTCCTCCAACGTCAGAGCACGCGCCACTTCGCCCAGCTGGGCAACGCGAAGCGCATTTACCGTTTCAACTAGAATGCGCCGTTGGTTCAGCGGATGGGCGGACGCCACACGTTCCTCATTGGTGAACAAGCACTTGCCGACTTTCGGTGTTTTCAGGGGACGTTGGTGGAAAATGATGGTGCCTATTTCATCTCTCAAGTCCTCTGTTAGGACACCATGATACTCCGCCTGAGCCTCCCAAAGTGCATCAAACTCATCGCGCAGATGCTGCCGGTCCGGATAGAAATCATACCCGGACTCCTCCTTTTCAGCCCCATCCCGCGCAGCAATCGTAAGGCGCGTGCGAACGGCGGGCGTCGTACGAGGTGTGTCGGCCTTCTGGCGACGCATGTGCAGGAATTCACCATACGTCCGCGCCCTATGGTCCCGCATGGCCCAATCCAGACGCGCTGTCGCGTCTATGATTTTGCCGCTTTCATTGTCGCCTGCATCGGTCTTGCGGTTCGATTTGAACCCTCGCCTCTGGTTCAGGTGAAACAAAGCCCGCCCGAGTTCTGTCAATTCAAGTGTTTCATCGAGCCCTCGTGCCCGTAGTTCATAAGGATCGAGTGCTTCCAACTGTTTGGCTTGCTTCGGGTCCGACGGCATCAACCCAACTTCCGCCATCCGTTTCATCAGGGCCGCTTTACGTCGCAAATATCGATCTCGCCTGCGCCGTTGTGCCCGCGCCACGCGTCGATCCACGGCGAGTGATCCTTTGGATTTGGGGTCACGCCCATCAGAGAAAATACGCACACCACCATCAATGACAGATGTTATCTGGCCGTCCGTCGTTTCATAAATCCACCACCCGATTGACGTGCTACCGATGTCCAAACCCAAACGCATTATTCTATTCTCACCTAGTTCAATTACCCAACCTAAACTTGAAATCGATGCGATAGCCAGTGTTGACTTCAAACATCAATAGGTGTTTTTTGATAGTGTTCAAAATCCGCGGTCGAGCCGTTAACAAGCATTCGATTGCACCACATTAAAACGCGGGCCACGGCCCGCGTTTTCTTTTTGATGTTTGTCTGTCCAGTTTGCACATTTGCGCCGAGACCAGAAGCATCACGGTGCCAATCCAAGGTCGCCGACACAATCAGCTATGGTCTTCGGTGATTACTAAATTTCGGGATTGTAGGCGGAATAATTAGGCATTGTTGCCGTTGGACAGTATCCGAGGTCCGCTTACGAGCCCATTTTCCCTTTGCATGCCCCCCGCAGCGAACGACCGCTTTCCGCCCTAACCCCTGCAGGCCCCTATGAGCTGCCTGTCAGGCATTTTCTACATTCGGGAATCCTAAAATTCTGAAAAACAAAATTTCTCAATTGGGCATCACGCATGGATGAAGGCATGTAGCAACCAAAGCCCCCGCGTTTTTTGGGGGCGGGGTGGGGGTGCCTTGCCCTGCCCCTTGGCCCCTCAGTGATGTGTGGCGGCGGTCATTGGGTTACCTCAGTCCGCCACCATGGTTGCCTACATGCTCCGACTATGGGTCGATCCGCTAGGTTCACCGTCAAAGAGCCATTCCAGTGTCGTGTCGGTCTGCTTGCAGAAGCACAGCAATTCCACAGTCAGCGCCCCATCCTTGTCTAGCAGTTCCACGGGCGGCGTTATGCCCAGTGCCTTGGCACGCTTGCGCAAACGACTGCGCGTATCCAGCATAACTGGCCCCAAGCCGCTGTTGTGGCCGGACACCTCGACGTGCATGGCCTTGCAAATGCCCCCATGGCGGCTCTTAGGTGAGATTTTCAGCCACTTGTTCAGTTCGAGCAGGACAGCCGCAACGATCTCGCTCTCCCGTTCCACGTCCTGCATGGGCATTTTCGGCTTTGAAACTTCGGGGTTCAGTCTGGTCATGTTTGCTTCTCCAAATCACAACGCGGCGGGATTGCCACGCGAGGGGATCAAGATCGAGACAAAACAAAAGGGTGTGCAAATAGGTGGGCACAAATCATCTGAATTTCAGCAAGCCACTGATTTTTAATGATTTACGTTATTTAAATGGTGCCCAGGGGCGGAATCGAACCACCGACACGAGGATTTTCAATCCACTGCTCTACCCCTGAGCTACCCGGGCACCGGGACCAGCGAACTGGTCGGGTGAGCGCGTTCTAGGGGCTCTGCGCGCGGGTGTCCAGCCCCATTTTGCAAAGCAGAGCAACTAGTTTCACAGGAACCCTAATGCGGCTTGGAAACGGGACTGTTTTCTAAGGCTTCATAGGCCTTTTCTATGTCTTCAGGATCGCTGGATGGGGTTGCATAAGAACCTGACAGCCATTTAGCCAAATCTATGTCTGCGCACCTGCGTGAACAGAACGGGCGGTATTTTTGGTCGGTTTCGCCGTCGCAAATCGGGCAACTCATGCCAGCAGCTCACTTAGCGGTGCGCGCGCACGCTTTCGTTGCAACTCATAGTGGCCCAAAGGTGTCCAACCCACCAAGGTGGTTTCCACTTCATCCGCGCGAAATGCGGCCCTAAGGGCTGTCTCAAAGGGGCGGCGGTCCTTTTTGGGCATGGGAGCCAAATCAAGGACGATCTGCCCCCCTAGCCCCCGCAGGCGCAACGCACGGGGCAAAGCACGTGCGCAGGCCATATTCGCCTTGATCCCAGCAGCCAATGAGGCATCTGCCCCAGTATTCACATCTACGGCAACCAAGGCGCGCGTCGATTCGACATACATAGATGCGCCACCAGACAGGCCTACGCGATCCTGAGCAAGCGCATCTAAATCATCCAAAACGCCGCGTTCTTCAAACCCGCCTGCCTCGGTCACAACTTCTGCCTGCTCAACCCAGTCACGCCATGCCAGAACATGGGGGCCATCCCCTTCCGATAGGGTCTCCATAGAAGAATCATCATCGTTCAGCACCGTCTGGGCAAGAGCCAGCATCGCCTCGATGTCTTCGGCAATCTCTTCGCCGTCAGCCCCTGCGCAGCATGAACGTAGAATCAGGCCATAGTCGGCGCCATCCATAGCGTCATGGGCGATCTCCAAAAGGCGGTCCCGCTCGAGTTCCTCTCTGATCGATCGAGAAATGTTCAGCCCCGGCGCATCGGGCGTAATGATCGCATAGCGGCTTTTGAACAAAATCTTGGAGGTCACGGGAATCGCTTTGCCATCCTCGGCAAAGCCAGTGACCTGCACCAAAATGGGCTGCCCCGGTGCAAGGCCCTTGATCTGGCGTAAAAACGCAGAGCCATCAGGGGTTTTCAGGAACATCCCGCCCTGCCCCTTTACCGGACGGTCGGCAATCGCGCGATAGATCGTGCCAACCCGTGGCGCATCCGAGCTATCCACCAGCAAGTCTTCCAGCTTGCCATCAACAACCAAAGCCGCCGCTTCGATGTCACCTAGGTGGTCCAGAATGATTGTACGGCCTTTCATGAGCCTTCTCCATAAATCGGGTAACCGCTGGCGCGCAGCAGATTTGCTGTTTCGGCAAGAGGTAAGCCCACAATGCCTGTAAACGATCCTGAAATCCAAGGAATGAGAACACCAGCGGGGCCTTGAATGCCATATCCGCCTGCTTTGCCATTCCAATCGCCTGTATCAAGGTAGGCTTTCAGCTCATCTTCGGCGAGGTTCTTCATGCGCACGGTGCTGACAACGTCGCGTTCCCATATCTGGCTGCCGCGTTTAATGGCGACAGCGGTGATCACCTTGTGGCGGCGACCGGACATGGAACGCAAAAACGCCTCGGCCTCGGCGCGATCAGCTGGCTTGCCCAAAATACGGCGACCCAAAGCTACGGTTGTGTCCGCGCAAAGAACGATATCATCCGCGTCAGCGGGCACAGCCGCCACCTTTTCGCGCGCCATACGCGTGCAATAAGGGCGCGGCAGTTCAGCCTTGTTCGGGGTTTCGTCAATATCAGGCGCGCGAATATCATCCGCAAAAACGCCTATTTGCGCCAACAATTCCTTGCGGCGCGGTGATCCTGATCCGAGGATAAATTTCATGAGCACTCCTCGCCCAACCTGCGGGGCGGGCGGGGGTTTTCGTTACTTGAAACGATAGTTGATCCGGCCTTTGGTCAAATCATAAGGGGTCATTTCGACCTGTACCTTATCACCTGCCAGAACGCGGATGCGGTTCTTGCGCATTTTACCTGCCGTATGTGCGATGATCTCATGGCCGTTTTCAAGCTCGACCCGGAACGTCGCATTTGGCAGGAGTTCTTTAACGACACCGGGAAATTCGAGCGTATCTTCCTTGGCCATGGTCTCTCCTGTAAAAACGCCCCCCAATCGGGGACAGGGGCTTAAATGAGGCCATCTGCCTGATTTTTCAAGAGGAGAAGCGGCTCAAAGGGCAATTTATAGCCAGCCAGCCGCCCTCAAAGCGCGATTTCCGGCTAAAGCATAGGTAAAAGCATCAATTCACTAATTCGATATTCCTAATAAACTAGGCTCAGATGATTCCACTCTATGCTAAGAGACGAGAAGTCATTCAGACAAAAGCACCGCGAGAAAGCCTAAAAGTGGAAAACCGAGTACCCAGTGGGACACCCGCGACCTTGACCCTTCCGAGCTGCGCCCTCAGAACCATCCCCTTAAAGAGGAACTTACATGCAAATTAAAGGCATCAGCCTGCGCGGCCTGGAAGTGTTCGAAGCACTCGCAAGAAGCGGCTCAGTCGCCCAAGCGGCAGTAGACACAGGCCTAAGCCAACCTGCGGTCAGCCAGCAGATGCGCAATCTGGAAACGGCTTTATCTACAACATTGGTTGATCATTCGCGGCGCCCTATGCGGCTGACACCGGCAGGGCGTGGATTTTTGCGCCACGCATCGGCGGCCTTGGCTGAATTGCGCATCGCCACTGCCGAGGTGTCTGTGATGGACCTTGCACACCTCAGTGATCTTTCCTTGGGCGTGATTGATGACTTTGATGATGATCTAACCCCCCGCCTTGCATTGATGTTAGCCGACAGCCTCGCAGGGTGCCGGTTTCGCCTGACATCGGCCAGCAGCACAGATTTGGTGCGGATGGTCAGTGAAGATGAATTACATATGGTCATCGCGGCCAGCAGCCATGAAACCCATGAAAAACTGGTTGAATACCCGCTCGCGCGTGATCCTTTCATCCTTGTCACTCCGAATGAACGGGACGAAACGCCAGACGTTTTGCTGAACGCGGTCTCGGACCTGCCCTTTCTGCGCTACACCCAAGACCAGTTAATTTCCCGCCAAATCGAAAGCTACCTGCGGCGCGAAGCAACGCAGCTGCCTGCCCGCTTTGAAATCGGCAGCCATTTGGCCCTTATGTCGATGGTGGCCCATGGCACCGGCTGGACCATCACCACCCCGCTCGGGTTCATGCGGGCCGCACGGTTTCATGACAAGCTTACGGCACATCCCTTGCCCGGCGGTGGAGATGCAAGGCAAATTTCGCTCTTTACCAGTACCGAATGGAGCGGCGAGGTGCCCGGTGACATCACAAAGACCATGCGTAATCTGATGGAACGCCGTATGGTAAACCCCGCCTTGGACCTGATGCCTTGGCTCGAAGGTAAATTCCACATTCTTTAACCGGAGGCGGCCATGCCCGACATCGTCATCTTAACAGGCGCAGGCATCTCAGCCGAAAGCGGCATTGAAACCTTTCGCGCAGACACCGGCCTTTGGGCGCAGCACAAGGTCGAAGACGTTGCGACCCCAGAAGGCTTTGCGCGCAACCCTGAACGCGTTGTGGCATTTTACAATACCCGACGCGCAGGCATCGCCGCAGCCGAACCAAATGCAGCGCATCTTGCATTGGCAAAGCTTGAAGCTGAAAACGATGGTTCTGTGTTGATCGTAACACAAAACATTGACGACCTGCATGAACGAGGTGGGTCACAAAACGTCATCCACATGCATGGGGCTGCTGGCTCGGCTCTTTGTGCGTCATGCGATCATCGCTGGCCTGCGCCACTGGTTATGCATGTCACAGACAGCTGCCCGTCCTGCGGCGCTGCGCCTGCGCGGCCAGACATCGTTTGGTTCGGCGAAATACCCTATCAGATGGACCGGATCATAGATGCGATTTCTGTTGCGGATATTTTTGTATCCATCGGAACCTCTGGCAACGTCTACCCTGCCGCCGGCTTTGTTGCCGAAGCCGCCCGTAACGGTGTTGCCACTTTGGAAATCAATCTGGAGCCTTCAGCCGTTGGATCACAATTTGAAGACGCCATTATGGGGCCTGCGACCCAAACTGTCCCAGCATGGGTTGAACAAATCCTAAATGGCGGGTGATTGGACTTAGCGGTTATGATCAACCGGTATGGTTATCTCGATCTCGCCTGCTTGTTCAAAGACCAATGTCACCTGCACCAACTGCCCTTGGGTCAGGGGTGCGTCCAAGCCGATGAACATCAAATGATCACCGCTGCGCGCAAAGGCATGGCTCTCACCATCCGCAAGGGCAACGCCCTCTTCAATTTTGCTCATGGACATAACACCATTGGCATCTTGGGTATGCCTGTGCAGCTCAACACGGCCTGACAGCTCGGATCGAGCGGCGATCAGGCGGTCATCTTCCCCTGTTTGGTTCCCCAGCACCAAAAACGCCGCAGCCGATTTGGATGTTGGCAAGCTGCTGCGCAGATAGGGTTCCTCAACCCGAAAACCTACCTTGCTTTTATCAAGAGGTGACATTTTCACAGAGACAACAGCGATCACCACTGCAATGGCCGCAAAAAGTACGACAATGCCCATGTTTGCTTTTGGCTTACTCATAAAAACTCCTCTCGTGCCCCAGCTTCTTTGGCGCAATGCTCTACAGGGTTCGCAAACGCAAACAGCCCCGTCCTGCAATCAGGTCGGGGCTGCTAAATCAAAACCGTTCGGTCGCTTAGGACAGAGCTTCTGCCTGAGCGCCGGACTTGGCGATTGCTTTTTTGATCTTCAACGCGTTGTCGGACAGCTCAGTGTCTTTGGCTTTCGCCAAGAACTTGTCCAGACCACCACGGTGATCAACGCTGCGCAATGCGGCAGCAGAGATACGCAGTTTGAAACCACGGCCCAACGCTTCGGACTGAAGTGTTGTTTCGTTCAGGTTTGGCAGAAACCGACGACGTGTGCGGTTCTTGGCGTGGGATACGTTGTTGCCCGACATCGGGCCTTTTCCGGTCAATTCGCAACGGCGCGACATGGGTTCATCCTCTTGGTTTCGGCGCGATGCCTCTCGGGCGGCACCACAGCTAATCAGGCCACATCACCAGCGACCCGTAAATTGGTTCGCAGGCTTTAGGGGGAATCGCGCGGCAGGTCAACCCGCCAAGCCTTCTTTCTCAGGCTTGTTCGTGCAATTCGCGCACAAACGCTGCGGCAGCCGCCCCCGGTTCCTGCGCCCCAGCTGCTACTGCATCGCTGAGGGCGGCAAGTGCTGCGCGTGCATTGGGCGACTCCAACTGAGCTAACAGCGCTGTTTTCACTGCATCTTCAAACCAATAGCGCGCTTGGGCTGCGCGGGTTTGATCCCAAAACCCGTTTTCGCGGCGCCAGTTGATCAAGGTTTGCATCGTTTCCCAAACTTCGGGCAGGCCTTGTTCCTCTAACGCTGAAACTGTCATCGCTTTGGGATAGCCATCGGGATCTTGGGGGCGTTTGCGCATCAGCCTTAGCGCGCCCGCGTAATCGGCTTGGGTACGGATTGCGGTCGCCTTTAGATCCCCATCAGCTTTGTTCACCACGATGACATCAGCCATCTCCATAATGCCACGCTTGACCCCTTGCAGCTCATCGCCTCCCGCAGGCGCAAGCAGCAACAGGAATAGGTCCGCCATCTGCGCCACAACGGTTTCCGATTGCCCCACCCCGACGGTTTCGATCAAGACCACGTCAAATCCGGCTGCCTCGCACAGCGCGACAGCCTCACGCGTGCGCCGTGCAACGCCGCCCAGATGGGTCTGGCTGGGTGAGGGGCGGATAAATGCATTCGGGTCGCGGCTCAGTAAATCCATGCGCGTTTTATCGCCCAAGATCGACCCACCAGAACGGGATGAGCTTGGATCAACCGCCAAAACAGCCACCCGCAGGCCCTGCCCCGTTAGCATCATGCCAAAGCTCTCGATGAACGTGGATTTCCCAACTCCCGGTGTCCCCGACAGGCCAATGCGCAACGCTTCCTTGCTTTTGCCCACCGCGGCCAGCAGCTCGGTTGCTTGGGCGCGGTGATCTTCGCGTCCGCTTTCGACCAAAGTGATCCCCCGCGCCAGCGCGCGCCGCTCGCCTGCGCAAATGCGCTGCGCCATATCGGTGATGTCCATGAGGTCCTCCGTGCCGTTCCACAGCGTTTTTCACGCCAAGCGTTGCGAATGTCCAGCCTTGCCCCCCTCTCGATCTGCGCAGATAAGAAGCCTATGAACGCAACGCTACCAATTGATGACGTCATGCCCGAAGTTCTGGATGCCCTGCGCACCCATGGGCGCCTTGTGCTGCAAGCCCCTCCCGGGGCGGGTAAAACCACCCGCGTGCCGCTGGCCATGTTAGAGGCTGAGGTGACAACTGGTCGTATCCTGATGTTGGAACCGCGTCGCCTTGCCGCACGGGCCGCAGCGGAACGCATGGCCCAAACTTTGGGCGAAGAGGCTGGCCAAACCGTCGGCTACCGTGTGCGCGGTGCCTCTGCCATTTCGAAATCAACCAAGATCGAGGTCGTGACTGAAGGCATCCTGACGCGCATGATCCAGGACAATGCCGAATTGCCTGGAATTGGCGCTGTGATCTTTGACGAATTCCACGAACGCTCGCTGAATGCGGATCTGGGGCTGGCCTTGTGTTTGGAAATCGCCAGCGCTTTGCGCGATGACCTGATGCTGGTGGCCATGTCCGCGACGCTGGATGCTGGTCCGGTCGGCGTGCTCATGGATGCGCCTGTCGTGACCTCTGAGGGGCGCAGCTTTCCTGTCACCTCGCGGTGGCTGGACAAGCCGCTAGCAAAGAGCGTGCGTTTTGAGCAAGCGGTTGCCGATCTGGTTTTACATGCTTTGGAAAACGCCGAAGGCTCGGCGCTGGTCTTTCTTCCTGGTGAGGGTGAGATCCGGCGCGTTGAAGGCCTCCTTTCACGGCAGGTGCCCGGCGATTGCACCGTTGCCCCCCTGTTTGGGGCCATGGATTTCAAGGCACAGCGCGCAGCGATCAACCCTGCCGCATCGGGCCGCAAGATTGTGCTCGCCACCTCTATCGCTGAAACATCCCTGACCATCCAAGGCATCCAGATCGTCGTGGATGCGGGCCGTTCGCGCCGCGCTGAATTCAACGCCTCTTCTGGCATGTCACGTCTGGTCACAACCCGCGTCACACAGGCCGAAGCCACCCAACGCGCAGGCCGCGCGGGCCGCGTGAGCGAAGGTGTCGCCTATAAGCTATGGACCAAAGGTGAAGATGGCGCATTGGCCGCCTACCCCCCTGCCGAAATCGAAAGCGGCGATTTGAGCGCCTTTGCATTGGAACTCGCGCTTTGGGGGGCGCAGGCCAGCGATCTAGCCTTTGTTACCCCACCGCATGAGGGCCGCCTGCAAGAGGCCAAGGCGCTGCTGCGGATGCTGGGCGCGCTGGACGATCACGATAGGATCACCGGGCATGGGCGACAGCTGGCAAAACTGCCCCTACACCCGCGCCTTGGGCATATGGTGACCCGTGGCGGCGCAACCGCTGCAACCCTTGCCGCCATCCTTGCCGAACGCGACCCCCTGCGCAACGCACCGCTAGACCTGAGCCACCGCATCCGCGCCGCAAAGGGAGAGCGCGTGCCCGCTGAGGTCCATCACGCCACCCTTGCGCGGATCCGCCAAGAGGCAAAGCGGCTTGCGCGCTCCACAAACCCCAACGGCCCCGAAGATATCGGCACCCTCGCCGCCCTCGCCTATCCCGACAGGATCGGGTTGCGCCGCGCGGGAGATGCTGCGCGGTTTGTACTTTCTGGTGGCAAAGGCGCGGTCATTCAGGGGGGTGATCCGCTGGCCTCGGCCCGCCTGATCGTTGCTACCGATCTGGACGGCGACCCACGAGAGGCACGCATCCGCCAAGGCACCGCCATCAGCGAAAGCGCCCTGCGCGAAGCTTTCCCCGATCAAATCGCTTGGTTTGATCATTGCGTCTGGTCGCGCCGCGATGGGCGGGTCGAAACCCGACGCCAAGAGCGGCTGGGCGCTTTGGTATTAGATGACCGCACGTGGAACGATGCCCCCCAAGAGGTGATCGCCGAGGCGATGCTGGAGGGTGTCGCGCAACTGGGTCTGCGCCCTGACAAAGCCGCAGCACGTTTCCTGCGCCGTGCCACGTTACTGGTGGATCAACCCGATTTTCCCGACTTTTCCGAAGAGCACCTATTGGCAACGCTGAAGGATTGGCTGCTGCCGCACCTTGGCAATACCCGCAGCACCGCCGACTGGAAGCGGTTCGACCTGCTGCCGGCGCTGCGCGCCCGATTGGATTGGAACCAACAACAAGAGCTAGACCGCCTAGCCCCTGCACATTTTGAAACCCCATTAGGACGGCGCATCGCGATCGACTATGACGGAGACACGCCCAAAATCGCCGTGCGCCTACAAGAAATGTTTGGCGTGACGCGCCACCCTACCGTTGCAGGGCAGCCTATTCAGGTCACCCTGCTCTCCCCCGCCCAGCGCCCTATTCAAGTAACAATGGATGTGCCGCGCTTTTGGGACGGATCATACAGCGATGTGCAAAAGGACATGCGTGCAAAATATCCTCGCCACCCGTGGCCTGATGACCCCCGCGCCGCCGATCCAACGTTAAGGGCCAAACCGCGCGGAACTTAGCTTTGCTCGCGCGCCAAAGCTGGCCATTCAGCGTGGAATTTACCGTCTTTGTCCAGCCGCTCAAACCCGTGCGCACCAAAGAAATCCCGCTGCGCCTGAATAAGGTTCGCCGTGCCGCGCCCGCGGCGCATACTGTCATACCACGCCAGCGTGCCAGAGAGCGAAGGCAAGGCAACACCCATCGAAACGCCTGCCGCCACGACACGGCGCAACGCAGGGATTGTTTGCGCCAGAGTTTCGGCCATAGCAGGCGCAAGGATCAGATGCCCCTGAGGTAACTCACCCCTGAACGCCTGTGCAAAATCATCCAAAAGAGCCGAGCGGATGATGCACCCAGCGCGCCAGATTTCGGATATCCGCGCCATGTCCAAATTCCAGCCAAACTCATCCGATGCAGCAGACAAAACGCGAAACCCCTGCGCATGGGCCAATATGCGCGCAGCCAGAAAGGCCGATTGCAGATCATCCGTTTCGGGCATTTCGGTGGGGATCGCAGCCGCTGACAAAACACCTTCGGCCAACTCCCGCGTTTCTTTTTCCGAAGACCACCCGCGCGCACCTACGGCGCCTTCAATCGCACTGGCCGACTGCCCCATTTTCAGCGCCTCAATGACGGTCCAGCGTCCTGTTCCCTTTTGCCCAGCCTGATCGCGGATAACATCAACGATAGGCTTGTCTGTCTCAGTGTCCATCACCTGCAATGCTGCTGCGCTGACCTCGATCAGATAGGAGCTGAGCGGCCCCTTTTGCCAATCCTCAAACAGTTTGCCGATACGCGGTGCATCCCAGCCCGCACCATCGCGCAGGATGCCATAGACCTCGGCAATCATTTGCATATCGGCATATTCGATACCGTTGTGAACGGTTTTCACAAAATGCCCCGCCCCGTCCGGCCCTAGGTGATCCACACAAGGGTCACCTTCAAACTTTGCGGCAATCGCTTCGGCCATTGGTTTCAGTTGAGTCCAGCTGTGATCTGTGCCGCCAACCATCATCGAGGGGCCGTGCCGTGCACCTTTTTCGCCACCCGACACCCCCATGCCAACGAAATGAGCGCCCGTGCCCTCCAATCGCGCAAAGCGGCGGCGCGTATCGTTGAAATCCGCATTGCCTCCGTCGATGATCGTATCGCCCTCTTCGAGCAGCGGCAGCACCGTTTCGATCATCGCATCCATCGGCGCCCCCGAAGGGATCATAAACAAAATGGTCCGTGGCGTTTTCAACGCGGCGACAAAACCTTCGAGCGACATCTCAGGCACCAGCCTGTCAGCAAGCGAGCCCGCCTCGGCGATAAACGGGGCGATCCAATCGGTCTCGCGGTTGGTGACCGCAACCCGAAAGCCGCTCTCGGACAGGTTCAACGCCAGCGCGCTGCCCATCGTTCCCAAACCGTATACGCCGATATCTGCTTTGCCTGTCGTCATGATTGTCTCCGCTTGTGAGGCCCATGAAAACAACTGGTTGTTTTAGCGCATGGGTGCAAGCCCTAGCCGCGCAGAGAGTCCGGCGTCTGCGGTGTTGCGCCGTTTTCTTCGGCCTGTTTAATCGCGGCTAACATCCCCTGACATAGGGGCGTTGGAACCGATTTTTCCTGCCCCATAGCGATAATCCGCCCCTGCAACGCATCCACTTCGGTCTTGCGGCCCGCCATCAAATCATGCGCCATCGAGGTCCGCGCCTGCGGATCAATTGTAAGCATTTTTGCAGCTATTCGGCGAAACAGAGGGGTCGGCAGCCGCAAGATATGCGGAACCAACCCAACAGGCAGCGGCGTTGTGGGCCGGATCGGGCAATTATGGGCCTTTAGGACGCGCAAAGCCTCGGCCATCTGATCCGCCATCAACCGACGCCAAGGGCGGCTGAGCAGCTGCGCGTGCAGCGTCATCCCCGACAAAGCATTAGGCGCGTTATTCAGATTGAGAAGGAATTTCCCCCATTGAACGGCCTCGATCTCATCGCTTTCGCTTACCCCTAGACCTTTCACATTCATGATCTTGCCAAGCGGCGTTGGCCCTGCGCCGATAACAATGTCACCGCTGGTTGCGCGGTGGAAATGCCCTTTATCCGAAGGCACCACATTAAAGGGGACCATCGCAGCACGGACATCATGATTGGGCAACTCTTTGCGCAATGTATCTGCATGGCCCATGCCATTTTGCAGGCTAACAATAATGGCCTCGGGTTTGGCATAGGCTGCAATCTGTTTCGCGATTTCGGCGGTTGCCGCGGATTTCACGCAGACAAGGATCAGATCGCCACGGCCCAACACCTCTGGTGTGTTATGCAAATCGAGAGATTGCGCAGATAACTGCGCCTCCAAACCCGAAAAATCGCTTACCCTTAGGCCGTTTTTGCCCAAAACATCCAAAATGCGCGGCCGCCCCAAAAAGCTGACCTCTCTTCCCGCGTGAGCCAAAAGGCCACCGACATAACAGCCGATAGCCCCCGCACCAGCGACAACGATATGCATTTTGTCTAAATTATTTTTCAAGGCACCACCGCATGATTGATTTTTGCGCGTGAAGGCGGTTTTCCGCCTCATCAAATACAACCGAGTTGGGACCATCCATAACCGCGTTTGTTGCTTCTTCGTTGCGGTGGGCAGGCAAGCAATGCATGAACAGCGCGTCGGATTTCGCTTTGGCCATGAGGGCCTCGTTCACCTGATAGCCGCGTAGCTGGTTATGGCGGCGCTCGCGGGCGGATTGCGGATCGTGCATGGATACCCAAGTATCCGTCACCACCAGATCAGCGCCCTTCACGGCCTCGTTTGGATCGCGAATTGTTGTGTACAGACCATCCAGTGCTTGCTCGGGCTCTAATGTCTCGGGGCCTGTGAAGACCAGATCAAAGTCAAACTGTTTGGCCGCATGGGCAAAGCTGGCAAAGACATTGTTCCCGTCACCGGACCAAACCACGCGTTTACCCTTGATCGGGCCGTTATGCTCTTCAAAGGTCAGGATATCTGCCATGATTTGGCAGGGGTGTGTGCGATCGGTCAGACCGTTAATTACAGGCACAGTGGCATATTCGGCCATCTCCAGCAGGGTTTGCTCTTCGAATGTGCGGATCATGATCAGGTCAACATAGCGCGACAAAACCCGCGCCGTATCGGCGATGGTCTCACCATGGCCCAGTTGCATATCCGACCCCGACAGGACCATGGTCTGCCCGCCCATTTGGCGTACACCAACATCGAATGAAACACGCGTGCGGGTGGAGGGTTTTTCAAAGATCAGCGCGACCATGTGGTCTTTTAGCGGCTGCTCGTCATCCGGCGCCCCGCGCGGGCGACCAGAACGCGCAGCCTTCATGGAGGCGGCATTGTCGATGATCGAACGCAGCTCGGATTGGTCGGTTTTGTGAATGTCTAGAAAATGTTTCATGGGTGTTCTTTACTTTATGTTCAGGTGTCAGAGCGTTCAGCCCGGACACCTGCTAATTAGAATTGGATTATGCCGCAGCCAGCGCCGTTGCAGCACGATCAAGGCGGGCTATTGCCTCGGTGATTTCTTCATCCGTGATGGTGAGCGGCGGCAACAGGCGGACCACATCATCCGCAGCAGGCACAACGATGACTTCGGCGCCATAGCCCGCGCTCACGACATTGCCACAAGCCACTTTGCATTTCAGGCCCAGCATCAAACCCGTGCCGCGCACCTCTTCAAAGATATCGGGATGCGAGGCCACCAGACCTTCTAGCTTTTGACGCATAAAACCCGCCTTGCGGCTCACCTCGTCCAGAAACGCAGGATCTGCGACGATATCCATCACCTTGGAGCCAACAGCACAGGCCAACGGGTTCCCGCCATAGGTCGAGCCATGGGTGCCCGCCGTCATGCCGCTTGCCGCGTTTTCCGTGGCCAGAACAGCCCCCAAGGGAAAGCCCCCGCCGATGCCTTTTGCCACCATCATGATGTCAGGCGTGATACCTGCCCATTCGTGGGCAAACAGCTTGCCAGTTCTGCCAACGCCACATTGCACCTCATCAAGGATCAACAGAATGCCCTGCGCGTCACATAGCGCGCGGATCTCTTTCATCACGGCATCTGGCAGCGGGCGAATGCCGCCTTCGCCCTGAACAGGCTCAACCAAAATCGCGCAGGTGTTTTCGTTGATCGCGGATTTCAGCGCCTCTAGGTCACCAAAGTCCAAATGCACAAAACCAGGCAGCAAGGGACCAAAACCTTTGGTCATCTTTTCTGAGCCAGCCGCCGCGATCCCCGCCGACGAGCGGCCATGGAACGAACCTGAGAACGTTATAATCTCAACCCGCTCGGGCGCACCTTTTTCATAGAAATACTTGCGCGCCATCTTTACCGCCAACTCACAGCTTTCTGTGCCAGAGTTGGTAAAGAACACCGTATCGGCAAAGGTATTGGCAACGAGCTTATCCGCAAGCGCCTGCTGCTGGGGAATTTCATAAAGGTTGGACGTGTGCCACAACTGCCCTGCCTGTTGGGTCAATGCCTCGACCAGATCAGGGTTGGCATGGCCCAGCGCGTTCACCGCGATGCCCGCGCCCAAATCCAGAAATCGTCGGCCGTCTGCCTCGATCAACCAAGCACCCTCACCCTTTTCAAAGGTCAGGGGCGCACGGGAATAGGTCGGCAGAAGGGTAGCGATCATCTGGTTCATCCTTTCAGGAAAGAAAGCCGCAAAAAGCACACATGGGCATGGGCTGAACGGCTGGTCAAGTAAGTTTGGAAATTGGGTGCCTGTGAGGCACAAGGGATCAAACCTGCCGATAGGCAGATTACGGGCGGCAGATTAGTTGCAGCGTCGTCGGAACAAGATATCTGTTTGCGTGATCATGAAGGCGGTTTAGCGGGTTTCAAAAGATTCGCAAGTGTGCAGATCGCGCGCTTGCGATTGCGATACATCCGCGCCATAGCAAATATATGTACCAGTCCCGCCCCCAGAACAACGCCCTAGCGGCAACGCTTATCCTTGTGGCGACGGCCTTTATTGCCGCGACAACCCTCATGGCAAAAAGCCTTGGCACCGATACGCTGGGCGCGCCGCTTCCCGCGCTTCAGATCAGCCATGGCCGTTTTTTGTTCGCTTTTATAGGGCTTTGCACCGCCGCAACCATTCTAAGGCCCAGTTTCACCAGCCCGCGCTGGCGCCTGCACATTGCGCGTACGACATTTGGCTGGGCTGGCGTTACGCTGATGTTTGCATCGGTTGCCTTTATCCCTCTGGCCGATGCGACAGCGATATCGTTTCTCAACCCCGTTTTTGGGATGATGCTCGCGATTCCGATGCTGGGGGAAAAGGTCGGGCGGGTGCGCTGGTCGGCTGCTGTGCTGGCCCTCATCGGAGCGTTTATCCTATTGCGCCCAACCCCTAGCAGCTTTCAACCCGCAGCAATGTTGGCGCTGGGGGCGGCTGTTGTGATGGGAATGGAGCTGATTTTCATTAAAAAGCTGGCAGGGCGCGAAAACCCGTTTCAGATTTTGCTGGTGAATAATTTGATTGGTCTCATCATCGCGACCTGTGCCGTTTTACCTGTGTGGCAAATACCCACAGGGCCACAATGGGCTGTCCTAGCTGGCATCGGGCTTTGTATGGCCACCGCTCAGACCTGTTTTGTGAATGCAATGGCGCGCGCCGACGCCAGCTTTGTCGCGCCGTTCAGCTATGGAACGCTTATTTTTGCAGCAGTTTATGACGCATTATTTTATGGGGTTCGCCCCGATAGCATCACCTATTTGGGTGCAGCAATCATTCTGGCAGGCGCTTTTTGGCTGGCATTACGCGAAGCGCACCTGAAAAAGCCATCTCCAGCGCAGTCAACTTAGGCGTGGTCCCTTGCACCTGCCGCCATACCCCTTATTATAGGTTATTGAATTTGACAAAGCGGTCCGCCGAGGGCCGCTTTTTACACTGGGGAAGCTTCCATGTCCTGGACCGATGATCGCGTAGAGATTTTGAAAAAGATGTGGGGCGAAGGCCAATCCGCAAGCCAGATCGCCAAAGAGCTGGGCGGCGTGACCCGCAACGCGGTTATTGGCAAGGTGCACCGCCTAGGCCTGTCCAACCGCACAACCGCAGGCGCCGCCGCCAAGGCAGAGCCAAAAGCGAAAGCAAAAGCAGCGCCAAAGCCCAAGCCAGCACCAAAGGCCGCGCCAGAACCTGCCCCAACGCCAGCATCGTCAAAGCCCGACCTCAAGACCGAGCCCGCGATTGCACCACAGCACAACATGCCAGCGCGCAAGCAGATCATTCCTGCGGGCCAGCCTTTGCCGCCCCAGCCTTCGGCCAATGAAATCAGCCCCGAGGCCTTGGCCAAGGTCAATGAGATCGAAAAGAAGGCCAAAAAGCTGAGCTTGATGGAATTGACCGAGCGGACCTGCAAATGGCCTGTTGGCGATCCGGCGACCGAAGATTTCTGGTTCTGTGGTCTGCCCGTCAAAACCGGCAAACCATATTGCGAAGCCCACGTCGGCGTGGCCTTCCAACCCATGAGCGCGCGCCGCGACCGCCGCCGCTAAGACATCCTTTCAGTCTGCAACGATCACAGACTGAAACAATTGCCACGCAGTCTTGAGTTGCTGAACCGTGCTAAGCATGGTCTGAAAACCTGTACGATGCGAATAAGGATTCCTCATGTCTGCCCCTAATACGATCCGCGCAGCAGATGCGCTTGCCCGTCGTCTCTATGCCGCCGGTTGCCGCCATGCCTTTGGAATGCCGGGGGGTGAGGTGCTGACAGTTGTTGACGCGCTAGAGGCTGCGGGTATCGAATTTATCCTTTGTAAACATGAGAATGCAGCGGGTTTCATGGCCGAAGCAGCATGGCACCAAACCGGAGCACCCGGCATTTTGGTCGCGACAATCGGCCCTGGCGTTTTGAACGGCATCAACTCCATCGCCAACGCACAACAAGACCGCGTGCCGCTGATTGTTCTGTCCGGCTGCGTTGATGCAGCCGAGGCCGAGACCTACACCCATCAGGTTCTCGACCAGCAGGCGGTTTTACGCCCGATCACCAAAGCTTCGTTCAGGTTCAGCGCGGGCGCCGCACATGTGGTTGCGGACAAAGCCGTCGGCATCGCGCTTGAAGGGCGGCCTGGCCCTGTTCACATCGATGTGCCAATCTCGACAGCCGATGCGCTGATTGACGCACAGGCGCCTGCCCCCAGAGCTGCGGCTGCGCGTACGGCCCTTGCTGGGCAGTCTCTAGATACCGCCCGCGACTGGCTTTCTGATGCGCAAAAACCAGTGATCATCCTTGGCGTTGACGCCATGAACGAAGGCGCCGCCCCTGCGGTGAGCCAATTCGCCAAAACCTTTAACATCCCAGTAATCACAACCTACAAAGCTAAAGGGATGATCGACGAAAACGCCCCCCTCGCTTTGGGCGGGGCGGGGCTTTCACCGCTTGCTGATAAACATCTGGTGCCCTTTGTCCAAAAATCCGACCTGATCATCTGTGTCGGCTATGACCCGATCGAGATGCGCCCCGGCTGGCGCGACATTTGGGATCCACGCGTCACCCGCGTGATCGACATTACCGCAGAGCCAAACCACCACTACATGCATCAGGCAAGCCTGAACGTCATCGCAGATTGCGCTGCCAGTTTGGCAGCTATCGCTGATGGTGTGACGCCTCGTGCAACTTGGGCGGACGACGAAATCGCACAGACCAAAGCGGCCCTTGCTGCTGATTTCCCCCGAGACGAGCCTTGGGGCCCTGCTGCAATCATCGACACATGCCGCAGCCACCTGCCCCTCGACACAATCGCCACTGCCGATAGCGGCGCACACCGGATTTTGCTGAGCCAGATGTGGACCTGCACACAACCCCGCGGGCTGTTGCAGTCTTCCGCGCTTTGCACGATGGGATGCGCCCTGCCATTGGCCATTGGCACGGCATTATGCGCACCGGATAGAACTGTCGTGTCCTTTTCGGGTGATGCGGGTTTCTTGATGATCGCGGGCGAGCTTTCAACCGCGAAAGAGCTGGGGATCAAGCCGATCTTTATCGTCTTCGTTGATGCCTCCCTTGCCTTGATCGAGCTGAAACAGCGCCAACGCCAGATGCGCAATGCCGCCGTTGATTTCGGCGCGCATGACTTTGCTGCCATGGGCCAAGCCTTTGGCGGGGCGGGCCACACGGCAACCAACCGCCCAGAGCTGGAAGCCGCCTTGAAGATCGCGCAATCGGCAGATACTTTCAGCGTCATCGCCTGTGTAATCGAAAGAGGCGCATATGACGGACGCATCTAAAACTGTTGGCGCGCTGGACGGACTTTTTGTTCTGGATCTGTCGCGCATTCTGGCAGGGCCTACCGCCACGCAAATGTTGGGCGATATGGGCGCTACGGTGATCAAGATCGAAAACCCTAAAACCGGTGGCGATGATACCCGCGGCTGGGGGCCGAACTATGCCCGAAACGAAGATGGATCGCCCACCGATCTATCTGCCTATTTCATGTCGGCCAATCGCAACAAACATTCTGTAGCCGTGGATATCGCCACCCCAGAAGGTCAGGATATCATCCGCTGCCTTGCTGCGCGCGCCGATGTGATCGTTGAAAATTTCAAGCCTGACGGGTTGGTGAAATACGGTCTGGACCATGCCACGCTTTGCGCCGCGCACCCCGAGTTGGTCTATTGTTCGATCTCGGGCTACGGCCAAACCGGCCCGAACCGCGACAAGCCAGGGTACGATCTGATGGCCCAAGGGTTTGGTGGCATCATGTCCCTAACAGGTGACCCCGAGGGTGCTCCAACAAAGGTTGGTGTCGGCATCGCAGATGTAATGTGCGGCATGTACGCCACCATCGGCATCCTCACAGCCCTGCACCATCGTCAAAAAACCGGCGAAGGGCAGCACGTTGAGCTGGGGCTGGTTGATACGCAAATGGCGTGGTTGATTAACGAGGGGCTGAATTTTCTCACCTCTGGCGATCTGCCAGTTCGGCGAGGCAACGCGCACCCCAACATCGTGCCTTATGACGCGTTCCAAGTGGCGGATGGATATTTCCTGCTGGCCGTTGGGAATGACGCCCAATTTGCCAGATTCTGCGATGTGATTGGATTGCCAGAGCTTTCTGCCAACCCCGATTTCACAACCAACCTTGCCCGAATCGAAAACCGCGAAGCCTTGATGGCGCACATCAATCCGGTTCTGCGATCGTGGAACAAGGCCGATATTCTAGAGGCTCTTCGTGCGGTCAAAGTCCCTGCTGGGCCGATCAACAACATCGAAGAGGCCCTGACATCGGATCAGGCAGTGGCGCGCGGCGCAGTGCGTGATGTTGCAGCCCAAGGCGTGAAGGGTGGCGAGGTGAAATTGCTTGGCAACCCGCTTAAGTTTTCAGCGACTCCCGTGAAATACAACCGCGCGCCACCGCGATTTGGGCAAGACACGGAAGAAGTTTTTGAAACATGGCTGAAAGATTAACTCTTTCGTTAAGACTTTAGCCGAAATTTACAGCGATACCCCCCAGAATCGAGCCGCTTAGGTGACCAATTTGAAATGCCGCTCACAAAACATCGCTTCCCCTTCACGTTGCCGTGTGTCTTCCGCCTCAGGCATGACCTGCGCGCAATCGCTAGTCTAAGATTGACCCAAGGCGCCTCTCGAATGGCGCGCCATGACTTATTCAAAAGGTACCGTACCAGTGACCCAGACCGATATTTGTTTCTGCCCCGTCTCGCTGACTTCCTCGGCTGCATTAGAGCATTGGAATGGTGTCATCCTTGGGCTTTTGTCCCATGGCACACAAACGCCCGTGCATTTAGGGCGCTTGATGGAAGCCGAACCAGATTTCGCCATGGGCCATGCTGCACGCGGGTTGTTTTGCCTGATGACAGGGCGCGCCGAAGTTATTGGCGCAGCATGGGAGGCCTTGGTCACCGCGCAAACCTGCGCCGCACAAGGGCAGATCACAGAACGCGAGCGCGGGTGGATCACAGCTTTGTCGCTTTGGCTGGAAGGAAAGCCGACGGCAGCTGTTGCCGCTGCTGAAACCGTATTGCGTGCGATGCCCCATGACACTGTCACCGCAAAGCTAAGCCATGGCATCCGCTTTATGATCGGTGACAGCGCTGGCATGCGCCGCTCGATTGAGCGGGTTTTAGATGCCCATGGCACAGATCATGCCTGTTACGGTTATCTTCAAGGGTGCCACGCATTTACCTTGGAAGAAACAGGGGAATATGAATTGGCAGAAGAGGCAGGTCTAAAAGGGCTGCTTTATGCCAAGGATGACGCATGGGGTTTGCATGCTGTTGCCCACGTTCATGATATGACTGCCCGTCCAGATTGTGGCATTGCGCTGATCGAACAGAATACGGCGGCTTGGGGCGCTTCTAACAACTTTCGGTATCATGTTTGGTGGCACAAGGCGTTGCTTCATATCGAACGCGGAGAGTTGGATACCGCTCTTGGTTTGTATGATGCGCAGATCCGCGCAGATAAAACCGATGATTACCGCGACATCTCAAACGCGACATCCCTGTTGATGCGCCTAGAACTAGAGGGCAAAGCGATTGGTAACCGCTGGGAAGAATTGGCGAATTTCTCGGAAAACCGCGTCGAAGACGGCTGTTTGGTTTTTGCTGATCTGCACTATCTGCTGGCCCTCACGGGTGCAGATCGCGGAGAAGCACGTGATGCGATGAGCGCGCGTTTCGCACGTGACGCAGCAAAACCGGGTGAGATGCCTGCGCGTGTACAAGACCCCGGTCTTGCCGCTGTTGCGGGGCTGAATGCCTTTTCCGAAGGCCGTTATGATGAAGCATTTCAAAATCTTGCCGCGGCCCGTCCTATGATGCCGACAATTGGTGGCAGTCACGCGCAACGTGATGTATTCGAGCGCATGACAATCGACGCGGGGCTGCGTGCAGGGCGTTATGACGCAACCGAAACCATTTTGCGGGACCGTCAAAACCTGCGTGGCGGGCATCTTGACCGCTTTGCCACAACTCGTTTTGAAAAGCTAAACGCTGCCCGCAGCATTGCGGCACAATAACCAACCGGATCACCCAATAAAATGACGCTTGCCGCCACTAACGCCCCCAGTATGACCGCCACACCCGCTGCCGCCGCCCCCCGCGTGCGGGATCTGCGGTTGGATTTTTTCCGTGGCATCGCCATGTTTATCATTTTGATCGCCCACACGCCGGGCAACTTTCTAACCTCGTGGATTCCCGCGCGCTGGGGGTTCTCTGATGCAACCGAAATGTTTGTGTTCTGCTCGGGCATGGCTTCCGCCATTGCCTTTGGCGGGGCATTTCATCGCTCGGGCTGGGTGTTGGGAACTGCGCGCGTCGGGTTTCGCGTCTGGCAAGTTTACTGGGCCCACATCGGGCTTTTTATTGCTGTTGCCGCGCTGATGGCGGGGTTCGATTATT
This sequence comes from Sulfitobacter donghicola DSW-25 = KCTC 12864 = JCM 14565, assembly GCF_000622405.1. Taxonomy (NCBI): domain Bacteria; kingdom Pseudomonadati; phylum Pseudomonadota; class Alphaproteobacteria; order Rhodobacterales; family Roseobacteraceae; genus Sulfitobacter; species Sulfitobacter donghicola. The sequence goes on from NZ_JASF01000005.1 coordinate 607,460, forward strand.
ACGGTGGTTACGACAAAACCTATATCGGCTCATTGAACCTTTGGAAGTTCTTTGCTGATCCGGCGGTGCCTTTGTTGGGGTTGGTTACGCTCTCTTATGTACCCAATTATTTCGACATTTTGCCCATGTATATGGTTGTGCTTGCTATGATGCCTTTGGTGATGGCGATTCAACGTGTCCACACGGGGTTTGTTTTTCTTTTCATGACCTTGGTCTGGATCGGCGCACAGGATGCCCTATGGGGCGCGGCGCATTTTTCGCTTCCGGCCGAGCCGTGGTCTGAGCGCAGCTGGTTCTTTAATCCCTTTGGCTGGCAGCTCATCTTTTTCACAGGCTTTGCCTTTATGCGCGGCTGGATTCCCAAACCGCCGGTTCACATCGCCTTGATCGCCTTGGCCGCGTTCATCGTCTTGGCCAATATTCCGCTTAGCAATATTGGTGTACGGGCTGTTGCGCGGGATTGGTTTTTTGTAACCGAAACAGGCAATCCGGTTATCGACGCCCGCCTTGCGATCAAGCCCCTCATCGACAAAAGCGATTTTGGGCTGTTCCGGTTCATTCATTTCCTCTCGCTTGCTTATCTGGCTTGGGTGTTGGCTGGTGATAAGGGCGATAATCTTTTGCCGCGAGGGGCTGGTTTGATTGCCCGTGTGTGGGATGAAATCCTAAAGGTCATTCTAAAGGTCGGCCAGCAATCCCTAGCGGTGTTCATTGTCTCCATGTTCACAGCGCGTGTCATGGGTTTTGTGATGGACCAAATTGGCCGCAGCACTGGAACGACCCTAATCGTAAACCTTGCCGGAGCAATCATCCTTGTTGCGACAGCATATGGCGCCGGCTGGTTCAAATCCCAACCCTGGAAGCGGAAATCCTGATGTTTCGTCGTGATGTATTAAAAGCTTTGGCCGCGCTGGCCGCTACCCCTACCGCAGCTTTGGCTGGCAATAGCAGCTTGCAGACTGGCGGCTCGACAACGCCGTTCAACGATCAAACTGTGCGCAATCTGGCCCGCGCTCTTGCCGACAAGGACTATATGCCTCGCCCGACCATTCCACAGGAATGGCAGGACATCAGCTATGATCAATATCGCAGGATCTGGTTTGATACGGACAACGCTCTTTGGGAGGGAACTGATGTTCCCCTGCGATTGGATGTTTTTTCACCCGGTTTGTATTTCCCCCAAGCAGTAGATGTAAGCATCGTCGAAGATGGTGGCGCAACGCCGCTATTGTTCGACTTTGACGTTTTCCACAAATCCGCAACCTTCCCCGAATTGCCGCAAAGCGATCATTTAGGCTATTCTGGCATCCGTTTACGCGCTGATTTGCGCGGAACAGGCCGTCATACTGAATACGCTGTTTTTCAGGGTGCCAGCTATTTCAGAGGCATCGGAACCGGCGAAACCTATGGTTTGTCCGCGCGGGGGCTGGCCCTGAAAACCGCTGATCCGATGGGCGAAGAGTTTCCCGATTTTGTCGCCTTTTGGTTAGAGACCCCGAACACCGCCGATAAATCGGTCACGCTATACGCGTTGATGGACAGCCCCAGCTGCACGGGCGCCTATCGGTTTGAAATCGCCCATGGTGATATTATGAATATGGAGGTCGAGGCGACCATTTTTGCGCGCACCGATCTTGCGCATGTTGGGATTGCCCCGCTGACCTCGATGTTCATGTTTGATGGGACAGATCGCGCGCGGTTTTCCGATTTCCGCCCCAACGTGCATGATAGCGATGGGTTGTTGATCCATAACGGCGCAGGCGAGGTCATTTGGCGGCCTTTGGCCAACCCGAAAACCTTGCAGGTCAGCGCCTTTGGAGATCACAACCCCAAAGGGTTCGGCCTCATGCAGCGCAAACGCGAGTTTGGCGATTTCAACGACCTTGAGGCACTTTACCACAACCGCCCTTCCGCATGGATCACCCCTCGCGGCGATTGGGGGGCTGGGGCTGTTACATTGGTTGAAATCCCGACCGATTTGGAAATCTATGACAATATTGTCTCCTATTGGCGCCCCGCCCAGCCGATCGTAGCAGGCAGTGAAACCACCTTGCGCTATGGGCTACAATGGGGGGCTGACCCCTCACCCGACATGCCCCCCCTCTTGCCCGTTGTAAAAACCGCCATGGGGGAACGCCCCGAGGGCGGGATTTTGATGGTGATTGATTTTGATAATGGCCCTGCCATGCCTGATGATCTGGACGAGATCGAAATCACTCTGCGGAGCAATCATGGCTCTACCACCAAAGGGGTGCTGCAACGTAATCCAGAAACAAACGGCCCCCGCCTTGCCTTTACCTTTGATCCGCAAGGGAGCGAGGTTGCAGAGTTTCGCGTGCAACTGCGCAAGGCTGATGCCCCCCTCAGCGAAGTATGGCTCTACAGATGGACAAAAACCGCATGAGCGATTTGCCCGCCCCATATGACATGCCCCCAGCGGCCCCCCTAGTTGCGCAAGAACAGGCGCTAAAACAGGCCCCGCAACGCGCCACACCTGCGCATATGCGCAGCAAACACGGCTGGCGTTTGGCTACATTTGTACCCGCAGTCATCGGGACCGCCTTTCTGATGTTTGGACTATACGGATGGCTGGCCAACGGCGGGATGAGCGGGATGGAATGGGCCTTGCTCAGCATGATTGGTGCCACCTTTGTTTGGGTAACCTTGTCGGTTTCCACAGTAGGCGTTGCGATTGCAGGCTTGCTGGCCCGCGCCCAAGCAGATGCGCGGCCTGTTGGTGACATTGCGGGGCTGGACGTGGCCCTATTGGTTCCGGTCTATAACGAAGTACCCCAAAACGTCTTCGGCAATGCCGCCGCTATGCTGCAGGACCTTTCAAACCGTAACAGCCCACATATTTACACGCTGTTCGTGCTATCCGATACGCGCGACGAAGACATCGCGGCACAAGAATGGGCCGCCTATCAGGATCTTCGCGCCAATGCGCCTGACAGGTTTACCGTCCATTATCGTCGCCGCGCCATGAACACGGATAAAAAAGTTGGCAACATCGCAGAGTGGACGCGCGGGTGGGGTGCGGCCTATGAAGGCATGGTCGTGTTGGATGCAGATAGCCTCATGAGTGGCCGCGCGATTGATCGCCTTGCCTCGGAGCTATCCAGCGATCCACATGCGGGCCTGATCCAGACCTTTCCAATGCTGATCGGTGCGCAGACTGTTTTTGCACGCCTTCAGCAGTTTTCGAACATCGCCTACGGCTGGCTGTTGGCCGAGGGCCTTGCCACATGGGCGCGGTCAGAAGGAAACTATTGGGGACATAATGCAATCATCCGTACCCGCGCCTTTGCGGCCAGCGCAATGCTCCCCCATATGCGCGGGGCCAATGGGCGCAAGGAATTGATCCTCAGCCATGACTTTGTCGAGGCTGGCCTTTTGCGACGCGCAGGATGGGGCGTTCGGTTTCTACCGCGTGTGACGGGCAGTTTCGAAGAAACGCCAGCAACCCTGATTGATTACGTCATTCGGGACCGCCGCTGGTGCCGTGGCAACCTGCAACACCTACGCCTGCTTGGCACCAAAGGGCTGCACCCTGTTTCGCGCTTTCACTTGTTCCATGGGGCGGTCGCCTATCTTCTCAGCCCTGCATGGTTCTTCCTGTTGGTGATCTGGGCCTTGCTGGGGAAGGATTCCGAAACCAACGTCATCCGCTACTTTAACGAGGCAAACCCCCTGTTCCCCGATTGGCCCCCCGCGATGAGCCATATCGACAGCGCCGTTTTCCTTGTGATCATGTATGCGATGCTTTTGACGCCAAAGATTGCAGGCGCTGGGATTATCGCGGCAACCCCTCGCGCGGCACGTCTGTTTGGTGGACCTCGGGCGTTCCTTGGTAGTTTCCTTTTAGAGGTCGCCCTATCGATCGCTTATGCGCCAATCATGATGATCCAACAATCAAAAGCGGTCTGGCGCGCCCTTTCCACCAAACAAGAAGCTTGGGCACCCCAAGCACGGGATGCACGCCAGCATAGCTGGTCAACGTTGCTGCGGTTTCACTGGGTTGAAATGGTTCTCGGTGCGCTGCTGCTCAGCGGGTTTATTGCTGGGCTTATATCGGTCTGGCTTGCTCCGATTATGATCAGCCTTTTGATGGCAGTACCTTTATCTGCCCTTTCGGGAATGAAAGTACCCGAGAACGCCCCAGCCCCCTTGCGCCTTGATAGCCCCTTTACCCTGCGCGAACCCGCTATCGTTCGCCGCGCCCAGCGCGAAAGGGAAAGATTGGAAATCACCTTGGCTGCGCGGGATATCCCAGCCGAATAGATTTTGACCAAGCAAAGAAAAAGGCCCGCAAGATTGCTCTTGCGGGCCTTTTTTCGTGCAACCCCTTTATGAGGTAACTTGTTCCCTCAAGATCGAGGATGTCAGGGAGAGCATCAGATAGATGCCGCCAAAGATCAGGAAGGCCAAAATGGTATTCTCAAACTTGCGCGGATAGCTAGGCTCTTCACTTGGAACAGGGCGAACCGCAACGGTGAGGTAACGCACCTGACGGCTGGCCTCGGTGCGGGCTTGCTCTAGCCCCGTTTGCGCCAATTGCAGGTTTGTATCTGCATTGACCAGATCAGCCTGCGCCAACTGCAAGCTAACAGCCTGCTGCGCCAAAGAGTTGTTGCCCTCGGTCGCGTTGTTCATCCGATCGTTCAGCTGTGCCAACGCCGCCTCTAATCTGCGCACATCACCCTGCGCACCTTCGACTTTCGCACGGTTTGGACGGGCGTTGTCCAATAGGGCCGCAAGCTCCAGCTGTTTTTCGATCAACAAGGTTTCGTAGTTGGTGATCTGCGTTCGAATAGCTGCGATCACAGCTTCCGGATCCACGCCGTTTTCCACCTGAAGCTCGATCAACCTTTGTTGGGCGTCGCGGCGCGCTTGGGTTGCTTTTTCAAACCCGATTTGGGCATCGCGCATCCCGTCTTCGCGTTTGGCTTGGCTCAAATGGTTCACACGATCCTCTGCGTATTGCAGCAAACGCTCCGAGAAAGTCGTCGCTGTTTGCGGGTCCGCAGCAATCACTTCCATCCGGATAACCCCTTCAGTCGGATCATAGCCAATTTTGATGTTCTTTTTGTAAAGCTTGTAAGCTTCTTCATTTGTCGGGTCTTCTGTCAGACGCTGGATCGCATCCACATCGCCCCCGGAAAAATGCTCCTTAAAACCTGCATCCTCGTCCAGCCGCAGCATCGCATCCTTGGACTGAAGATAGGCCTGCGTTGCGATACTATCGGCCGAGTTGGCAAATTGTGTCGGGAGGAGCCCGCCAAACGGGCTTGCCCCGCCGCCGCCTTCGTTCTGGATGATCAGGAACTGGCTGTCGGTCGCGTACATTGGCGTTGCGATCTTGTAGAAATAATACCCAGCAAAGAATGTGGGGATCAGCACGAAAAACGCCAATCGAACGATGAGCAAGCCCATCTTTTTGCGCCGACGGCGGGTGATGTCTTTTTGGATGTCCGATATTTCGCGCATCCGGCGTTCCATCGGGCTGACCTCGGTTGAAGGCAGTTTCTCGCCGCCGACAGGAACCGTTTGGGGTAATTGAACACGGTCCGCACCCGCGCCCCCCTTCTGGCCCGGAATTTCGGCCAACGCATTCCCTGGGCCGCCTTCATGTTGGGCGCCCCCCGCCTGAGGCACCACAAGCTCCAGCATGTTTGAGCGTTGAAACGGATCAATTCCCTTTTCACGCAGCAACCGAACCGCATCAAAATCCGACGTCGCAGGCAGCCCGTGTTTTTGCGCAACGCGGCGCGCCATACGCAATTGGCGGCCTGTCAGACCTTCGCGGCGGATGGCGTCCATATCCGTTTCACCCCTGACTTGCTGGGGCGAGGAAACTTCACCGCTTTGCGGTTGCGGCTGATCTGCCTTGGCTGCAGCATTTGCGCGCGCAGGGTCCTGCACCGTCACCGGATCCGCCTTTGCCCCAGCAGCGGGTTTGGGCGCATCACCTTCGGTGGCGCCATTTGCACTACGCTTGACGCGAAATTTTCTAGCTTTTGGTTTGGTAGTCATACAACTGTTTCGCTTCTTCCAAGCTGTCAAAAACGTTCAACTGGCCATTCGTCAGAACAGCGGCAGTGCGCGCGAATTTTTCTAGCGTTTCGGCCTGATGCGATACGATCACAATGGTCGTAGTGCGCAGGCGCTCTTGCAGGATTTCACCTGCTTTTCGGTTAAATTCCACATCCGTCGTAGAGGGCATGCCTTCGTCGATGAGATACATATCGAAATCCAGCGCCAACATCAGCGCAAAGGAAAATCGTGCCCGCATCCCCGCAGAATAGGTTCCCAAAGGTTGGTCGAAATATTCGCCCAAGCCACACAGCCAGCGGCAGAAACTTTCGACATAGTCGGGGTCCAGCCCATAGAGGCGTGCAATGTATCGCGCGTTTTCCATGGCGGATACTTTGCCAACAACTCCGCCCATAAACCCAAGGGGAAAAGAGATGTTGCAACCGCGCACAATCTCGCCCTCATCCGGCTTTTCCAGCCCGGCCATCATATTGATCAGCGTGGTTTTGCCGGTGCCGTTAGGTGCCAGAATGCCCATCGATTTTCCCAGATCAACGCGAAAAGACACCTGATCAAGAATGACCTTGTGTTGCGTGCCAGTCCAGAAGGACTTGGAAACATTACGAAATTCCAGCATTGCGCGCCTGCTCCGGTTCGGCTTGCGGGTTAAGTTATCGCCTCTCTTACGGAGGTTATGACCCTGTCTATCTGTGGATTTTGACCATATTATGTCCGATTAGGAAACAAATGTACAATAACACCTAAGGGGAAACATGGCCGTGTTCCGCCTGTTTGACATGAACCAACCCCGTAGCAACTATCGCTATAACAGAACCTAAAAGAGACATTATAAATGATCGCCTATGTAACTGTCGGTGCTGATGACATCCCCCGCGCAAAGCGGTTTTATTCTGCCTTCCTTCCCGCACTTGGGTATCACCTCACTGAAGGGTCGGAAGGGCTGAGCTATGCCCTCCCCGTTCCAGAGGGGCAACGCCCTGTTTTACCTGACTTTTACGTCAAACCGACGTTCGACAAACAGCCAGCAACAGCTGGAAACGGCAGCATGGTTGCCTTTGAGGCACCCAGCCAAAGCCAAGTGCGTGCGCTTCATGCAGCAGCCTTGCACGCAGGCGGCAGCGACGAAGGCCAACCCGGCTTTCGCGCAGACTATGGCCCCCATTTCTATGTCAGCTATTTGCGCGACCCACAGGGCAACAAAATCGCTCTTTTCTCCAGTGATCCGAACGAGCCCAGCCGAGACGGGTAATCAACCACATCAACTTCGCGGCACCACGCTAGCGACTTCTTTCTCTGATCTGTAATAAAACCCCATGACCGATATCCGCCCCGCCCTGCGCGACTGCAAAATTTGTTCCCAGCGTTTTGCAGCCACGGCAACGGCCCATCACCCAAACCCTGTCGTTTGGTTCCAACCCCAAGCACGGATGTTAATCGCTGGCCAAGCGCCGGGGATGAAGGTTCATAAATCGGGCAGGCCCTTCACCGATCCGTCAGGAGATCGCCTCAGGTCTTGGCTGGGTCTGAGTGACGAAGCATTCTATGACCGTGATCGCGTTGCGATCCTGCCCATGGCGTTTTGTTTTCCCGGTTATAATGCCAAAGGCAGCGACCTGCCCCCGCCGCCCGTTTGTGCAAAAACATGGCGCGGTGATGCGTTAGCCATGATGCCGAATATCCGCCTTAAGATCCTGATCGGTGGCCATGCGATGAAATATCATCTGCCCGATTTCACAACAGTTACCCAAGCAGTGGCAGATTGGCAGAACCACCCACAGGGCGTCTTTGCCTTGCCACACCCCTCTTGGCGCAATACGGGTTGGCTCAGGAAAAATCCGTGGTTCGAAGCAGAGGTCATCCCGCGCCTTCAGGCCGCTGTAAAAGAGGTAATGTAAATGGAACCGACACCGCTGGACATAGCCCACGCCACAATGAGCGACGCGCCCGATGACGATACAGCCCGCCTGCGGTTTTATGAACGTATCGCGGATGCCGAACTATACCTGCTGCTTGAGGCCGAGCCGGTGGATGATCAGATCAACCCACAGATATTGGACCGCAACGGAGAGCAATACCTGCTGGCCTTTGATCGCGCGCAGCGATTGGCAGAATATGCAGGCGATGCGGCGGCCTATGTGGCGCTATCAGGGCGCAACGTTGCTGCCATGCTCGAAGGGCAGCCCTTTGGCATTGCGCTAAACGTCGATGTCGCGCCCTCGGCGATCCTGCTGCCTGATACCGCCGTTGCATGGTTGCGCGAAACGCTGACCCATGAGGCAGCAGAGGTCGAAGCCAAAATCGAAAGCGTCCTCCCCCCCAAGGGCCTACCTGAAAGCTTGATCGAAGCGATTGATGCAAAACTGGCCACCGCAACCGGCATGGCTGCGAATGCGTGGTTAGTGGGTGTGCAATATAGTGGCGGCGGACGGGGTCACTTGCTGGCCTTTGTTGATGCCATTCCACGTGCCCAAGACGCTTTGGTGCGCGCCGCCTCCGAGGCGCTGACCTTTTCAGGTATCGAAGCGGGCGCGATGGATGTCGGATTCTTTAATCACGCCGATCCGACTGTAACAAAACTGATGCGCGTGGGTCTGCGTTTTGACCTGCCACAGATGGAGACATTACAAAAAACACCCCGAATGCCGGGTAGTGACCCGAATGATCCCCCGATTCTGAAATAATCAGAGACTTTTACATAGTTTTCCTCACGCAAACGCGAGTTCACGCAGTTGCGATATGCAATTCTAACCAACCCTCCCTAATTTAATCAGCACAGGCCGATAAAGCCTTTAATCAGGAGAGATCATTATGAACCGTTTCGCCCTCACAATTGCCGCTGCAGCGACCACGCTCAGCTTTGTTAGCGCCGCTTTCGCAGGTGACCAATTTGTAGATGAAACTGGCTTTGCCGTTTCTGGATATGATGTTGTTGCCTATTTCTCACTTCCGCAGAACGCACTGGGTCAACAGCAGACAGCGCCGGTTGAGGGCAACAAATCCATCACTGCCGAACATAACGGCGCGACATTTGCCTTTTCCACCGAAGCAAACCGCGAAGCGTTCTTGGCCAACCCCACAAAATACGCGCCACAATATGATGGACACTGTGCCTATGGCGTCGCCAAGGGCGGCAAAGTTCCGGGCAACCCAACGTTGTGGCGCATCGTTGATGACAAATTGTACCTCAACATCACCAAAAACGTTGTCGGCTTCTGGGAAGAAGACATCCCAGGCAACATTGAGCTTTCCACTGAGAATTGGCCTAGCCTTGACCCCAAACCAGCATCTGACAGAACCATTCCCCAATGGTCCTCTGCAGCGCCTAAAGGCTAAGTCATGACGTCGGGTATCCCCTCACCCGATGGTCGGCAGCCCCGCCACGTATTAGCGCGGCGGGGTGTGCTCGTTGGGGCATTGGCATTGGGCGGCGTTGCAGCTGCGCGGTGGTTCAATGTAACCGGCACCATCGACGAAGATTCGCTGAGCGTTCAGGACGCGCATGCCGCTGCGATCAGCGGTGCAGTGACGTTGATTGATATTCGCCGCCCCGATGAATGGGAAAACAGTGGTATCGGTGAAGGCGCCGTTCCCATAGACATGCGCGATCCGCAGTTCGTGAATAAATTGCTGGCGGTTGAGCCCGATGTAAATGCCCCGATCGCGCTGATCTGTGCGCGCGGTGTTCGCTCGCGTTATTTGGCCAAAAATCTGACCGAAGCAGGTTTCACCAATATCATCGACGTCCCCGAAGGGATGCATGGCTCTGGCGCGGGTCCGGGTTGGTTGCGCGCAGGTTTGCCAGTTACCCGTTTCTGAGCAATTGCCCAAAACCGTTTCGTGCCCTATAGCCCGAGCATGAGCACAAATCCTCCAAACCTCCGCCCCGATCTGGCCCCACGGGCCAAAATCACCTCCGCCAGCCGCCCCGGCCAGCCGACGATTGGCATGGTCAGCCTTGGGTGTCCCAAAGCTTTGGTGGATAGCGAACGCATTTTGACGCGCCTTCGGGCCGAAGGATATGCTATTTCCCCCGATTATTCTGGCGCGGATGCGGTTGTTGTGAACACCTGCGGTTTCCTCGATTCCGCCAAGGCAGAAAGCCTTGATGCCATTGGTGAGGCCTTGAATGAAAACGGGCGTGTGATTGTGACAGGGTGCTTGGGCGCCGAGCCGGACTATATCCGAGAACACCACCCAAAGATTTTGGCCGTGACGGGACCACACCAATACGAACAGGTATTGGATGCTGTGCACACGGCTGTGCCGCCTTCGCCTGATCCTTTTGTTGATCTGCTGCCCGCCTCTGGCGTTTCGCTGACGCCGCGCCACTATAGTTATCTAAAGATTTCCGAGGGCTGTAACCACAAATGTAAATTCTGCATCATTCCCGATATGCGCGGCCGCCTACAAAGCCGCCCCGCCCATGCGGTTATGCGCGAGGCGGAAAAGCTGGTTGAGAATGGCGTGAAAGAACTGTTGGTCATTTCCCAAGATACCTCGGCTTATGGCGTTGACATCAAACACGCTGAGGATCGCGGCCACCGCGCCCATATCACCGATTTGGCACGTGATCTGGGATCGCTTGGGGCGTGGGTCCGCCTGCATTATGTTTACCCCTACCCGCATGTGCGCCAGATGATCCCGCTGATGGCGGATGGCTTGGTTTTGCCATACCTCGATATCCCGTTCCAACATGCCCACCCTGATGTGTTGAAACGTATGGCGCGCCCTGCGGCGGCCTCGAAAACCTTGGATGAGATCGCCGCGTGGCGCGATATTTGCCCTGATATCACCCTGCGCTCGACCTTTATCGTCGGCTACCCTGGTGAAACCGAGGAAGAGTTCCAGACCCTTTTGGATTGGATGGACGAGGCACAATTAGACCGAGTCGGGTGTTTTCAGTATGAAAACGTCGAAGGCGCGCGCTCCAACGCTTTGCCGAACCACGTTGATGCGGATGTAAAGCAGGACCGCTGGAACCGTTTCATGGAAAAAGCCCAAGCGATTTCCGAGGCCAAACTGGAAGCCAAAGTGGGCCAGCGCATGGATGTCATCATTGATGAGATCGACGACGAAGCCGCCACCTGCCGCACAAAATCAGACGCCCCTGAAATTGACGGAAACCTCTTTATTGATGAGGATTTTCAGAACCTTACCGTTGGCGATATCGTCACGGTAGAGGTAGAAGAAGCTGGCGAATACGACCTTTGGGGTCGCGTCGTTTAACGCCTATTCTTTGCTTTTTGGCTTACTACCCCGCCGGCTCCTCCGGCGGGGCTTTTGCGTTTCGCAAATACACGAAACCAGAACAAACACGGAACACTTGATAATGTTCTGTTAATGTTCTATATATAGCCTGTCAGCACAAAAGGGAGAGTCCTATGTACACACAACCTAGTTTCCCCGATCTGTTCGATACAGCAGAGCCTGTTTTGCAAGCCGAACTACCTTTGCCGACACCGGTTCCCGCAACAGAGAAACAGATCCACTATGCGGCATCGCTGGCGGCCAAGACAAAATCGCCCTTGCCCCGCGGGATCACGCAGGATCGCGCCCGCCTGTCCAGATGGATCGACGCGCATAAACCGGCACCTAGTGCGTTTAACGATTACCCATCCTCCAAACAGGTTGGTTTTGCCGAACGGATTGCAAGGCTAAAGCGCACCCAAGTCCCGCAAGAGTGCTTTCGGGATCGTTCGTTGATGTCGCGTTGGATCGATAGCAACAAACCCCGCTAGCTGTTGTTTGTTGCGTTTAGGTAAGCGCGTCTAGATAGCTGCGCACGCATGTCTGAACATGGCGGAACCGATCGCCCCCTAGATGTTTGCCACCGTACCAGCGCGTGACGATCACCAGATGCCCGGCCAGCTCTTCGCGTTCGAGCATCCGCAAGATGACCATTCCTGCGCCGCTTTCGCCATCATCCGCCTTGAGCGGCCCATCCTCGGGCAACAAAGCCCCCCAAGTGTTATGGGTTGCCTTGGCATAGGATTTCTCGCGTTTAAGCAGCTTTAACGCCGCATCAATCTCGGCGCGGCTGGAAACAGGACAGCCCGATACGGCGTATTTGCTGCCCCGATCATTCAAAATCTGCCCCAGCTTGAGCAAGGTCATGTTCTATCTACCAGCTGTAGCGCAAGTTTTGAGTGGCGTTTCATCGCAATTTTGTCACTTACCGTTTTCCAATAACCAGCTACAACAGCAGCCCTTTGCCTATAGTCCGGCTGCTGTTTTGCGAACGATTTGGATGCGTTGTGCATTCGGCGGGTGTGTCCCTAGAAACTTATCACCCGGATCAGGAATACGCGTGAAAAACGCAGCACCGCGCAGCGGGTCATACCCTGCCCGCTTGGTAATAATTGTTCCTAGCTCATCGGCTTCCAGTTCAAAATCTTTGGAATAGCTTCTTGCGCCAACTTGCGCGCCCAACCGCTGCGCGGATTCAACAGCGCTGGCATCGCCACCGCTTAGCGTCGCAAGCCCCGCAAAGATCACCGCGCCAGCAACAGCGTTCTGCTGTTGGCGGCCGATATGTCCAGCAATATGGTGCGCCGCTTCGTGCCCCATCACAAAGGCCAGCTCGTCAACGTTTCTGGCATCTTCAATCAACGCCAAGGTAAAGGCGATGATCGGGCGGCCATTTCTGTCAACGGTTTGATAAGCGTTTTCAGGCTGATTAGGGCGGTCATCAACGACGATGTTAAAATCGCAATTTACGTTACTTGTTCTGGCGCGGCATTCCCGTTCGGCAACAGGTTCGACCGTGTTCACGACAGACACAAAATTGCGCGCCGCAGAACGCACTGCCAAAGGCTGCGAGGATGTAGAAGCGCCAAGGCTCTCGGTACTGACGGGAACGGTTTCACATGCGGCAAGGCCAAACAAAAGGCTGATCATCAAAAAGGCGCGCTTTAACATAGGGACTCGCTTCGTATTCGTTCACTCGACAGGCATCAGCTTACCATGGATCCCAGTCAGGACCAGCCTGATCACCCAAGATTGAGGAGGATCGGCGCTCTCGTGCCAAAGGACTGCCTCGTTTGTTGCTTGCGCCGCTCATTCCATCAGCTACTCTACCTTTATGTTTACCATTGAGCATGAATTTGACGCGACCGTAATCACCCTTGTCGATGAGGGTGAAACCCCCTTGCGCGAAGACGTGACCCTAAATGCATTTGCCAGCCAAATCACCATCGAACAATGGGATCCGAAAACCGACCAAGTGCGCAAAATCACGCTTTCGCCCAACCAATTGCGAGACCTAGCAGCGGCCCTAAACCTGCCCGAAGGCATCTACCACAGCGCCCCCTAGTCACGCCGATACCCCAGCATGTCGTTAGGTTACCCCCTCGCCCCCTACAAAAGACATTTGCAAGAATGCCACGCACGCGGCATGATCGCGCTGGATGTAGGGAGATTATTATGCGCAAGTTTCTTGTGGTCCTCGACGACAGTCGTGAATGCCTAAACGCAATGCGCTTTGCCGCGATGCGAGCAGCAAAAACAGGTGGCGGCGTCGAAGTCCTCGCCGTTATTCCTCCTGAAGAATTCAACCATTGGATTGGGGTTGGGGACATCATGCGCGAAGAAACGCGCGAACGGATCGAAGTCCACTATGAAGTTTATGCCAAATGGATGCGCGACCGTCAGGGCGTAGAGCCCGAGCTGGTTATCCGCGAAGGGCAACCCGTGGATGAAATCATCGCTCAGGTTGCCGAGGATGGAGAGATTGGCGTTTTGGTTTTGGGTGCCAGCACCGATGGCAAAGGTCCTGGCCCCTTGGTGACGCAGCTCACTCGAAATTCCAGCAGCCTTTCTGTTCCGATTACCATTGTTCCAGGTGACATGACAAAAGAGCGGCTAGAGGCGATCACCTAAGAGCGCGCCCAACCTTAGAACCATTCTAACATCTTGACATTTGCAGCCCGTGTCCGCATATCGAGGTGAACCCACACAGAGGTATTGCACGATGTTTATCCAAACTGAATCCACTCCAAACCCCGCAACCCTCAAGTTTCTGCCCGGTCAAACGGTTCTAGAAATGGGCACAGCCGACTTCCCAACTGCAGATACGGCAACCACATCGCCGCTGGCCCAGCGCCTGTTTGATGTTGATGGTGTTACTGGCGTTTTCTTTGGCACCGATTTTGTCACCATCACAAAAGCTGATGCCGTTGAATGGGATCACCTAAAGCCTAGCCTACTGGGCGCCATCATGGAACATTTCCAATCTGGCCAGCCTGTTATGGGCGCCGATCACACGGCAACTTCCGGCCATGCAGAGCATGACGGCGAAGATGGTGCGATTGTTGGCCAAATCAAAGAATTGCTAGATAGCCGTGTGCGCCCTGCGGTTGCGCAGGATGGCGGCGATATCACCTTCCACGGATTTGAACGCGGCGTAGTTTACCTGCACATGCAAGGCGCTTGCGCGGGCTGCCCCTCTTCAACGTTGACGTTGAAAATGGGTATTGAAAACCTTCTGCGTCATTACATCCCCGAAGTTACCGAAGTGCGCCCCGTCGCCTAAAGCAGGCACAATGTCGGCTCCGCTCATCCTATCGCTAGACACTTCCGCTGCGCATTGCGCGGCGGCTGTTCTATTGGGCGACAAAGTTTTAGCCACCCGAGAAGAACCCATGGCAAAGGGCCAAGCCGAAAGGCTGCTCGTTTTAGCACAAGAGCTGCTGACCGAGGCTGGCAAAACCTTTGACCAACTCGACGCAATTGGCGTTGGCATCGGGCCGGGGAATTTCACAGGTATCCGTATCGCCGTTTCTGCTGCACGCGGGCTTGCCATGGGCCTCGGGATTCCTGCGGTTGGTGTTTCTGCCTTTCAAGCTTTGCAATACGGCACATCCGCCCCTTGCATTTGTGCCGTCGATGGGCGCAGGGATATGGTCTTTTTGCAAGGGTTTGAGGGCGCGCCTTTCCAAGAACCAGCTTTGCACGCCCGTACGGATATTCCACCCGATGCCCGCGTCATCGGCGCGTTCGGGCAGCCCCCCGCCTATCCCGTGGCCGTTGCAATTGGCCATATTGCGGCTGAACAATACGGCACGGTTTCACAGCCCCCCGCACCGTTGTATCTGCGCCCCGCCGATGCAGCGCCTGCGCGCGATGCGCCGCCCCAAATTCTACCATGACACCCGAAGAAATGGCCCAAATTCACCACGCCGCGTTCACCCAAGAACGCGGATGGGCCGCTAACGAATTCAAAGACCTCCTCCAGCAGCGCTTTATCCAAGTTTTCAGCACGCAAGGTGGCTTTGCTTTGACCCGCAGCCTTGCTGGAGAATCAGAGCTATTGACCCTCGCGGTCGCCCCACACCACCAAAGACGCGGCATCGCCAAGGCATTGCTAACGGATTGGATCGCCGCCACCTCCGCCCATGCGGACACTGCTTTTCTGGAAGTCGCAGCGGATAATCATGCGGCAATCGCCCTTTACAAAACCTTTTCCTTTCAAAGCGCTGGGATCAGAAAAGCCTATTACAAGCGCGCAAGCGGCCCTGCTGTTGATGCGGTGCTCATGACTCGCGCATTAACGCTGGGTTAATCGGGGTTAATGCCCCCTTTCAGGTGAGAATCGGTTGACCCCAAGCCAATCGCGGCCGAGAATTTGCACCAGCGTCGCGCAAGCGCGCGATATCGGGCTGCCGATGTTCACCATTGCAGCCCCAACACAAAACACTGGGAGAGACATATGACCCTCATGACCAAATTCCTCGGCGCTGTTGCCGCAACTGCTCTTACTGCTGGCGCTGCGCTGGCCGATCCTGCGCTGATCTTTGATCTTGGCGGCAAGTTCGACAAATCCTTTAACGAAGCAGCGTTCAACGGCGCGCAGCGTTGGGCAGAAGAAACAGGCGGCAAGTTCTTTGAAATCGAACTGCAGTCCGAAGCCCAGCGTGAGCAGGCCTTGCGCCGCTTTGCCGAAACAGGCGCAAACCCTGTTATCACCACAGGTTTTGCCTTTGCTGATCCGGTTAGCAACGTTGCAGGCGACTACCCTGACACAAAATTCATCAACATCGATGGCTGGATGCCCGAGGTTCCAGCCAACGTTCAGCTGATCGGTTTCCAAGAGCACGAAGGCTCCTACCTTGTGGGTATGATGGCCGCGATGGCGTCTAAATCCGGCACTGTTGGTTTCATCGGCGGTATGGACATCCCGCTGATCCGCCACTTTGGCTGCGGCTTTGCCCAAGGTGTTAAGGCCGTGAACCCTGACGCAACGATCATCGCCAACATGACAGGCACAACCCCTGCCGCATGGAATGACCCTGTAAAAGGTTCCGAGCTGACAAAAGCGCAGATCAGCCAAGGCGCTGATGTTGTTTATGCAGCTGCTGGCGGCACAGGCGTTGGCGTTTTGCAGACCGCAGCGGATGAGGGCGTTCTGTCCATCGGTGTGGACAGCAACCAAAACCACCTGCACTCTGGCAAGGTTCTGACATCCATGCTCAAGCGCGTTGATGTGGCCGTGTATGACACCATGAAAGCTGGTGCCGATACCACAACTGGTGGCTTCACCACACTGGGTCTGGCCGAAGACGGTGTTGGCTATGCTCTGGACGAGCACAACGCGGCATTGGTCAGCGACGACATGAAAGCAGCCGTCGACGCAGCCCGCGAGAAAATCATCTCTGGTGATCTGGAAGTTGTAGCATATTACGCCAACGACAGCTGCCCAGTTCTGGATTTCTAAGCAGCGTTACACCCTCAAGATCTGAGGCCGCGTTGACACGCTCAGCGCGGCCCTTTCTATTGATTAAGACGCCCGTCCCTATTTCAAGGCACCCTTTTTATGACAAACGCCCCCGCAATTGAGCTCAAAGGCATTTCAAAAGCCTTTGGTCCTGTGCAAGCCAACAAGGACATCTCGATCCGCGTGATGCCCGGAACGATCCACGGGATCATTGGCGAAAACGGTGCGGGGAAATCGACGCTGATGTCGATCCTCTATGGGTTCTACAAGGCGGATAAGGGCGAGATTTTCATCAAGGGCACCAAAACCCAAATTCCCGATAGCCAAGCCGCGATTGCGGCAGGCATTGGCATGGTTTTCCAGCACTTTAAGCTGGTCGAGAACTTTACCGTTTTAGAAAACATCATTCTCGGCGCCGAGGATGGTCCGTGGCTAAAGCAATCCCTTTCCAAGGCGCGGCGCAGTTTGCTGGAGCTGTCCGAAGACTATGGGCTTAACGTCGATCCGGATGCCCTGATCCAAGACATCGGCGTGGGCATGCAGCAGCGTGTGGAAATCCTCAAGGCGCTGTACCGTCAGGCAGATATCCTTATTCTGGACGAACCTACCGGCGTTCTGACCCCCGCCGAGGCTGACCAGCTGTTCCGCATTCTGGATCGCCTGCGCGAAGAGGGTAAAACCATCATCCTGATCACCCATAAACTGCGTGAAATCATGGACACAACCGACACCGTTAGCGTCATGCGCCGCGGTGAGATGACTGCAACCGTCAAAACCTCCGAGACCTCCCCCGCCGAGCTGGCCGAGCTGATGGTCGGGCGCAAGGTTCTGCTGCGCGTAGACAAAAAACCCGCAACACCTGGCGACGTTATTTTAGACGTCAAAGGCCTGCGGGTGAACGACGACAAAGGTGTCGAGCGCCTCAAAGGGATCGACCTTCAGGTGCGCGCGGGTGAAGTCGTGGGCATTGCGGGGGTCGCAGGAAACGGCCAGTCAGAGCTGCTGGAGGTTTTGGGCGGCTATGCCGATGGCACGGGCAGCATCACCGTGAACGGTGAAGCACTGGACCTCACGGGTAAACACTCTGACGGCCAGTCGCGCCGCGCCCGTGGCATTGCCCATGTTCCAGAGGATCGCCAGCGCGAAGGCCTCATCATGGATTTCGCCGCGTGGGAAAACGTCGCCTTTGGCTATCACAACGATGACGCCTACCAATCTGGTATGCTGATGAACAACGCAGCGATCAAAGAAGATACCGAGGGCAAGATGGAGCGTTTTGACGTGCGCCCCCCTGACCCCAAACTGGCGGCCAAAAATTTCTCGGGCGGGAACCAGCAAAAGATCGTTCTCGCGCGCGAGATCGAGCGCAACCCAGACCTGCTGCTGATCGGCCAACCTACCCGCGGGGTCGATATCGGCGCGATCGAATTCATCCACGAACAGGTCATCGCCCTGCGCGACAAAGGCAAGGCCGTGTTGCTGGTCAGCGTCGAACTGGACGAGATCATGGCCCTATCGGACAGGATCGCCGTCATGTTTGACGGGCATATCATGGGCGAACGCCTGCCTGACCAAACCGATGAAAAAGAACTGGGGCTGTTGATGGCAGGGATCACCGACACCTCCAGCGAAGAAAAGGGATAACCCATGGATGTCATGCCTAAATGGGCCGAGGTTATCCTTGTGCCGCTCATCTCACTGATCTTGGCCGCTGTTCTATCGGCTCTTGTGATTCTCGCGATTGGCGAAGACCCAATCGCCGCGGTGAAACTGATGGTCACAGGTGCGCTCGGGTCTAGCTATGGCTGGGGCTATACGCTGTATTACGCCACGAACTTTATGTTCACGGGGCTGGCTGTTGCCATCGCGTTCCATGCGCGGCTGTTCAACATTGGTGGTGAAGGTCAGGCAGCCCTTGGGGGTTTGGGTGTGGCCCTTGCCTGTCTCTATATCCCTTGGCCACATTGGTCGCTTGCCTTGATTGGGGCTGCGGTTGCGGCGGGGCTGTTTGGCGCGGCTTGGGCAGCGATTCCTGCGTGGTTACAGGCCAAACGCGGCAGTCACATCGTGATCACGACGATCATGTTCAACTTTATCGCGGCCTCTTTGCTAAACTATGTTCTGGTGAACATCCTGCGCCCCAAAGGGTCGATGGACCCTGCCACCGCGCGCTTTCCCGAGGCGGTGCATCTGCCCACGCTACACGATATCCTCGCGCCCTTTGGTATCGCATTTTCCAAATCGGCGCCTGCGAACATCTCGTTGCTCGTCGCTATTGCTGCCTGTGTTTTCTTGTGGTTCCTGATCTGGCGCACGCGGTTGGGTTATGAAATCCGCTCCTTCGGGCATTCTGAATCTGCTGCCAAATACGCAGGCATGCCGCCTGTTAAGATCATCATGATCTCCATGATGATCTCGGGCGCGCTGGCGGGTATGATGGCGATCAACAACGTCATGGGCGAAGCGGAACGGCTGGTCCTGAACTCGGTTGAGGGGGCTGGCTTTATCGGCATCGCCGTGGCGCTGATGGGGCGTTCGCACCCCTTTGGTGTCTTCCTCGCCGCGATCCTGTTCGGGTTCTTATACCAAGGCGGCGCCGAGCTGGCCTTGTGGACCTCCATTCCACGGGAATTGATCGTCGTTATTCAGGCGCTGGTGATCCTGTTTACAGGTGCGCTCGATAATATGGTGCGGATGCCGCTGGAACGCCTGTTCCTCGCCCTGCGCAAAAAGGAGGCCTGAACCGTGGATATGTACCTCACCCTGATCCAGCTGCTGGATTCTACCGTTCGCCTTGCCACGCCATTGCTCTTGGCTTGCCTCGCGGGTTTGTACTCGGAGCGCGCGGGTATCTTTGACATCGGCCTTGAGGGCAAAATGCTGGCTTCCGCGTTTTTCTCGGCGGCGATTGCGGCGCTCACGGGGTCTGTCTGGATCGGCCTTTTGGCTGGCATCGGCGCCTCTTTGGTGCTGAGCGCCATTCACGGCATTGCATCAATCACTTTTCGCGGCAATCAGCTGATCTCGGGCGTTGCCATCAACTTCCTTGCGGCTGGGCTGACTGTTCTCGTTGCTCAGGCGTGGTTCAAACAGGGCGGTCGCACGCCATCCTTGATTGGCAATGGACGGTTTGAGCCGGTCACCCTGCCCTTTGCCGAGGCATTGCAAAATGTCCCCTTCCTAGGGCCCCTGTATTACGAGCTGATCTCGGGGCACTCGATCCTCGTCTACGTCGCTTTTGCGGCTGTTCCGTTTACGTGGTGGCTGCTGTTCCGCACGCGTTTTGGCCTGCGTCTGCGGGCGGTGGGCGAAAACCCTGCCGCGGTGGATACCGCTGGCGTTTCGGTCATTGGCCTGCGGTTTGCCGCTGTGGGGATTTGTGGCGTTCTTTGCGGTATCGCGGGCGCGTACCTTAGCACGGCCTTGCAGGCAGGTTTTGTCAAAGACATGGCCGCAGGACGTGGATTTATCGCGCTTGCCGCGTTGATCTTTGCGAAATGGCGCCCTTGGCATGCGCTTTATGCGACTTTGTTGTTTGGTCTGTTTGGCGCGCTAGAAACCCGCCCTGACGTGATCGAAACCTTAATCGGCATGAAGGCCCAAGGACAGCTGCTGGCCGCTCTTCCCTATGTCATGACCGTAATCATCCTTGCCGGATTTGTCGGCAAAGCCATTCCACCACGCGCAGGCGGAGAGCCCTATATCAAAGAAAGATAATGCCAGATCAGAATTAGCGTTAAATCCTAGGTGCTATCGTAACGGATAAACGTTGAAATCGGAAAAGGTTGAGCCTAAGGAAAACCATGCAAATTTATCTGCCAATCGCCGAAGTGTCGGTTAACGCGTTTCTCCTGCTGGGTCTTGGCGGGATTGTTGGCATTTTGTCCGGTATGTTTGGCGTTGGCGGTGGCTTTTTAATGACGCCACTGCTGTTCTTTATTGGCATCCCGCCTGCCGTTGCGGTTGCAACCGAAGCCAACCAGATCGTTGCATCCTCGTTTTCTGGCGTCCTTGCGCATTTCAAACGAAAGACGGTGGACCTCAGGATGGGCACTGTGCTGCTCATCGGCGGTTTGATCGGTGCGGCCCTTGGTGTGATGGTGTTCAACTATCTCAAGGCGCAGGGTCAGGTCGATCTGCTGGTCAAGCTTTGTTATGTTGTGTTTCTGGGCGTTATCGGCGGGCTGATGTTCTTTGAAAGCCTCAAGGCGATCCGCAATGTCAAACGCGGCAAAGCACCCGCACGCAAGAAACACAACTGGATCCACGGACTGCCTTTCAAAATGCGGTTTCGGGTTTCAGGCCTGTATATCTCGGTCATTCCGCCGCTGATCGTTGGGGTTACCGTGGGTATCTTGGCCGCTATCATGGGTGTTGGCGGCGGCTTTATCATGGTCCCTGCAATGATCTATCTGCTGGGCATGCCGACCAAAGTTGTTGTTGGCACCTCCTTGTTCCAGATTATCTTTGTGACCGCATTCACAACCATGTTGCACGCCACGACAAACTTTACCGTCGATATTGTTTTGGCGGTGCTGTTACTGGTGGGGGGCGTGATTGGCGCCCAAATCGGCACGCGTATCGGCGTAAAGATGAAGGCAGAGCAGCTGCGCATCCTTCTTGCGATTATGGTTCTGGCCGTTTGCGGCAAGCTGGCGCTCGAACTGCTTTTGCAACCTTCCGAACTCTATTCCATCGCCGAGGGAGGCCACTAATGCGCGCGCTTTTCCTTGCTTGGGCGATCATGTGTGTCGCTGCCCTGCCCGCCACCTCCGAAGAGATTGTGCTGGGCCTCAGCAGTGACACTGTTTCCATCAATACCAATTTTGACGGCTCAGAGATTTTGATCTTTGGTGCCGTAAAACGTGAAAACCCATTCCCGTCCGAGCCGCGCTTACAGGTGATCGTCACCGTTTCCGGCCCGTCTGAATCCAAAACTGTGCGCCGCAAGGAAAAACGCTTTGGCATTTGGGTGAATACCGATGCGGTCGAAATCGACCGCGCGCCGAGCTTTTATGCAGTCTCAACCAGCGCGCCTCTCGGCCAATCGCTCAGCGAAACCGAAGACGTACGCCACAGCATCTCCATTCCCCGCGCGATCCGCTCGATCGACGCGCCGGACCATGTGAGCAATAGCGAAACCTTCACCGATGCGCTGATCCGGATCAAAATGAAATCCGACCAATACCAACTGAACGAAGGAACCGTCAGCGTTGACGAGCAAACCTTGTTTCGCACTTCGGTCGCCCTGCCTGCGGCCTTGACCGAGGGGGATTATAAGACGCGTATTTTCCTGACGCGCGGGGGCGCAGTTGTGTCTCAGTATGAAACCAGCATCTATGTGCGAAAGGTTGGCCTAGAACGCTGGCTATTTACCCTAAGCCGGGAACGAGCGTTCCTTTACGGCCTCATGTCGCTGGCGATTGCCATTGCGGCTGGTTGGGGTGCGTCGGCTGTGTTTGGCCTGCTGCGCCGCTAACCACGCCCAAGGTAGGGCATCTTTGTCGCCATCACCGTCATAAATGGAATATTCGCGCCCAGCGGCAGCTGCGCCATATGTAAAACCGATGCCGCAGCATGGCCCACATCCATCGTATGCATATCAGGGTTACCCGCCTTTAGCCCCGTCACAATGGCGCTTTCTGCATTGCCGATGTCAATCTGGCCAGCCGTAATATCAAACGGGCGCCCATCCAGCGCCAGCGATTTTGTCAGCCCCGTAATCGCATGTTTGGTCGTCGTATAACAAACCGAGTTTTCACGCGGGGTATGCGCAGAAATCGAGCCGTTATTGATGATCCGCCCCCCGCGCCCATGTTGGCGCATATTTCCAAAGGCCAATCGCGCCGCGATGAACATCCCGTTCAGGTTCACGCCCATAACCTGCAGCCAATCCTCCAACGCGACTTCGTCAATCGGTTTGGAGGGGCCGAACATACCTGCGTTATTGAACAGGGCATCAACTTCGCCAAATTGGGAAAACGCGTCTTCCATGGCTTTGGCATCTGTAACATCAGCGGGCAATGCGACGGCATTGGGCTGGCCCTCTGCGATCTCTTCCAGCAGTTCACGCCGCCGCGCAACCAGCCCCACACGCCAGCCGTTTTGCAAAAACAACTCCGCCGCTGCACAACCAATCCCCGAACTGGCACCAGTGATGATAATCGATTTCACGGTCATTCCTCCTGCATCGCATCAAGGGTCAGCGCCGCCGCAGGGGCCGCGCGCAAATCATCCACGTTCAAAGGATAGGATGGCGTCGCCAATCGGTTGCGCACAACCCAGATCAGGCGATCCTGCGCGCGGGTGATCGCCACATAGGCCAGCCGCTTCCACAGAGGCTGCCCCGCCTCCATACGGCCCATACGGGCGGCTGCGTATAGATCAGGAGCAAAGACCTGCACCGTGTCCCATTGGCTCCCCTGTGCCTTGTGGATGGTCACCGCCGCCCCATGAAGGAAGGTCGCCCCCATACGAGCAGCAAAGGGGATGAACGGCTCTTCCTCATCCGGTTTTTCGATTTTAACGATGCTCGCCGCGCTCACCTGCGGGTCTTCGGCACCCATCACATGCAGCCGCGAAAACCCCGGTTTGCGGCCAGCGCCTAGATACACAACCTGCGCACCCTTAATCAGGCCGCGCGCTTCTAGATCGAGGCGCTTTTTACGGTGCTTCAGCGGCAGTTCAATACCGTCACAAATCAGCGGCTCACCTTCCAGCAGCGCATCCTCTGGCGCGCCATGCACGCGGCGAAATGCGTTGATCAAACGGATGCGCGTGGCGTTACGCCACACAAGAACAGGCGATCGCGCCATCAGGTCCACCTCAACGCGCTGCCCCCAAACCACGCGCTCATCCTTTTTAGAGGCCTCTTCTACCATCCGCTCGAAGCGTTCAAAATCTACGTCAGGGTCGGCTAATGCATGGGCCAGATCAAGGATCGGGTTGTCCGCTTCCTGCCTGAAAATCCGGTTCAGGTTCATCACCCGCTTTTCAGGCAGTTTTTCAAAAACCATCGTTCCTGATTGCCCGACAGGCGCCAACTGCGCAGGGTCACCAAACAGCAAAAGCGTTGGAAAAATCTCTTTCAAATCCGCGAATTGCTTGTCATCCAACATCGAGGATTCATCCACAAAGCCAATATCCAGCGGCTCTTCGCGGCGCTTCCACCCCGTGATGAAATCACTTCCCCTTAGGCCAGCAGCCGCCAGCGCCCCGGGAATGGATTTATTACCCTCATAGAACAAAGCAGCCCGATCCAGCGCGACCTCGGTAATGCCCTCAATTTCGGGGCGCTCCCCATTGCCCGCCAACCATTCGGCGATCCGTTCATATTCTGGATCATAGACCGGCGTGTACAAGATACGGTGGATTGTGGTCGCTGGGACGCCGCGCAGGCGCAAAACGCTTGCCGCTTTGTTCGTCGGCGCAAGGATCGCCAGCGTCCGCTTGTCTTTGCGCTTTTTGCTTTCATAATCGCCAGAGATAACCTCAACGCCCGCCTCTTCCAAAGCGCGGTAAAGTTCGGCCAGCAACAATGTCTTGCCCGACCCCGCCTTGCCGGTCACGGCCATCACCTGCGATTTGTCACCCTTGGGCGGTAAAAGAAGCGCATTATCAAGGTTAATCCCCGCCGTTTCCAACATACTGGTAACGGCGTCATGGGCGGCGGCCTGATCGTCTGAATAAATGAGGTCTGTGGTCATGGACGGACATTAGGCCCATGACCGCTAAGGTGCCAGTGCTGTTCAGGCGGTTGCTGCGAATTCAATCATTGAATCACTCCCAAACGAGCGTTCAAACCACGCGCGGCTCTGCGCTAGGGAAATGCCAGCACGGGCCGCGACGCGTTCTTGCGCCTCTGCTTCAAACTCCCACAGCCCAACGCTGATTTGTTCGCGCCCTTCGCCAATACTGCCCAGCACCTCGGGGGAAGAGCCAACACGGCTGTAAATCCGCACCATCCGTGCGTCGAACACACCCACAAAATGCTGCACGCCAAAACCATTCATCAACTCGCCGCCGCCCAACATCAAGGCGGCAGCGACGTTCGGCCCTTGGCCCGGCGCCATACAAAAACGGGTGCATTCCCAAATATTTGGGCTACAGATCGGGGAAGACGTCAAATGGCTGAAATGATCATTCACCATGACAGGGCCTGTCGTCGGCAAAAAGCGGGTCGAGCCCCCGTGCCCCCCTTCCGCAGTTTCCCAAATGACATAAAGCGGGTTCATCGCGTCATATTCATCACGCTCGCGCCCGTGTTCATCCACCGAAACATCCCACCCAAGGCGGGTTTTGAATTGGTCTGCCCGATGCGCAAACATCTCCTCGGCTAAACGTGGAAATTTGTCTAGTTGATCAGCATAAACATAACGTAGCATTTGATAGCTCCCCGTAGCATCCGATTGATGCCAAAGATGTAGCCCAAGCTTGGTTAACCACCGTCAAATATAGCGTTCGCTAGATCCAATTTTACGCAACAACCACATCATCACACCACGATCAGGCCACGGCTCAGGGCGCGCGCAACGGCATGGGTCGTATTCAATGCGCCCAATTTAAACCGAGCACTTTCAATATAAACGCGCAATGTATGTTCTGAAATCGCCAACGAATTTGCCACCTGCGCACGGCTATAGCCGATCGCCAAAAGGGTCATGGCATCCACTTCGCGCGGCGAAAGCGGTTGTGGTTGCTCAGGCTGACGCCCTGGTTCAAACTCCAACGCCTTTTCGTTAAAATAATGCGCGATCAGGATCAAATCGCGGCGGTTGTCCTGCGTGAACTTGGCCCATTCATCGTCTTCACAACTGTGGTTGACCGTGAACATGGCAAACTGCCCATTTGGCCCACGGATCGGGATCGAAAAACCCTGATTTCCAACGCCATACTCTGCTGAAACCTTCAGGAACTCTCGTGCAGCCTTGCTAGACCACTCCAACCTTTTCCAATCGACGGGATGGAACCGCTGGAAACAGCCCTGAACAACCGGATCGATCCTTAGATAGTTTTCCTCGATGTACTTTTGTTGCCACGCGTCAGAGTAGGTTCCACACCCGTATTGGTCACCGTTTGAGTCCACCCAATGGTAGACCAGATGATCAATCGCATAGTATTCTTTTAGCGCCTCCGAGACGCCCTGCATCCCTTCAAGCGTGCCCACCTGTTCCAAGTCGGACAGGATGCTTTCCAATTTCGTGTGTTTCCCCAGCATGTCCGCGTCTTGCAGACCTCTCGTCCCTTGAGGCGAACTCGGCCGCAGCTATCAACGCGGTATCGTCAAGCTGTTCTGCTAGCAGCGGCAGATCATTCGCTTGGGCGAAACTACGTAAATCGGCAAGAACGTCTATAATCCAATCACTTCTCATCCCGATTTTCCCTCTCAAATAGTTAACAAACCGTTAATAAAAGCATAGCACGGCATGGTTCCGTCGCGATATTCACGTATTTCCACTCCCCAGAAATGGGGAGGGCCGAATTTGCAAGCTATTGATCCTACTAAACCGGCCCCGAAACGAAAAACAGCCCGCGAACCATCTAGTGATTCGCGGGCCATCAGATAGGACAAAGCCTAGGAAAAGGTTACTTGCGGGCCTCCAAAGCATCCTCAAGCGTGCGCAAACCTGTCTTTGGCGCCTGCACCAAAACAGACATGTTGCCTGGCTTGTGCTCGTTGCGCAGCATCTTCATGTGCGCTTCTGGCAGATCGTTCCACGCGAATACTTCAGACATGCACGGATCCAGACGACGTTCGATCATCAGCTTGTTCGCCGCTGACGCCTGCTTGAGATGGGCAAAGTGTGACCCCTGCAAACGCTTCTGGTGCATCCACATATAGCGCACGTCAAAGGTACAGTTGAAACCAGAGGTCCCCGCACAGATCACAACCATGCCGCCCTTTTTCACAACTAGGCTAGAAACAGGGAAGGTGCTTTCGCCTGGGTGTTCAAACACCATATCGACGCTCACGCCTTTGCCTGTGATGTCCCAGATCGCCTTGCCGAACTTACGCGCAGCTTTCAGCCACGTGTTATATTCAGGCGTGTTCACTGTGGGCAGCTGGCCCCAGCAATCAAAGTCTTTGCGGTTCAGAACGCCCTTGGCGCCCAGACCCATCACAAAATCACGCTTGCTCTCGTCCGAGATAACGCCAATCGCGTTTGCACCCGCTGTGTTGATCAACTGGATCGCATAAGAGCCCAGACCACCGGACGCACCCCAAACCAGAACGTTCTGGCCTGGCTTCAGATCGTGTGGCTCATGGCCGAACAACATGCGGTAAGCAGTGGCAAGCGTCAGCGTGTAACAAGCGCTTTCTTCCCAAGTCAGGTGCTTGGGGCGCGGCATCAACTGCTGGCTTTGAACCCGTGTGAACTGGCTAAAGGACCCATCAGGTGTCTCATAACCCCAGATGCGCTGGGACGGAGAGTACATCGGATCGCCACCGTTACACTCTTCATCATCACCGTCATCTTGGTTGCAATGGATGACAACTTCGTCGCCCACTTTCCAGCGCGTCACACGATCACCAACGGCCCATACGATACCCGAAGCATCGGAACCCGCGATGTGGTAGGGCTGCTTGTGGCCATCAAAAGGGCTGATCGGCTGACCAAGAGCCGCCCAAACACCGTTATAGTTCACACCAGCGGCCATCACGAGAACCAAAACATCTTGGCTGTCTAGCTTTGGAATATCGACAACCTCTTCCAGCATCGCCTTATCCGGCTCGCCGTGACGCTCTTGGCGAATAGCCCAAGAATACATTTTCTTTGGGACATAGCCCATTGGGGGCATTTCGCCCATTTCATACAGGTCCTTCTCAGGTGCCTCGTAGTGCGCGATTGTCGTCTCTTGTGCCATGTTACCTCCTGCGAAATTACAAAGTGCCGCAGTGCAGAATCGCGGCGTCCTCAAGAGTGAGTAAGCATCGCTGCGCAACATTGCAACCTATTGAGAGGTATTTTTGTAATTTTATGACCCAGCAGATGCAGAAAACCCAATGCGGCCGCAGCATTCACAGTGCAAAAGACCTATTCCAAGAAATGCGCAATCGAATTGGCATAAAATTCAACAGCCTTTTCCTGACCAGAATCAATGCGCCATTCTCCCTCCACCAAATCAATCACCCCGTGTTGCTTCATATGACGACAGGCCCGAGCGACCTCAGACGAAATGTCGTCCAGCTCCAATGCGACGCTCTGGGATGGAATTTGTGAAATCAGCTGGCTCACCTCAGCCTCCAGCGCCATCACACTCAGCGCGCCCCGCCGCGCCAAGGCTGTCGCCACCAGTGGCACCCCCAGAACCGGCATCACGGCTTCGATCCTCGACATCAGCTCGGCTGACAGCCCTTCAATATCACTTGTGTCGCGATAACTGCGCAGGCTGACAGGATCGCCAAAGGCAACAGCAGCCGTGCCAAACCGTGTGTCGTGCCCCCGCAAACGCTGCCAGAATTTGCGCAGGATAAATACCACCGCAACAGAGATACGCGCCCCAAACCGGCGATCCCCACGGGCATGCGCCGCCATCAGCACACGATCTTCCAAAACGCGGTCATAGTTAATTGCCACGGGAACAAACACCAGGTCTCGGCCACCGTCAGGATCAAACCCGTCCACCAAATAGCTCAGCAAGCCGACTTTGGGCTTTTGCAACCGCCCTGTCAGGCTCAACCCGCCTTCGGGGTAAAACGCCTGCGTATCCCCGCCAGAGGTCGCCATCTGCACATAGCGGGACAAAACCTTGCGATAAAGCGCCCCACCCGATCGGCGGCGGATAAAATACGCCCCCCACAGCCTGATCAGCGACGACAGCGGCCAAACCCGCGCCCATTCCCCCACCGCATAGCTCAGGGTCGAGGTTTTGGAAGCCAGATAAGTGACCAGCACATAATCCATATTGCTGCGATGGTTCATCACAAACACCGCAGTCGCGTTTTCGGGAATTGCCCCAAACACCTCATCGTTTTGGGGCGCCGTGCGGATTCGGTAAACCGATTCCGCCAAAATCTTGGCCACCCGCATCGCAAAACTGAAATAGGCAAAAGCAGAAAAGCTGGGCACGATCTCGCGCGCATATTCCTGCGCTTTCTGAAACGCTACGTTTTCCGGCACGTTATTCTTTTCCGCATAGATCACGATTTCGCGCGATACTTCGGGATCATAGATCAACCGCTGGATCATGTCGTATCGCCGCGCCAACTTGAACGGCTGTATCGGCCGCTTGAGACGTTTGTTCAGCCGCGTCACCGCCCGCTCAAAACGTCGGCGAAAAAACCACCGTACAGAGGGCAGCAAAAAATGGCTGAGCGCCGTCACCGCGGCGAACAGCAATATCAGGACAAAAAGCCAAAGGGGAAGTTGCACAGTCTGCGTCATCCGCAGCACATTTGCAGTGTCAGCGCCCAAGGACAACATCTAACTCAACCGCCAAGAGGGACATCAGGCCAAGTTAAATTTAGATGCCGCAACGCAGCGAATTGACAGTTGCCGAAAGTTTCTTATACCTACCAACTAACGCAATAATATTGCCAACCCGATTCAGAGAGGCCCCAGATGACCGATGCTCCCAAGAAAGACCGCCCTTGGCTGATCCGGACCTATGCAGGACACTCCACCGCAAAGGCCTCTAACGAACTTTACAAAGGGAACTTGGCCAAAGGTCAGACAGGCCTGTCGGTTGCTTTCGACCTACCCACCCAGACAGGATATGATAGCGACCACGTCCTGAGCCGTGGCGAAGTTGGCAAAGTGGGCGTGCCTGTTGGTCACTTGGGTGACATGCGCACCCTGTTTGACCAGATCCCGCTGGAACAGATGAACACCTCGATGACGATCAACGCGACCGCGCCTTGGCTGCTGTCGCTCTATATCGCGGTTGCTCAGGAACAAGGTGCGGATGTTTCCAAACTGCAAGGCACCGTTCAAAACGACCTGATCAAAGAATACCTGTCGCGTGGCACCTATATCTGCCCGCCCGCGCCATCGCTCAAGATGATCGCGGATGTGGCTGAATACTGCTATACGTCTGTTCCCAAATGGAACCCGATGAACGTCTGCTCCTACCACCTGCAAGAGGCCGGTGCGACACCGGAACAAGAGCTGGCATTCGCCCTTGCCACCGCCACCGCCGTCCTTGACCAGCTACGCCCCCGCGTCGCCGAAGAAGACTTCCCTGCCCTCGTTGGCCGCATCTCCTTCTTTGTGAACGCAGGCATCCGTTTTGTGACCGAGATGTGCAAGATGCGCGCCTTTGTGGATCTGTGGGATGAAATCTGTGCCGAACGCTACGGTGTGAGCGATCCCAAATACCGCCGCTTCCGCTATGGCGTTCAGGTGAACTCCCTCGGCCTCACCGAACAGCAGCCGGAAAACAACGTCTACCGTATCCTGATCGAAATGCTGGCCGTGACCCTCAGCAAAAAGGCCCGCGCCCGCGCCGTGCAGCTGCCTGCATGGAACGAAGCCCTCGGCCTGCCCCGCCCATGGGATCAGCAATGGTCCATGCGCATGCAACAGATCATGGCCTATGAAACCGATCTGCTGGAATTTGATGATCTGTTTGATGGCAACCCCGCCGTGGATGCCAAGGTCGAAGCCCTGAAGGAAGGTGCGCGCGCCGAACTCGCCCACCTCGACAGCATGGGCGGCGCAATCGACTCGATCGATTATATGAAATCCCGCCTTGTGGACAGCAACGCAGACCGTCTGGGCCGCATCGAATCCGGTGAAACCGTGGTGGTCGGTGTGAACAAATGGCAGCAGGGCGAACCTTCGCCGCTGATGACAGGGGATGGCGGCATCATGGTTGTCGACCCCGCTGGCGAAGCCGAACAGATCGAGCGTTTGAATGCATGGCGTGCCGAACGGGACGATGCAGCGGTTAAGGCCGCCTTGGCCGATCTACGCGCCGCCGCCGAAGAAGGCCGCAACATCATGCCCGCTTCCATCGTCGCCGCCAAAGCAGGCGTTACAACCGGCGAATGGGCCGCACAAATGCGCGCTGTTCACGGCGAATACCGCGGCCCAACGGGTGTCGGCAAAGGCCAATCCAACAAAACCGAAGGTCTGGACGATCTGCGTACAGCCGTTGACGCGGTCAGCGACCGCCTTGGCCGCCGCTTGAAATTCCTAGTCGGCAAACCCGGCCTTGATGGTCACTCAAACGGGGCTGAACAGATCGCTGTGCGGGCCCGTGATTGCGGTATGGATATCTCCTATGAAGGCATCCGCCTGACACCATCCGAAATCGTCGCCGCCGCCCGTGAGGACGACGCCCACGTTGTTGGCCTGTCGATCCTCTCAGGCTCCCACATCCCACTGGTCGAAGACCTGATGAACCAGATGCGCGAAGCAGGTCTGGGCGCCATCCCCGTAATCGTTGGCGGGATCATCCCAGATGACGATGCCAAACGCCTGCTGGCGATGGGTGTCTCGCGGGTCTACACGCCCAAGGACTTTGAGCTGAACACCATCATGGCCGATATCGTCACCCTTGCCGATCCAGAGGCAGTTGCGGCTGAGTAAGCCAGCCATGCTTTCACCATTCAGCAAAAGGGCACCTTAGATCCCTAGGGTGCCCTTTTTTGCGGAAATTGATCAAACGGCCAAGGCGGCGCGACCAAAAATAAATTTCCACCGCGTGCCGTCTTGCATCACGATCTCACCTCCCCCTGAACGAGGTGTTTCATAGGTCGCTTTGCCGATACCTGTCAGACCATTTGTGCAGGTCACAGGAAAGGTCACCATTTTGGTTTCTGACGCGGGGCGATAGCGGCCCTGACAGGATGTTTTGCCATTCGTCGCCTGAAACCATCCGCCCTCTAGAAACGTTGCTGTTGCAGACCCTTTGAACACCGTATTGCCCGGCCCTACGACCGCGACAGGGTGGCTCACGTCACAGGCGGCGACCAAAGCCAGCCCCAAACCTGCAATCATTTCAATCAGTTTCATCTCGTTACCCTCCGTAATTGTTACAATTTGAAACAAAGCGGATTGCCTTTGCGAGGGCGAGTATGGAAAACCTCCATTGGAACTTGCCCCTCGCGTACAGGGTGGGCATCCTGCCCCTATGCCTTACAAGGAATTGCAAAAATGACAGTCCATATCGGTGCCGAAGTTGGCCAAATCGCTGAAACCGTCCTCATGCCGGGTGATCCATATCGCGCACGCTGGGCTGCCGAGACGTTTCTAGAGGGCGCCGAACTGGTTAACGAAGTGCGCGGTATGCTCGGTTATACAGGCACATGGCGTGGCCACCGCGTGACGATCCAAGGGTCAGGCATGGGCATGCCCTCGCTGTCGATCTACGCAAACGAGCTGATTACAACCTATGGCGCGCAAACGCTGGTGCGCATTGGTTCCTGTGGTGGCATGCAGCCCCATGTCGGCATTCGTGACGTGATCATCGCCATGACGGCCAGCACCATCACCTCGCCCTCCTCAGGCATCATGCGCGAGCTGAATTACGCCCCCTGCGCCGATTGGGGCCTACTCAAGGCCGCCGTTGCCGCTGCCGAGGCCAAAGGCACCACAACCCACGTTGGCGGCATCTATTCATCCGATGTGTTCTACGCCGAACGCCCCGATCTGGATGAACAAATGGTGCGCCATGGCATTTTGGGGGTCGAGATGGAAGCCGCCGAGCTGTATACCCTCGCCGCGCGCCACGGACGCCGCGCGCTGGCTGTCCTCACCGTATCTGACCACCTGCAAACTGGCGAAGCGCTGCCCTCAGATGAGCGCGAACGCTCCTTCGGGGATATGGTTGAAATTGCCCTGCACGCCGCGTTTGACGAGGCCTAAACAACAGGTCGCAGTCACACCCCGTGGCTGCGATCATAGCCATTCAAGGGCGGCCCTTGCCAATCGCCCATCACGGCAGCATCTGGCGCAAAAGTTTCCACCAACAGCGGATAACACTGCGCCTGATCCGACGAATGCACCGTGCTGCAATCCCCACCGGGGCATGCGCTCAGGGCGCCCAGCAGATCAATCTCTGCAAAAAACTCTAAACTATCGCCCACCCGAACAGGGCTGGCCTTCATAAAATACTGGCCCGTGTCGCGGGTAAATCCAGTGCACATAAAGACGTTCAAAACATCATGCACATGGGGTTCAGCCTCGGCCAAGGGCACCCCGAGGTGGTCGGCCAAGGCGCGGGTTAGGTTGGAATGACAGCAATAGTGGTACTGCCCCCCCGACAACAGGTTGTGCGTATAAGGGTCACAGCGGGTGCCGATCACATCGTGAACCGATCCGCCAAATTCATCCATGCCGTACCATTCAAGACTGTCATGGGTGATCGTCGCCATGGCCCGCATCGCAGAAAAGCTTGACCACATGCGCTGGCCCCGCGTGATATGAGTGCCATGTAGCGCACGGGTTTTGCCCGAATAGAACCGCTCGCTCAGATCATTGGCGTTCCACAGGTTAAGGTCGCCGACCTGCGATCCCTCTACGCTGGAAATGCGAAAGAAATGCCCCGCAGGGACGGTGAACGTTGCCGCATCACGCGGCGGCACAACCACCTCACCTGTCTTGGTCAATGTCCCCCGCGCACGGTCTAGCAACGCCATGTCGGGCGCGGGCAATGTCTCCACCGGATAACAAATTACAGGCGCAACTGCGCGTCTATCTTCTGCATCCGATGGAGGTGGGTTCATGCGTTTTGTCCTGCGATACGACCTGAAAAGAGACACCCGCCAAGGAAGGTTCCCTCAAGCGCGTTATAGCCATGATAGCCGCCCCCGCCAAAGCCGCAAGCCTCACCAGCGGCATAAAGCCCCTGCAAAACCTCGCCCTCGGGTGTCAGCACGCGCGATTGAATATCCGTGTGGATACCGCCCAGTGATTTGCGGGTGATAACGTTCAAACGCACCGCAATCAGAGGACCGTTTTCACTGTCCAAAATCTCATGCGGTTTGGCTGTGCGGATCAGCTTGTCACCCTTATAGTTGCGCGCGCCGTGAATGGCCGTGATCTGGGCATCCTTGTTGAACTTGTTGTTCAGCTGCAAATCACGCGCACGGATTTGCGAACGGATATGCTCCAACTCAACAGGCGCATCAGGGGTCAGCGCGTTCATCCGCGCCACCAAAGTTTCCAGATCATCAGCGACGATGAAATCTTCGCCCTTTTCCTTGAAGGCCTCAACAGCAGGGGTTGCCCCTTTGCCCATACGCGCGCTCAGCACTTCGCGCCAGCCGCCCTCGGTCAGGTCTGGGTTTTGCTCGGACCCAGATAGCGCGAATTCCTTTTCGATGATCTTTTGCGTCAGAATAAACCAGCTATGCTCGCCCACGCTCAGAATACGTTTGAGCGTTCCCAGCGTATCAAAGCCCGGCATATACGGCGCCTCCATCCGGTCGCCCTTGGCGTCAAACCACATGGAAGACGGGCCAGGCAAAATGCGAATGCCGTGGTTTGGCCAGATCGGATCATAGTTCTTCAGACCCTCGCAATAGTGCCACATCCGATCCTCGTTGATCATCCCAGCACCCGCTTGGGCCGCGATGCCATGCATACGCCCATCAACAAAATCAGGAACACCAGCCACCATCACTTTGGGCGCTTTGCCCAAGCGTTCTGGCCAGTGTTTGCGCACCATGTCGTGGTTTCCGCCAATACCGCCTGTCGTAATAATCACCGATTCCGCGCGGTGCTCAAACCCGCCAACAACCGTGCGGGATGTGGATTGACCGCGCAGTGCCGTGCTGTCCTCTAAAATATCACCTGTCACGCCTTTGACGGCACCGTTTTCCACGATCAACCCGTTGGCACGGTGGCGGAAACCCAGCTTGAGCTTCCCTTCTGATGCATATCGCACCATCAGATCGGCAAAAGGCTTAACCACGCCCGTTCCCGTACCCCATGTAATGTGGAAGCGCGGAACCGAGTTACCATGCCCATGCGCCAGCTCGCCGCCACGCTCGGCCCAGCCCACAATCGGGAACCAACGCATCCCCAAACCATGCAGCCAACCGCGCATTTCACCTGCCGAGAATTCGATAAACTTTTCCGCCCAAGCGCGTGGATTTGCATCCTCTACACGGTCAAATTGCGCAGACCCCTGCCAATCATTCCACGCCAACTCGGCGCTGTCCTTGATCCCAAGGCGGCGCTGCTCGGGGCTGTCCACCATAAACAACCCACCCAGCGACCAAAACGCCTGCCCGCCAAGGCTTTGTGGCGCTTCCTGATCCAACAACAAAACCCGTCTGCCACGCAGAACAGCCTCATGCGCAGCAGTCATCCCTGCAAGCCCAGCCCCCACGACAATAACATCTGCGGTAAAATCACCCATCTCATGGTCCTCCCTAATCTTTGTCCGGAAAGGTACACATCCGCGCTAAAGACTGTCGAGGGTTACGCTGGGTTCATAATCCAGAACCACCCAGATCTTTTTTGCAATCCTGCGGCGGACCCGCACGCGCAGTAAACGCTTCGGCACCACAGGTGATACAGTGATACTTTCGCAAGCTCCCCCTGTCACCTCGCCGATCTTCACGCCAACGGCAGGCGCGAACGCTACGGTTTTTCCACGCTAGATAGGCAACAATGGCTATGATTACGGGGGCGAACAGCAAAATCATCAGTTAAACTGAACGTCTATGGCCCAC
Source organism: Sulfitobacter donghicola DSW-25 = KCTC 12864 = JCM 14565 (assembly GCF_000622405.1). Taxonomy (NCBI): domain Bacteria; kingdom Pseudomonadati; phylum Pseudomonadota; class Alphaproteobacteria; order Rhodobacterales; family Roseobacteraceae; genus Sulfitobacter; species Sulfitobacter donghicola. Next base: position 642,853 of record NZ_JASF01000005.1, read on the forward strand.
CGATGGGGTTTCTGACGAGAGCGCGCAATATAAGCAGCCCCATCGCCCCAGCCAAACCAACCCGCCTTTGGCTCGTTTTCGATCTGAAGCACAAAATCCCACGTCTCTTTTGACGATGGGTCATCCCACCAAGGTTCTGATTGCACCGTCCCTGGCCAGCCGCCCAGCTTGGTCTGCGCAACTGTGCGCGACCAGTCATAGGCGTAAACATCATTCGCCATCGTATCCACCACATGCCCTGCCATATCGTGGTTTGCGTAATCCGCCTGTGCCTCGGCCCAGTCGCCCCTGCGCGGTGAAAACGGGTTCTGACGGCGCAGCGGCTGCGGGATCGTCAGCCCCTCAAGCGATGTATAGCTACGCAGCGCCCATGTGGCGGCCTGATCAGGGTTTTGTGTGTCTATGATCTGCGTCGGCGCATAGCTTTCGGTCTCGGCCACGAACAGAGTGACCAGCGACAAATCCATCAACGCCTTGGGCAGCAAAGGGGCCTGCCGCAAATTCAACTGGCACAGCGGCAGCATCGGCGTTCCGTTACAGCTCGGCCAAACTTCGCCCTTCCGCTCAAGGCGCACAGCGCCAAACATCGTCTCAAAAGGATCAATATTTGCGGGTTTGGTAAAAACGACAGGCGCGCAATAGCGTGTCAGCGCCTGTTTGAGCGCCGCCTCATCCAGCGGCCCTTGTGGAATTGGCGGCGGCGCAGGTTTGCGCGCGCCGCCAATCATATTCTTCAACCAGCCAAACATTTATCTGGCTTACAGGGTACGCTCGACCATCAGCTTTTTGATCTGGCTGATCGCCAAGGCAGGGTTCAAACCCTTCGGGCACGTCTTGGCGCAGTTCATGATCGTGTGGCAACGGTACAGTTTGAACGGATCTTCCAGATCATCCAAACGCTCGCCCGTGCCTTCATCGCGGCTGTCGATGATCCAGCGGTAGGCGTGCAGCAAAGCTGCTGGCCCGAGGTAGCGATCGCCATTCCACCAGTAGCTGGGGCAGGATGTCGAGCAGCAGGCGCACATGATGCACTCATACAGACCGTCCAGTTTCGAACGATCCTCAACCGATTGCTTCCACTCTTTTGCAGGCGCTGGTGTGTCTGTTTCCAGCCACGGTTTAACCGACGCGTGCTGCGCATAGAAATGCGTCAGATCAGGGATCAAATCCTTGACCACAGGCATGTGCGGCAGCGGATAGATTTTCACAACGCCGTTAATCTCGGCCATACCATAGGTACAGGCCAACGTATTGATCCCGTCGATGTTCATCGCGCAGGAACCGCAAATACCTTCGCGGCACGAACGGCGGAACGTCAGCGTTGGGTCGATCTCGTTCTTGATCTTGATCAGCGCGTCCAAAATCATCGGGCCGCATGTGTCCAGATCAACGAAATACGTATCAACCGCAGGGTTTTTCCCGTCATCAGGGTTCCAGCGATAGATGTGGAACTCTCTCACGTTGGTCGCGCCTGCTGGCTTTGGCCATGTTTTACCCGTCGTCATGCGGGAGTTCTTGGGGAGCGTCAGTTGTACCATGATGCTGTTCCTTTTGCGTCAGTTGGCGCGCAAAGCGCCGGAAATTCCTAAAGTGATGTCAGCGCGCGATCACGCAAACAGGTCTGTGTGGCTGGGCGTGACATCACATTGCGCACAACGGCGACTGTGTCATCATCGACCCCAACAATCGAAGCTTTTGCAAGTTCACGAACCTCAACAGCTGCTGCATTATCGATAATGCAACCTGTAAAGGTTTCGATCAGCGGCTTTGGAACCTGCGGGAAATTAATCGCGATAACTTCGGTCACAGCCGAAGTCGCAGCCTTGCGGCCTGTCTTATCCGCGGCCGTTTGCACCTCGGCACAGGCGGATAGCGCCACAATAGCAGTAAATAGGCATGCTCGGATCATAGGGAGGCCTCTCTGGGCGGTAGGGTCATGTGCAGTTTGGATGTCTCGGCCAATGTGGCCAGACGCTCTGCATCTTGTTCAAAATGAGGGATCAGTCGCTGCATAAATTGCAGATCATGCGCAGCTGTCCACAGCAGTATCTTATATTCGGGGTCATCGGCCATGATCGCATCGCGGTCGGTGGTCGCTAAATCCTGTGCAGCTGTGCCTTTGCTTTGAAAGGACGATCCGCCGCCATAGCGTTTTACCGTCCCACGCGACAAATCCCGATGGGGCAGCCCAAGCTGCGTCAGGATATCCGCGCGATAGTCCTGCGAGGTCATCCAATCGTCATAACAAATCGGCAAAACGTCTTTTGCTTCGGCGATACGGTCCAGACCATTGATGTATCCGTTCAGCGACATGGCCATGATCCGCATCCGGTCCGTGGCCCCGTATCCGTCATTGCGCTTGAGCTTGGCCAGCATGGATGCCGACCAGTTCAGGAAGCTGCGATAGATCACAACCTGACGGCTGAAATCCGATGTCTCGAACCCCTCGCTCGCCTTTTGAGGCGCGCCAACAGGCTGCGGCATCCGGTCTTCATAGGAAACAACTACCATCGGGCTGGCGCCCGCCGTGGCAATCCGCTGCGCCGGTGTTTCGTCTTTTCCATGGGGCTGAACCGCATGATCCGCGCCATAAACATCCAACGAGCCAAACGCGCGCAACGGAGGTTTGGCAAAACGGCAATTATTGTAAAACACACCACCCGTCGCGGCATCAGGCGCATTGCGCATCAGCCAGTCAATGATCGCATGGTTGCCCGAGCGGCGCATGCCGAACACCTGCAAGGCAAAGGCAGGGGAAAACCCCGCCTTTGACCAAACGCTGTCCATTTGCGCCGCCTCAGTCATTCTTAGTAAACCCGTGCCTTCGGCGCGATTTTCTTCAGGTCAATGCCGCCTTCATCCTGCTTTGTCAGCGGATCAAGGTGAACAGGGCGGAAGGTCAGGTCAGCATCGTTTTCTTCAAAACGGATGAGGCTGTGCTTGCGCCAGTTCTTATCGTCGCGATCAGGGTAATCCTCATGCGCATGCGCGCCACGGCTTTCCTTGCGGGCGGCCGCTGCGGTGATGGTTGCCACCGCGTTTGGCATCAGGTTGGTCAGCTCCAGCGTTTCCATCAGATCCGAGTTCCAGACCAGCGAGTTATCCGTCACCTTCAGGTCACCCTGTTTGGCGGCTACGCCCTTCATCTTCTCTTCGCCTTCGGCCAGCGTTTTGTCGGTACGGAATACCGCCGCATCCGCCTGCATCGTCTGCTGCATCTCAAGGCGCAGCTCGGCTGTCGGGATCGCACCCTTGGCATAGCGCAGACCGTCAAAACGATCGAATGCCGCATCAACAGATTTCTGGTTCGGCGTTGGTACCGGCGTCTTTGGATCAACGATCTCGGCTGCGCGGATCGCGGCCGCACGGCCAAACACCACAAGGTCAATGAGAGAGTTGGAGCCCAAACGGTTTGCACCGTGAACAGAGGCACAACCCGCTTCACCCACAGCCATCAAACCTGGAGAAATCGCATCAGGGTTATCCGCCGTCGGGTTCAACACCTCACCCCAATAGTTCGTCGGGATACCGCCCATGTTATAGTGAACAGTCGGCAGAACTGGGATCGGCTCTTTGGTCAGGTCAACACCGGCAAAGATGCGCGCAGATTCAGAGATACCCGGCAGGCGCAGGTCCAATGTTTCTGGCGGCAGGTGGTTGAGGTGCAGGTGGATGTGATCCCCCTTCTCGCCCACGCCGCGGCCTTCGCGGATTTCCATCGTCATACAGCGCGATACAACATCGCGGCTAGCAAGGTCTTTGTACGTCGGCGCGTAACGCTCCATGAAACGCTCGCCCTCGGAGTTGGTCAGATAACCACCCTCACCGCGCGCGCCCTCGGTGATCAAACAGCCAGCGCCGTAGATACCCGTTGGGTGGAATTGAACAAATTCCATATCCTGCAAAGGCAGACCCTGACGGGCCACCATGCCGCCGCCATCACCTGTACAGGTGTGGGCAGATGTGGCGCTGAAATAGGCGCGGCCATAGCCGCCCGTGGCCAGCACAACCATCTTGGCGCTGAACAGGTGCATGGTGCCGTCATCCAGCTTCCAGCACAGAACACCTTGGCAAACGCCATCGTCAGACATCACCAGATCAATGGCGAAATATTCGATGTAGAATTCCGCGTTGTTCTTTAGGGACTGACCATAAAGCGTGTGCAGGATCGCGTGACCGGTCCGGTCCGCCGCCGCGCAAGTACGCTGCACAGGGGGGCCTTCGCCGAATTCAGTGGTGTGACCACCAAACGGACGCTGGTAAATCTTGCCCTCTTCGGTGCGCGAGAATGGCACGCCGTAGTGCTCTAGCTCATATACCGCTTTCGGGGCTTCACGGGCGAGATATTCCATCGCATCCGTATCCCCCAACCAGTCAGAGCCTTTTACAGTGTCATACATGTGCCACTGCCAGTTGTCTGGCCCCATGTTGCTCAGGCTGGCCGCAATGCCGCCCTGAGCCGCAACCGTGTGGGAACGGGTTGGGAAAACCTTGGAAACACAGGCTGTGCGCAGCCCTTGTTCGGCCATACCCAATGTTGCGCGCAAACCTGCGCCCCCTGCCCCAACTACGACAACGTCGTATTCATGGGTCTCATATTCATAAGCAGCCATATCGCGCCCTCTTCAAGCTTGGGGTTGTCCGCCCTTGCGGCTCTTACCCGATCTGTACGGTCGTGGCCCTAGGCACACGATCATCTGTTTTCTCTAACGGCGAAAGCATCCGCACGTTTATCTTTTCAGGGCTGGCGACCGCGCCGCCACGCCCAAAAGCCGGATCAAAGCGCCAAACGCGCAATCGCAAACAGGCCAACTGCCGCAGCACCATAGCTGATGCATGTCAGCAAGATGATAGCGATCTTTTGCGCCATGCCGTGAACGTAGTCTTCGATCATCGTCTGCGCGCCATCGTTAAAGTGCTTGAACGACACAACAATGGTCAACGCCGCGACAATCGCAGGGAACGGACGCGCGTAATAGGCAACGATTTCCTCATAGGTACCGCCCAGCGCGGCGCCAAATGTGAACACGAACAAAGGAATAAGGATCAGCAACGCAACCGAGCTGACTTTCATCGCCCAGAAATGCGCCGTACCCGTCTTTGCCGAACCAAGGCCACGCGCACGCTTACGATCTGTCAAATATGCCATGATGCTCTCCTTAAACCACGATGACTGTGATCAGCGTCAGCAGAACCGAACCGCCAACACAGGCCCAGCCCAGTTTTTCCGCCGTCGGGATGTCCATCGCAATGGCATTGTCCCAGATCAGGTGACGTACACCCGCCAGCGTGTGATACCACAAACCCAAAACCGACAGGAACATGATCAGGTCGCCAAACCAGCTGGTCAAAAAGCCGTTTACGATGGCGAAATAGTCAGACCCGCTTGCCGCTGCCAAAAACCACCAAACAATCAGCAGCGATGTAATCAACATCGCGTTGCCAGTGATCCGTGTCAGGATAGAGGTCATTGAAGTCAGTTGCGGACGGTAGATCGTCAAATGCGGTGACAGAGGGCGGTTGCCCCGGTTCACATCGGCCATGTCAGGCTCCTTTGTGGCTACTTGCCCATACTAGTAACAATTTTTTCGCGGCTGTCACCTACGCAAGCCGCTTTTCAAGCCTATGTTTGGACAAATTGAACAATAAACCTATGGGGAATGCACATTTGTGATCACACCATAGCAAACTGTGATCACAGACACCAAAGCCCCGATTGCCATGGTCAATATTCGCGCAAAATCCGACAGATTTACTCGGATTTACAATCGAATCCCCACTTTCGTGATCACAAACCAGAACCGCACTGCTGGCTAAAACGAAAAAGGGCACCCCGAAACCGGAGTGCCCTTAGAAAACTCTTCAAAAGTTTAGGCTTACAAAGAGCCGTCGATGCCTTTGCAAGCTTCAACCAGACCCTTAACAGCGTTAACAGAGTTGTCGAACATCGCCTGCTCGTCTTTGTTCATGGAGATTTCGACAACCTTCTCAACACCACCAGCGCCGATCACTGTTGGAACGCCAACATAGAAACCGTTCAGGCCGTATGCGCCATCAACATAGGCTGCACAGGGCAGAACGCGCTTTTGGTCTTTCAGATAGGCTTCTGCCATTTCGATCGCGGATGTTGCAGGCGCGTAGAACGCGGAACCTGTTTTCAACAGACCAACAATCTCGGCACCGCCATCACGGGTACGCTGAACGATTGCGTCCAGTTTTTCCTGTGTGGTCCAGCCCATTTCAACCATGTCAGGGAGCGGGATGCCCGCAACAGTCGAATAACGTGTCAGCGGCACCATTGTATCGCCGTGGCCACCCAGAACGAATGCAGTCACGTCACGCATGGAAACGTTGAACTCTTCCGCAAGGAAGTGACGGAAACGTGCCGAATCAAGTACGCCAGCCATGCCGCATACTTTTTCATGTGGCAGACCAGAGAATTCGCGCAGCGCCCAAACCATCGCATCCAGCGGGTTGGTGATGCAGATCACAAATGCGTTCGGCGCGTGGGCAGCAATGCCTTCGCCAACGGACTTCATAACTTTCAGGTTGATGCCCAGCAGGTCATCACGGCTCATGCCCGGCTTGCGTGCAACACCAGCGGTAACAATACATACGTCTGCGCCAGCAATATCTGCGTAATCCGACGTACCGGACATCGCCGCGTCAAAGCCTTCGGATGGGCCGGATTCAGCAATATCCAGCGCCTTACCCTGCGGTAGACCATCCGCGATATCGAACATTACGACGTCGCCCAATTCTTTAACAGCTGCGAGGTGAGCAAGTGTGCCACCGATGTTACCAGCGCCGATCAGCGCGATTTTGGCTCGTGCCATTTTGCAGTACTCCATGAGGTTTGCGTTGGGCGCGGCTTACCCCCTCAGGGGCTTTCTTGCAAGTTGCTCTTGGCCAAACGGGCCTTTATCCGTATAAAATTTGCGCGACTGCACAGTGTCTGGAGCGAAATTTAAACCTATCTTTCAAATAGTTAAACGCTCAAACCAAATTACCTCAATTCCCCCACATCCAATTCGCACAAACAAGGCCCGATTTCGCCACCTCGATTGTTATTCACGAAACGCTGGCCGCTCACAGGATCACCAGATAAGCTGATTGGCGAAACAGCGCCCTTTGCGCGATAAATTTTAGAGACTTTTCATGCTTGATCTTTGGTTTTTTGCCCTCGCTGGACCGGCGGTGATCTTTGCTGGCATTTCCAAAGGCGGCTTTGGTTCGGGGGCTGCATTTGCCTCCTCTTCGATCCTCGCATTGGTGATCGAACCGCGATTGGCTCTGGGGGTTATGCTCCCCCTATTGATGCTAATCGATCTGGCATCACTAAAACCCTATTGGGGAAAATGGCACCCAAAAGAAGCCCTCCTCCTCATCATCGGCGGCCTACCCGGCGTCGCCTTGGGCGTTGCATTGTACAAAATCGCGTCGCCCGATCTTTTAAGGGTCTTGATCGGCACCATCTCAGTCGGCTTTGTCCTCTGGCAAGTCAGCCAAAAGAAAGGCTGGCTCACCCTAGGCAAAGGGCCCCTCCCCGACAGCGCAGGCTTTTTGGCTGGGCTTGTTGCCGGATTCACCAGTTTTGTCAGCCATGCGGGCGGCCCGCCTGCGGCGATCTTTCTGCTGTCGCGCAACATCAGCAAAACCGGTTATCAGGCAACCTCGGTTCTTGTCTTTTCGACGATAAACCTAGCCAAATTCGTGCCCTACGCCTTCTTGGGCATGTTCACCCTAGAAACCGCGACCGCCAATCTGGCCCTCGCACCCTTTGCCCTTTTGGGCACATGGCTGGGCGTCCACGCCCATCGCGCACTATCCGAGCGCGCATTTTTCACGTTCACCTATGTCCTGCTGACCCTAACCGGCCTCAAATTGCTTTGGGATGGGCTCAGCTGACGTCAGGCATCATTGCCTTTTGCTGGCAGGGCTTCGGCAACTTCCTCAAACGCCTGCCCCGATGCAACAAGGCAGCTCATTCCAGCTGTTGTTGTCACCAAAATGGTCCAACTCCCTGTTTCATCACTGGCAAATACCTCAACCATCGAATTGTTAGACCCCAACCCAACGGATTGACGTGTCTCACCATATCGGTCCGCCAGTCGCGTGATGACGGCCTCCCGCTCACCACAGTTCGGGCTGGTTTGCGCCTTTACGGATGATGTGGATAGAACAAACAGGGCTGCCGCAGCTGTAAGCGCAGCAAGGTGCAGAATTTTAGCGGTTCGTGTCATTTCATTTCCTTCCGGGACTCTTCGCGCAAGTCACCCCGCGCAGCTACTCTGAAGCAATGCATCCAGCCTGTCGGGAATGCATTCATCCCCAGCCAAACTGCGACATCTGAAGCCAAGCTTGCCCTAAAGAGGTTGAAAACGGAGTTAACGCAGCGTCCGCACCCCAATCGCCACGCTTTTTGCTGCGCCGCGGCGCGATTGCGCTTGAACTTTACGGCAAAAAATGCGCCTCTGCGCGCAACAATATTACGCCAGCATTACAAACAGGAGCCCACCATGCCCTCAATCGCCCGCCCCCTGCGTTCCGTTCTCTACATCCCCGGCTCCAAACCCCGCGCATTGGACAAGGCCCGCGGCCTGCCCGCCGATGCGATCATCTTTGACCTCGAAGATGCCGTAACGCCTGAAGAAAAAACCAGCGCGCGCGCCACCTTGGCCGAGGCGCTGGCAACAGGTGGCTATGGCAGCCGTATGAAGATCATCCGCATCAACGGCTTGGATACCGAATGGGGCGCCGATGACGCCAAAGCCGCAAAAGAAATGGGCGCCGATGCGATTCTCTTGCCAAAGGTGAACACACCTGCCGATCTGCATGCACTGGCCGCATTGGTTGGCGATGTGCCGCTATGGGCGATGATGGAAACGCCCCTTGGTATGTTGAACGCCGCAGCAATCGCCGCGCATTCCCAACTGCAAGGCATGGTGATGGGCACAAATGATCTGGCCAAAGATCTGCAAACCCGCTTCCGCGCTGATCGCCTGCCGCTGATGGCAGGGCTTGGCCTTTGTGTGCTGGCGGGCAAGGCCCATGGCGTTGCGCTGATCGACGGTGTTTATAACGCCTTCAAAGACGACGAAGGCCTCAAGGTCGAATGCGACCAAGGCCGCGATATGGGCTTTGACGGCAAAACCCTGATCCACCCCGCCCAGCTAGAGGTCGCCAACGCGGCCTTCTCCCCCTCCGAGGCCGAGATCGAAATCGCGCGCCGCCAGATCGCTGCCTTTGAAGAAGCCGAAGCAGCAGGCCAAGGCGTTGCAGTTGTAGACGGCAAGATCGTGGAAAACCTTCATGTTGCAACAGCCCGTGAAACACTGGCAAAACTGGATGCAATCGCAGCACTCAGCACGGAGTAACCCATGTTTCTTCTTATTCTCGGCGTCGCCCTCTGGACCGCGGCCCACTACTTTAAACGGCTGATGCCAGATCAGCGGATCGCCCTTGGCGCCCCTGGCAAAGGGATCATGGCGGTCGCTATCGTTGCCTCGCTGATCCTGATGATCGTCGGCTATCGCATGGCCGCCTTTATCCCGATTTGGACACCACCTGCGATCTTTAGCGGGTTTAACAACGGCCTGATGTTGTTGGCTCTTTGGGTCTATGGATCCTCCGCTGCCAAAGGCGCCAAAGCATGGCCCGCCTATAAAACCCGCCACCCGCAACTGCTGGCCGTAAAAATCTGGGCGCTGGCGCACCTTCTGGTGAACGGCGATCTGGCCTCGATCATCCTGTTTGGCGGCATTCTTGGCTGGGCTGTCGGTTCCGTCATCCTGATCAACAAAGCCGAGCCCAACTGGACCGCGCCAGAGCGCGCCGAACGTCCAACCTATATCCGCCTTGCTGTGATCTCTGTTGTGCTTTTCGCGGTCATCGCGGGCATTCACATCGCCCTTGGCGTTAATCCCTTTTCCTGAACCACGGGTAAGCACATGAAACTCTATCGTTTCCTCTCCGAAGAAGACACCGCCGCCTTTTGCCACAAGGTAACAGAGGCCCTCAACAAAGGCTGGGAGCTATACGGCTCTCCCACTCAAACATGGGATCACGCCGCAGGTGTGATGCGCTGCGGCCAATCCGTCGTGAAAGAGGTCGAAGGCACCTACACCCCAGAAACCAAATTAGGAGCGCATTGAAATGGCGACCAAAACAAACTCAGGCCGCTTCTTCGAAGACTACTCCGTTGGTCAAATCCTCACCCACGCCGTGCCCCGCACGGTGAAAATGGGCGAGCGCGCGCTTTATCACGCGCTGTATCCAGCGCGTCACGCGCTATACTCGTCGGATCAATTCGCCCAAGACTGCGGCCTACCCTTCAGCCCGCTGGACGATATGATCGCCTTTCACGTGATCTTTGGCAAAACCGTGCCTGATGTATCGCTGAACGCGGTTGCGAACCTCGGCTATGCCCAAGGCCGCTGGCTGCTGCCCGTCTGGCCCGGTGACACGCTGCGCTCCCAATCCGAGGTAATCGGGCTCAAGCAAAACTCAAACGGGAAAACGGGTGTTGTCTATGTGCGCACCACTGGGCTGAACCAACACGACGAAGCGGTGATGGAATATGTCCGCTGGGTTATGGTGCGCAAACGCGACGTAGACGCAGCCGCCCCCGATACCGTTGTCCCTGACCTGCCAAAGGCAATCGCCGCCGAGGATCTGGTGATCCCGCAAGGGCTCGACTTTACGAACTACAACTTTGACCTCGCTGGCGAACCCCACCGCTGGGGCGACTATGAGGTGGGCGAAAAAATCGACCACGTTGATGGTGTGACCGTTGAAGAGGCCGAACACATGATGGCCACGCGCCTGTGGCAGAACACCGCCAAAGTGCACTTTGACACCTCGGCGCGTCCCGACGGCAGCCGCCTGATCTATGGGGGTCACGTGATCTCGATGGCGCGAGCATTGTCGTTTAACGGGCTGGCCAACGCGCAAATGGTTGTCGGCCTGAACGGCGGCGCCCATGCAAACCCCTGCCTGTCTGGCGACACAATCCGCGCATGGTCCGAAGTCATCGACAAAGCCGAAACAGCCGCCCCCGGCGTTGGCGCCATCCGCTTGCGCCTTGTCGCTACCAAAGGTGGCGAGCCGTTCGAGCTGCGCGGCGAAGATGGCAAATACCTGCCAACCGTTCTGCTTGATCTCGACTATTGGGCGCTGATCCCCACCTGATCAGCCCTCAACATCAAAACGCTGCCACCATCCCTTTTCGCGGCCATGGTGGCAGCCCTCCCCCAAACACCCCCCTTCCGCTGCCAGAGCACGCCAAAGCCAACCGCCTTGCGTGCCCCACCGCAAAAGCAAACAGGCCGCGCGGCGATTTATCCCTTAAAATTCGATCATTTTTACCGCATCCCGAATCTTTTCCGCCCAAGATTTCACGGCTCTTTGGGTAAAGTTCGAAGTACATTTCCCTTTTTGTGATCACAGCTATTTAACGTGTGATCACAAATGTCACTTTTATGTGGATTATTTCAAAAACCTGCGAAAAGCTGTTCAGGAAATATTACGTATCTGGCGTATAACACGCGAGATCAAAACCAAAGACGGGACCGTTTCTATGAACATCCACGAATATCAGGCGAAAGCCCTCCTGCGCAGCTACGGCGCACCAGTCTCTGACGGGCGCGTTGTCCTCAAAGCAGAAGACGCCAAATCTGCAGCAGCGGAATTGGACGGCCCAATGTGGGTGGTTAAGGCGCAGATCCACGCAGGTGGTCGCGGCAAAGGTAAATTCAAAGAAGCAGACGCTGGCGAAGCTGGCGGTGTGCGTTTGACCAAATCTGTGGCCGAAGCCGCAGAAGAAGCACAGAAAATGCTCGGCCGCACATTGGTCACGCACCAGACTGGCCCAGCGGGCAAGCAGGTCAACCGCGTCTACATCGAAGACGGTTCCGGCATCGAAACCGAATTGTACCTCGCCCTGCTGGTTGACCGCGAAACATCGCGCGTTGGCTTTGTCTGCTCCACCGAGGGCGGCATGGACATCGAAGAAGTTGCCGAAAGCACACCAGAGAAAATCATCAACTTCTCCGTTGATCCCGCAACTGGTTTTCAGGCATTCCACGGCCGCCGCGTTGCATTCGCGCTGGGTCTGGAAGGCAAAGCAGTCAAGCAGTGCGTTGGCCTGATGGGTCTGCTCTACAAAGCGTTCATCGAACGCGACATGGAAATGCTCGAAATCAACCCGCTGATCGTGACCGACACGGGTGATCTGAAAGTTCTCGACGCCAAAGTATCCTTTGACGGCAACGCCATGTACCGTCAGGCAGAGGTTTCCGAACTGCGCGACGAAACCGAAGAAGACCCCAAAGAGCTTGAGGCCTCCAAATACGACCTCAACTATATCGCTCTGGACGGTGAAATCGGCTGCATGGTGAACGGTGCGGGTCTGGCGATGGCCACAATGGACATCATCAAACTCTACGGTGCCGAGCCTGCAAACTTCCTCGACGTTGGGGGCGGCGCCACCAAAGAGAAAGTGACCGAAGCGTTCAAAATC